>CAMKDG010000036.1 GCA_946411205.1 uncultured Desulfotomaculum sp.
CATAGCCACGATTAAGATGCCAAAGGTTAGCATCAACATCAATGTTTCAAATGTTGTCATCGTCTCACCCCCCTTCTACCGGGGATGAGCCAGACCACCCTAGAGGAGCCTTTTCTATTGTACAGGAATATTATACCATAGGGCGCTCTCGTTTGATTTATCTTTTAAAGTATTCCTGTATAGTCTTTAATTTCTGTATGTCTTATAAGGGAGTGACATGATGGCCAAGGTTCTCCGATGGCCGGGTAAATTGCCCGACCCTAACAATACCACTAAACCGCAGAAAAAAGGTTTGGTCGGGTGGCTGGCAAGCCTTTTTCTACCGAACAGTCCCACCGGCGAAGTGGACAAAGGCCTGACCGGAGAATGGCAGGTGGCCACCGCGTTGGAGCGTTACCTGGATGATCGGTGGACGGTGGCGAATAATGTGAAAATCTCTCTGGCCACGGGTAAGTCACAAATTGACCATTTACTCTTTGGCGGCCCGGTTATTTACTGTATAGAAACCAAAAACTGGAATACCGCTGCCTGCAATGAAAGGGGGGAGTGGTTCAGATTCCAGGGGAGAATGTGGGTGCCCCAGGCAAGCCCTGTGGAGCAAAACCAACGCAAGGTGGAGCAACTGATAAACCTTCTGGAAAAGCAAGGAATGACAACACCCATCCAAAATGTGATTGTCTTTGCCAACCCTGGCAAGTTTGATTTTGCTAACGCCAGTTTACCACCCCAGACAAGGATTTTTGGTTTACCCGGGTTGATCGAATACCTTATCCAGTTGCCTCTTCATGAAACGACGTACACCCAGCGGGCGGGACAATCCCTCGATCCGGCAAGCATACTTACACTGATTCGATGAAGTGTGCAGGGTATCCTTATTCTTCGGTTAAGGACACCCATTCTTCTAAGTAGTTGTCTAAGGCCTGCTTCTTTTCACTTAATTCGGAACTCAACTCTAAACAGGCAGTATAATTCTGAGTCACTTCCGGTTTTTCCAGATCTGCTGTGATCTGGGTAATTTTCTCTTCTGTGGCACTAATAAGTTGTTCTAATTCTTCAATTCTTTTTAGGCGTTTTCTTTCCAAACGTTGCTGCTCTTTACTCTCCAGGTAGCTTTGTTTACCCAATTGGGTTTTCGCAAGCTCTTTTTTCTCTGTAGTTTGAGAATTATGTTCAGCTTTCTTTTCTTGATAATAGTCGTAGTTACCTAAAAAGGATGCCGTTCCGGCAGGGGATAATTCAATGACTCGGGTTGCCATTTTATTTAAGAAGTAGCGATCATGGGAGACGAAAAGGATGGTACCGGGGTAATCCACCAGTGAACTTTCTAAAATCTCCCGACTTAAGATATCCAAGTGGTTGGTGGGTTCATCCAGAATCAGCAGATTGGCTTTTTGTAACATCAGTTTAGCCAGAGATAGCCGAGCCTTTTCACCGCCGCTCAAATCGCCCACCTTTTTATAAACATCTTCTCCCCGGAAAAGGAAGTTCCCCAGTATCGTTCGAACATCTCTTTCATCCATTAGGCGATAGTCATCCCATAGTTCATCCAGCACTGTTTTTTGCAGGTTTAAGTTTTCCTGTTGCTGAGCATAGTAACCAATGCTCACGTTGGTTCCCTTGCGCAGATAACCCTCTAAAGACGGCAGTTCACCCACGATCGTTTTCAGTAAGGTAGATTTGCCAATACCGTTGGGTCCTAACAGAGCGACACTCTCACCGCGTTCGATTAAGAAATTAATTTTTTTAGCCAAAGCCACACCGGCGTAGCCAACGGCGAGGTCTGAAACCTGTAGCACGTCATTGCCGCTTTTTAGTTTAATATCAAAGGTAAAGAAGACCTGTTTTTGTTTAGCTGCAGGCCCTTCTATCAACTCCATTTTTTCCAGTGCCTTGAGGCGACTTTGGGCTCTTTTGGTGGTGGAGGCCCGAACCATGTTCCGTTGAATAAAATCCTTGGCCTTGGCAATTTCTGTTTGCTGCTGCTCAAATTGCTTTAACAAGGAGTCCTGCTGTTGGTTTTTTAAATCAATAAAACCCGAGTAATTGGTGGGATATGTAATGGCCCGGCCAAATTCCAATTCAATAATCTTGGTAACAACTTTATCTAGAAAATAACGGTCGTGGGATACCACCAGCACAGCTCCGGAGTAGGTTTGTAGATATTGTTCCAGCCAAGCCAAGGAATGAATATCCAGATAGTTAGTAGGCTCATCCAGGATCAGTAGGTCGGGTTTTTGCAGCAAATTTTTCGCTAAGGCCAAGCGAGTTTTTTGGCCGCCGCTTAACACCGAGATGGGAGAATGGTCATCCACCTCAGGAAAATCTAATCCCTGCAGCACGCCCCGAATCAAGGAGTGATAACTGTAGCCTCCCTGCTCCCGAAAATTTTCCGAAAGACGATCGTATTGATTCAGTACCCGCTGGAACTCTGTCTCGTTAGACTTAACCTGAGAATCACCCATTAACTCTTCCAGTTTTCTTAACTGTTGCTCCAGTTCGATTAATGGTTGAAATAACGAGAGCATTTCTTCATAAATCGTTCGGCCGGATTCCAGTCCGCTATCCTGTGCCAGATAACCTAGGGTTAAATTGCCGGAACGCATGAGTTCACCGGCATCCGGGGCTAATTGTCCGGTTAAAATCTTTAATAATGTGGATTTGCCGGCTCCGTTAACACCCACCAGACCGATTTTTTCATGGTCCTGAATGGTTACATTTACCTCATGTAGTATTTGTTTGGCACCAAAGTACTTAGAAATATTGTAAGATTGTAGTAAAATCATAATAAACTCCTCCGATATCTCAGTTTACCCGAAGTATGGTTCTTAGACAAGGCTGAAGAATAATTCAGGGCATACTGATAGAGATAAAGGCTTAGCCGGTTGGGGAGTGCCGGAGAAGGGAGAACGCATGCAACCAAAAGCACCTTTATGGACCAAGGATTTTATTTTAATTTGTTTGGCCAATTTATTGATTTTTACCAGCTTTTATTTTCTCCTACCCACCTTACCCGTTTTTGTTACAAATGTGTTGCAGGGCGATGAGAGTAATGTAGGCTACGTGATGGGGATTCTTTCCCTTACGGCGGTGTTGGTACGTCCGGTGTCCGGCTATTTGTTGGATGTTGCCAGTCGTAAGAAGATCCTGTTTCTGTCTCTGATAGCTTTTTCCTTGGCCATGGGCGCCTATTACTTTGTCACCAGCCTAGCACTATTGTTTTTATTACGCTTTGTTCACGGTCTGGCCTGGGGTTTTACCACCACAGGTGCGGGAACCATTGCCTCTGATATTGTGCCACCCGCCAGAAGGGGGGAGGGCATGGGGTATTACGGCTTGTCGAATACCCTGGCCATGGCTGTTGGACCCAGTTTAGGTTTGTTAATCTTAGGTGGTAGCAACTTTTCCACTTTGTTTATCGTTAGCTTTGCCATTGCTGTGGCGGCTTTACTGACTATTATGGTTATCCCCTATAAGCAGGAATCCACGAGCCAAGATAGGGGTAAATTAGTTTTCACTAGTTTTTTTGAGCCCAAGGTTTTCTCCCTCTCACTGGTAATGTTTTTTACCGCAGTGGTCTATGGTGGTATTGTTTCTTTCATTATTCTTTATGGTCAAGAGATTCAGGTAGCAAACCCCGGTATTTATTTCCTTATTTATGCGATAACACTTTTGGTGATACGACCGATTGCCGGCAAGAGTTTTGACAAAAACGGCCCGGGCAAGGTAATGGGGCTGGGTTTTTTCGCCATTGCGGGAGCCTTTGTGCTACTCTTTCTGGCCCAGGGAGAGCTGTTATTTGGGGCTTCGGCAGTGGCCATGGGCATTGGCTTTGGGATTGTGCACCCCACCGCCATGGCCATGGCGATTAACCGGGTGGAGCCTTTTCGGCGGGGGGCGGCCAATGGCACCATCTTCAGTGCCTTTGACTTAGGAATTGGTCTGGGCTCCATTTTGTTAGGGATTTTATCTAAATGGGTAGGTTTATCCTATATGTATCTATTCTGTGCTCTAATTATTTTGGTGCCATTGGTGTTGTTTTATTTAAAGGATGTTAGGGCAGTGGCTGCTGCCGAGCAACGATAAAACAGAGAATTATTATGGTATTTTGAATTTGAGGTGATGTAATGTTTCCTAGAGTGGATTGGTATCAGGCTATCCCGAAGCGGGTATCGCGCAGGAGATTTAAAGCAGAGCGGCTTTCTGACGAAATAATCTTAGAACTAGACCGTTTGTGCCTGCAGTTTCGTTTTCCCGAAGCCAGGGCGGAATTGATTTTAGATAATTCCGGGGCCATCTTTAAAGGGGCTGTTGGATCTTACGGTAAAATTAAGGGTGCCGCAGCCTACATTGCCTTTATTGGAGATATTGGTTTTGCCAATTACCAGGAGAGAGTTGGTTATTTGGGAGAGGGGATTATTCTAGAGGCTACCAAACTAGGGGTAGGTACCTGCTGGGTGGGTGGATTCTTCAGACCAGAAGTGGTGGCTCGGCAGATCAATATTGATCCTGGTGAAAAAGTATTGGCGGTAACGCCGGTTGGTTTAACAGACCATGACTATTCGTTAGAAGAAAAAATTATGATTGGTTTTGCCAAAAGCAAGAAAAGAAAAGAACTGGCGGAGCTAACCGAAGGACTTCCCAGGGGAGAGTGGCCCCCTTGGGTAGAGTCGGCTTTGGCCGCAGCTCGCCTGGCACCCTCGGCAGTAAACCGCCAACCCTGGCGATTTGTGGTGAAGCAGGACAGCATCACGATTAAACTGGATTCGCCTCAGGATACGTACCATATTGCTAAGAGATTGGATTGTGGCATTGCTATGCTGCATCTGGAATTAGGAGCCAGGGCCGCCGGAGTGAGCGGCCAGTGGCAGTACCTCAAAGGGGAAGAAGTGGCGGTTTTCAGAGTGGAAAAAGAGCACCGCTAGTTTATTCATGCAACTAGCGGTGCTCTTACCCAGTGACAATTTAGTTCAAAGCACACTCAGGTGCGTTAGGATTAATAGCGCATTTAATGGTTCTGTAGGTTTTTACAGTTGGAGCTACAATAAAGTACAGAAACATCATCGTTAACGGATTGACAATAGCTAAATATCTCATTAGGGGACCTCCTTTGGTATCTTGTTGTAATGATTATATTATTTTGAATATTTTTAAAAAGTCGGTTAATTGACATAGATTTGTCATCTTTTTGACGTCAAGTACCTTAAAGAACAAGATAATCTACTGGTAGATATTTTTCCAAGGCTGTTATGCCACAGCTTTTAAGGGATGTATGCTCCAGCCTCGATGGGGATTCTAAATACTTTGAATTTTTGTCTTTATAGTGGCTTATCTTTGTGCAAAAGTAAACAAAGAAAGAGGGAGAAAATATGTCCTTAAAAATTACGGTAGTTACCGAAAATTCCGTAACCAAAAGAAATTTTCTGGCGGAGCATGGACTGTCACTTTTTATTGAAGACAGTGACTTTAAGCTGCTCTTTGATACCGGCCAAGGATTAGCTCTGGAATCGAATATAAAAAACCTGCAAATAGATCTAAGGGAAATTCAGGCCATCGCCTTAAGTCACGGTCACAACGACCATACCGGCGGGTTACAAAAGGTTCTGTCCCTCAGTGGTCCTAAGCCAGTGTATGGACACCCGGGAATTTTTGATGAAAAGTACTCGGTTAACGGGGAAGGGCAGTATAGTCCTAACGGCATACCCTTTCAAAAAGAGGAGCTAGAGCAGCTAGGGGCGGAATTTCATTTGCAAAGGGAACCGGTTCAGTTAAGCCAAAACATCATTCTTTGTGGTCAGGTGCCCAGAGTAACAGATTTCGAGCAGCTTAATCCACATTTTGTGGTAAAAAAGAAAAATCAATATGAGATCGACCCCTTGCTGGATGATCAGGCTTTATTGATTGACACAGCCAAGGGAATTGTGGTGGTAGTGGGCTGCAGTCATGCGGGTTTAATTAATATTCTACGTTACGCACGGCAAGTTACCGGTCAGCGGCAGATCTATGCGGTGGTAGGAGGGACTCATTTAGTAGCAGCTAACGATGAAAGGCTTGACCAAACCATTACAGAACTAAAGGATTTGCAGGTAGAAAAATTGGCAGTCTCCCACTGCACCGGCTTTCAGGCGCAAATGAAATTGAAAGAGGCCTTTGGTCATGGCTTTGTCTTAAACAATGTGGGGCATTCCTTCATTGTTAACTAAAGATGGTGCCGGTTGTTGAATTCAACAATCGGCACCATTTTGTAATAGTAATAGCTTTTTTTTGCGGGGTAAGTTCTTAATGTTCTTTTCTCTGGAAAGGGCTTCACTTTTAGAATAGCCTCTTTCAACATGCACTAATGTTACAGGCAGTCTGCTGCGCGTGTATTTACTGGCTTTACCCTGCCCATGCATTTTTAACCGATGTTCTAGCTGATTGGTAATGCCGGTATATAAGCTTTCATCAGCACACTTGAGCAGGTAAACTACATAAGCTGTTGTATCTTCTTGATGCTCTTCTGCCATGCTATTCTCCTAGGGGATCTTTAAGATTATTGTTTATCTTTGATTAGATGTTCCTGCCGAGGACAGGCACCTTTGCAATCTCTATAAAAATTATAGCAGGTGAAGAATAACCAACCAACCTGTTTTTGCCCGGTTTCATAATCCATTTTGGGTTCAATGGTAATGACATTATTAATTTTTTCACAGAATTTCTCAGCCATGTAAACGCAACCTCCTTAATTAACTAACTATATACTATGAATTATATTCCATAATTAGTTACAATACAACATTGTTGCTAGATAATTCTAAATACGCATAATTATATTTGGCTTTTCATCCTATTACGAATATAATTATAGTTTGTATGTATTTAAAGCCTTTGGTTTGTTAGCAGGAACTTGAGGAAAGATCGAGAACCTTTATAAGTCCAGCTGGGAATTATCGTTCTAATTTTTGGACTACCCCTAGGGTATAATCAGGTCACAGGCAGGTGAACACCCAATTTTTACTAAAAAGTTTAAAAATAGGGTAAAGAAAGTATAATAATTTCTATAAGTTGTTATGTCCTGAAAGTGTAAGAACAGAAAGGAACTTGCAGATGATTAGAGTCTCCGGAATAAAGCTATCCTTAGACCAGGATGAGACGGAAATTAAAAAGGCGTTGCTAAAAAAACTTAGGCTTCCGGCAGGGGAGCTAATCGAATATAAAATTTTTAAACGCTCTGTGGATGCCCGTAAGCAGGACAACATTTATTTTATTTATGCCGTAGATGCTGTGGTGGTCCATGAAGAGAAGCTGCTAAGGAAATTTGCCAGGGACAAAGATGTGATGCCTTCTCCTAATTTAGCATATCAATATGTAGAGACTGGCAGCCATGGCCTAAAAAACCCTCCGGTGATTGTTGGCAGTGGCCCGGCCGGGCTGTTCGCCGGACTGCTTTTAGCCAGTATGGGCTACCGCCCCCTGCTGTTGGAACGGGGCGCAGATGTAGACCAGCGGACGCAAGCCGTCCAGAGATTTTGGCAAACCGGTCAATTGGACCCCGAGTGTAATGTGCAATTTGGTGAAGGGGGAGCGGGTACCTTCTCTGACGGTAAATTGACTACCTTAATCCGGGATCTTCGTTGCCGAAAGGTGCTAGAAGAACTGGTAGCTGCCGGAGCTCCCCCGGAGATCCTTTATTCCCATAAGCCCCATGTGGGAACCGACATTTTGCGTGAGGTGGTTAAGAAGATTCGCCAGCGCATTATCAGTTTGGGCGGTGAAGTTCGTTTTCAGGCTAAGGTTACCAAATTGTTGGTGGAGCAGGGAAAGGTCAGTGGCGTGTTGGTCAACAACTTGGAAACAATTCCGGCAGAAGTGGTAATCTTGGCCGTTGGTCACAGTGCCAGGGATACTTTTAAAATGCTTTACGATACAGGGGCTAAAATGACTCCGAAAGCCTTTTCCATTGGTGTGAGAATTGAGCACCCCCAACAGTTAATTGATCAAGCCCAATATAAACAGTTTGCCGGACATGACAAACTGGGCCCTGCGGAGTATAAGCTAGCCCATCATGCCTCCAGTGGTCGTTCTGCCTATACCTTTTGCATGTGTCCGGGCGGTGTGGTGGTGGCAGCTGCTTCGGAGGCAGGAGGCGTGGTCACCAATGGTATGAGTGAACATGCCAGGTCTGATCGGAATGCCAATAGTGCACTATTGGTAGGGGTTACACCGGAGGACTTTGCCAGTGATCATCCTTTGGCGGGCATTGAATTTCAACGTCAATGGGAGCAGCAAGCCTTTGCCCTAGGGGGAAGCAATTACCACGCTCCCGCTCAACTGGTAGGGGATTTTCTGCTGGATAGGCCCTCCCGGTCCTTGGGTCGGGTGGTGCCTTCTTATCGCCAGGCAGTTACCTTGGCCGAGCTAAAACACTGTCTGCCTTCCTATGTGGTGGAAACACTACGGGAAGCTATGGTGGAATTTGATAAAAAACTGAAGGGCTTTGCTCATCCGGACGCAGTTCTTACCGGTGTGGAAACCAGGAGTTCCTCCCCCCTGCGGATCGAAAGAAATGAACAAAGGGAGTCTACGATTACCGGACTTTATCCCGCGGGTGAAGGTGCCGGCTATGCCGGAGGAATTATTTCTGCCGCTGTGGACGGTATCCGAGTGGCAGAAGCGGTGGCAGAAAAATATCAGCCCTTCAGGGAGGAAACCCATGGCTAAAAGCAAACAAACCAAGGTTTTTGTGGTGGGCGGTGGGGCTGCCGGCTTATTGGCAGCCATTGTGGCAGTTAGAAACGGGGCAGAAGTCACCATTTTGGAAAGAAATCAGCGGGTGGGTAAAAAGATTCTTGCCACCGGCAACGGTAGGTGTAATCTTACCAATGTAGATATGGATATCTCTCACTTTCATGGCACAAATCCGAAGTTTGCCTTAACCGCCTTGAACGCTTTTGACAATTATCAATGCATTGATTTTTTTGAAAAGCTGGGCATTACACACAAAATTGAGGATCGGGGTAAGGTATTTCCCTATTCTAACCAAGCCTCCAGTGTGCTGGATGTTTTACGGCATGAACTGGAGGAATTGGGTGTGACAACCCTGGTGGAAACCGAAGTAAAAGAATTGCAAAGAACCAAGAAGGGTTTTCAGATAGTGGTGAAAGGGGGACAAACCTTCTTAGCCGATGCAGTTATTCTGGCCACCGGGGGCAAGGCTGCCCCCAATTTAGGTTCCACCGGCAGTGGTTATCAATTGGCAGAGAGGCTGGGCCATCGCTTGGTAGAACCCTTTCCGTCCTTAGTTCAGTTAAAACTGGCGGCTCCTTATCTTAAACAAATAAAGGGCATAAAATTTGATGGGGAAGCTGAGGTTATGGTACAAAATAAAAGCATGGCCAGAGCTAGCGGGGAAATCCTTTTCACCGAATACGGTATTTCAGGTCCACCGATCTTTGATCTAAGCCGCTTTGCGGGCTTGGGATTGCAGCAAAACAGGAAAGTTTGGCTTACGGTCAGGATCATTACGCACCTGTCTCCTGAGGAACTGGCGGCGTACCTTCAAAAACGCTTTGAGGATAATCCGCATAAGACACTGGCCTTTAGTTTTGTTGGTTTTATTAATAAGCAATTGGTGCCGGTATTATTAAAAGAGGCTGCCTGCGATGCCAATAAAAAAGCGGCGGCAGTTACCGCCTTGGAAAGGCAAAGGATGGTAGAAATTCTGCAGAATTGGCGGTTTGAAGTGATTGGGACCAATACCTGGACGGCGGCTCAGGTGACCGCAGGGGGAATTGAGGTTAAAGACATCAACCCTTCGACCATGGAATCCAAATTAGTAGCTGGTTTATTTTTTGCCGGAGAAATTATCGATATAGACGGTGACTGTGGCGGCTATAATCTCCAGTGGGCCTGGTCCTCCGGTTATTTGGCGGGATTTTATGCGGCAGCCTTTGAGAAATGAGAAGTTATCAATTGGGAAGTCAGATTATGTAGAGAGTGAAAGGGAGTAGGAATGCCTAGGTTAAAGACTCTTAGACTAAAAATGCCTTTTGGGGCTCGGATGATCAAAACTGCTATTGCAGTTACGGTTTCTTTTTATCTAGCCAAGACCCTTGAATTAAATGCGGTGCTGGCTGCTATTACGGCTGTTATTAACGTGCAGCCTTCTCTCAGCAGATCTTTCCGTAATGCTATAGAACAAATTAGTGTACACATACTAGGCGTTTGCATTGGTTTATTGGTAGGCCACCTTTGGGCACCGGGACCCCTGGCCATGGGCGTGGCTACCCCGCTGGCGATTTGGTTAGCCTTGAGATTCGGCTTTACTGATGCGGTAATGGTACTCATGCCCATGGTGGTAATTTTGAGTTCTCCGGAAGAAGCCTTCCTTACCGAAGCCCTTTACAGGAGTTTGGTTATTTTTATTGGCGTAGCGGCTGGTTTATTGGTCAATGTGCTGGTGGCACCGCCTCGCTATCGGGATCGGTTATTCGCTAGAATACAGCAATTGAATAACTTGTCGGTGGATTTTTTCTCTCAGTTAGCAGATGGCTTTTTTGAGTTACAGAGGATGCAAGAGGAGGAGTATCAAAGCAAACGTGCTGAAGTAAAGAAATTACTAAGTGAAAGCCGCTTGTACCTGGAGTTGTGGCGAGAGCAGTTAGGACAAGATAAGACGCCCTATCCTTGGCAAGATCAGCTGATAGAAGGCTATATTGATTTTAATGCTAGCCTTTATCATAAAAGCAAAGATATCCATGAGATGACGGGAGCCAGAATTGCTTGGCGGGAACAAATGGGCCATCCTCCAATTACGCCAGAATTTGAAGCTATTCTGGCTATGCTGCAGCACGGAAAAAAGGATTTTCTAAAATTAAATGCTGAGTTGCAGGGTAGTTTGTTTGAGGGGCAACCGGCAAAAAGCTATCCGGTTGACGATGCGTACTGGGCAGAAATGGGTGAGTTTGTGGATGAATGGCATACCAAACTATCCGGGGCCTACTATATGCATGCCTTGTTGTTTTTAGCGGTTGTGGCCAATAACCTAAAATTTGCCAATCGGGCTACGAAAGAATTTCTTAATACGATACATGAAAACCAAGGTCAAACCTCTTCGAAGATAAGAAAACGGTTAGATACTGGATTGGGAGGAGAGTAAGGGCTTATCTCCCGGTGAGTTTCTATGCTATAATGGTAAAATAATCTAGCAATCTGGGGGGATGTTATTGAATGCTCTGGCCCAAGAGATCCGGAGAAAGCGATTAACTTTTACGGCTGTCTTTATTGTTCTTACCTTGTTGTTTGGATTGGTTCAGTGGCAGTGGGAGCAGGGTAATTTATCAGAAAAGGAACTGCAGTGGCTCCTCCTGGCCTGGAGATTGTTGATTGGTGTATTATGCTTATGGTTTGGTTATGCCGTTGGTATTCACAAACAAACGGTCTGGTTTATGACAATGTTGGCTGTTTTGCACCAAGTTACGTCCTGGTTGGCCTTATTGTATTTCCTGTATAAGAGCGGTGTTATGTTGATCAAAGCTAAAAAAGGATCTACTGCTTCAGGACAAGCCAAAGATAAAGAGTTACTGGCAGAAGAACGTTCTTTAAAAGCCAGAAAATCAAGTAAGAAAACAAAAAAATAGTATCATGAGAGCCTTGCTCAAGCAAAATGCAGCAAGGCTTTTAACGTAGGAGATAGCAAGGCTATCAGCTGGCAAATAAGCCAAGTTTTTCTGCTTTTATGAATGAAACTAGCGGCAAATGTACAATTTATATAAGGTAATAGGTCTGGAGGGTGGCTATGGATTTCAGAGAAACGATAATGGCAGAAGGAAAAATTGGTGCGGCTATTCGACGACACGAGGATATGGAGGAAGCCATTAGACACCAAAGAATTCGGACCATCTTTTTATTAAACGGCGATATTAATAAATTGCCTGCCCTGGTTAATCGGGTTAACAAAGCTGGGAAAGCATTTTTAGTTCATATAGATCTTGTTGAGGGCATTGGTAAAGATGCAGCCGGCATTCATTTGTTAAAAAGAATGGGCGTCGCCGGGGTTGTTACTACAAAATCAAATTTGGTCAAGTATGCCAAAGATGAAGGGCTTTTGGTTATCCAGCGCTTATTTATTGTGGACTCGGAATCTTTAAAAACAGGAATTCGAGTTGCTAACAATGTGAAACCCAGTGCGGTGGAAATTTTGCCTGCCACAATACCAGCCTATGTCGTTAATGATACTAAAAAAGCCTTAAACTTACCGATTCTTGGCGGTGGCTTGTTAAAAACGAAGCAAGATGTGGCGGAAGCCTTGGAAAAAGGAATTGATTTTATCTCCACCAGTCGTAGAGATCTTTGGGAGATTTAAATTGTTTAAAAATTAATATTTTTCTTGCATTGTGTTTGAGGGCACTATATAATTTAGATAATAAAACTTGATACTTGGTTGGAGTTTTGGAGATAACCCCCTTGATAGCTAATACTCTTAGCTGTTTATGGGGTTTTTTTATTTACTCTACCTGGCCGGGAGAGAAGGAGACGGTTCCATTGACATTCATAAAGAATGTTTATGGACCGTCATTATTTTTTTAGGGGTAGGTGATGTTTACGAGAAGACCTCATCACTAGACTTGGTTGGTCTGTTTACAAGTTATACCCAGTGACATTTTGGAAATATTTTAGTAAATTAGTTGATATTATTGATTCTCGAAAGTTTTATTATGACCGAGGAGGAACAGTAAATGACACCTTTTTTAGCTGAACTTATTGGTACCATGATGCTGATTATTTTTGGCGGCGGCGTGGTGGCTGGCGTTGTTCTAAAAAAATCAAAGGCTGAAAACTCGGGTTGGATTGTCATCACCGTAGGTTGGGGCTTGGCTGTAGCAATAGCTGCTTATAGTGTGGGTGGTTTTAGCGGGGCTCATTTAAACCCAGCCTTAACCATTGCCCTTGCTACGATTGGTAACTTCCCCTGGGCGGATGTGCCTACTTATATTATTGCTCAAATGATTGGCGCTTTTCTTGGTGCTGTTGTGGTATGGTTGCATTATCTACCGCATTGGCAAGCAACTGAAGATCAAGGTGCTAAGCTAGCCGTATTTAGCACCGGACCTGCTATTAGAAGTACCTTTGGCAACTTGATCAGTGAGATTATTGGAACCTTTGTGTTAGTCTTAGGTATCCTAGCAATTGGCGCCAATAAATTTGCCGACGGTTTCAATCCCTTCGTTGTTGGTCTCTTAATTGTGGCCATTGGTGTGTCTCTGGGTGGTACTACCGGATATGCCATTAACCCGGCCCGTGATTTGGGTCCTCGTATTGCCCATGCTGTTTTACCCATTGCCGGTAAAGGCAGTTCCGACTGGGGTTATGCCTGGATTCCCGTAGTTGGACCGATCATAGGCGGTGTATTAGGCGGTTTATTCTATAAAGTATTCTTTTTAGCCTAGGCATATCAGAAAGTTGTAAACTTTCCGCTATGCATAAGGGCAAACTAAGCTTCCGCCGGCGTCTAAAGACTTGGCGCAAGCTACGTTTTTCTAATAATTCTGTTGCTTCTTACGATAAATAACGAGAAGGAGAGCTGGAGATATGGAGAAAAAGTATGTTTTATCCTTAGACCAAGGTACCACCAGTTGCCGCGCCATTCTTTTTGACCGGGACAGCAATATTGTAGGTGTAGCCCAAAGGGAGTTTACCCAGATCTATCCCAAAGCTGGTTGGGTGGAGCACAATGCAGAGGAAATTTGGAGTACCCAGTATGGTGTAATTGCCGAAGTGGTGGCTAAGACTGGAATTAAGCCCGAAGAAATTGCTTCTATTGGTATTACCAATCAACGTGAGACGACCGTGGTATGGAACAAAAATACCGGCAAGCCTGTCTATAACGCCATTGTCTGGCAATGCCGTCGTACTGCCTCCATTTGTGATGAATTAAAAGCCCAGGGCTTGGAAGAGAAGTTTAGAACAAAGACTGGTTTGGTGGTAGATGCCTATTTTTCAGGTACCAAGGTGAAGTGGATTTTAGACAATGTACCGGGAGTCCGTGAGTCAGCCGAAAAAGGGGAGCTTCTTTTTGGCACCATGGATACCTGGCTTATTTGGCAACTAACGGGTGGTAAAATACATGTCACCGATTATTCCAATGCCTCCCGTACCTTACTGTACAATATTCGTGAGTTGTGCTGGGATCAGGAATTGCTGGATATTCTGGGTGTACCGGCCAGTATGCTGCCGGCAGTAAAACCTTCCAGTGAAGTATATGGTTATACGGATGCTAATAAATTCCTGGGTTATTCGATCCCCATCGCAGGGGTTGCCGGGGATCAGCAGGCAGCTCTCTTTGGCCAGGCTTGCTATCAGCCTGGGATGGCTAAAAATACGTACGGCACCGGTTGCTTTATGTTAATGAACACCGGAGATAAACTGTTTAATTCTCAAAATGGCTTATTAACCACCATTGCTTGGGGTATTGACGGTAAGGTTGATTATGCCTTGGAAGGCAGCATTTTCATTGCCGGAGCTGCCATTCAATGGCTCAGAGACGGACTGAAAATATTGGAATCAGCCCCTGATTCGGAATACTTTGCCAGTAAAGTAGAGGATACCGATGGTGTCTACTTGGTACCCGCCTTTGCCGGACTGGGTGCTCCCTACTGGGATATGCGTGCCAGAGGAGCCATTGTGGGTCTAACCCGGGGCACTACCAAAGAACATATTATTAGAGCGGCCCTGGATTCCCTGGCCTATCAAACCAAAGATGTTCTAAGTGCTATGGAAGCCGATTCCGATATAAAGCTGCAAGCCTTAAAGGTAGACGGCGGTGCCGTCGCCAACAACTTACTCATGCAATTCCAGGCAGATATCTTAGGTGTGCCGGTGGAAAGACCCCAGGTCATTGAAACCACCGCACTGGGTGCTGCTTACCTGGCTGGTTTAGCTGTTGGTTTCTGGGAAAGTAAAGAAGAGTTGGCGAAGCGGTGGAAGCTGGATCGTAAATTTGAGCATCAAATGGAAGAGGCTAAGAGTCATAAACTATATAAGGGTTGGCAGAGAGCCGTTTCCCGTTCTATGGATTGGGATGTAGAAGAATAAAATTGTCTAGACCGGCCACACCACGCAGGATACGCTGTGATGGTGTGGCTCCCCCTCACAGTAACAGTGTTTATGCCGATAACTTGATATTGGCTTGAGAATAGGAGAAGCCGCACAGTGACAGGAGTTTTTTCCTGCTCTTGTGCGGTTTTTTTTAACATAGACCCAGAACGGAGGATGCATGATGGCAGCAGAAAAAGCTCAGGTGGTGGTTATTGGCGGAGGAGCCACCGGAACAGGAATTCTCCGGGACCTTGCCCTGCGGGGTATTTCCGCCATACTGGTAGAGCAGGGTGATTTAGCCCATGGTACCAGTTCAAGATTTCATGGTTTGTTACACAGTGGGGCACGCTATGCAGTCAAGGACAAAGAAGCGGCTCGGGAGTGTCTGGAGGAAAACATGATTTTGCGCCGGATTGCTCCTAACTGTGTTGAAAATACCGGTGGACTTTTTGTTCAGCTACCGGAGGATCATCCCGAATATGCTAATCAATGGTTGGCAGCCTGTGCTGAGTCTGGTATCCCAACAGAAGAGCTGGACCCTCGGGAGTTACGACGGACCACCCCTGTGTTGCATCACCAGATTACCAGAGCCTTCAAAGTTCCCGATTGTGCGGTGGATGGTTTTCGGGTTTTGTGGAGCAATGTAAATTCGGCCCGCCGTTACGGAGCTAAATTATATACGTATCACAGCCTAACGGGCATTCAACAAAGCAACGGCAAGGTGACGGGCGTAGAACTAACCAATCAGCTAACGGGCGAAAGGAAATACATTGAGTGTGAGATGATTATAAATTCAACCGGCGCCTGGGGCGGAGCCGTGGCAGCCCTAGCCGGTATTGAATTAAATATTATAAAGGATAAAGGGACGCTGGTGGCCTATAACCATAGATTGACCAATCAGGTTGTGAATCGACTGCGGCCACCGGGAGATGGGGATATTTTTGTCCCCCACGGTACCATCACGATTTTTGGCACTACCTCCGTTACGGTTGATGATGCAGCCTGCACCAAGCCCGGTCACGGAGAGGTGTTGGATCTCATTAAAATTGGTCAAGAAATGATTCCCGATTTAGAAAATTACCGTCTTATTCGGGCCTTTGCCGGAGTGCGTCCCCTCTACCAGGCGGGGAACACCGCCGGTGGCAGGTCTGTTACCAGAAACTTTGCGCTAATAGATCACCAGGAGAGGGATGGTTTGCAGGGTTTCATCAGCATTGTCGGCGGGAAATTTACGACCTTTCGGCTGATGGCTGAAAAAGCAGTGGATTTAGCGGCTAAACGCCTGGACGTTAGCACCCCCTGCCGTACGGCTGAAGAATCTCTAACCAATCCTGTGTCTGAGCAATGGTTAGAACGGGGAAAAAAAGTTTTTGGTATACCTGGTGCCAAGAAGGCCGCCGACCGCTTGGGAGATAGCTTTCAAAGGGTGGTGGAGGAAGCAGAAAAAAATCCTGATCAACGTAAGATCTTTTGCGAGTGTGAGGTTGTCAGTCTGGCTGAGATTGTCCAGGTAGCTGGAGACGGAGATAGCTTTACGCTGGGGGATATTCGTCGCAAAACCAGAATGGGTATGGGAACTTGCCAAGGCACCTTTTGCAGTTATCGTACACTGGGAGCCTTAAGTGGCTACTCACAATTTGCCGGGAATCACAGGGAGTATTTAACAAAATTTCTGCAAAAGCGCTGGAAAGGAATCAGGCCGGTTCTTTGGGGACAGCAACTCCGAGAAGCCCAGCTATCCTCAGCAATTTATTGCTCATTATTTGGTATGGAGAGAATGCTATGATGAAAAAAAATACCGACGTACTCGTAATTGGTGCAGGTCTCTCAGGTTTAATGGCAGCGGCCAAGGCCGCGGCACAGCATAAAAAAGTCTTACTGGTGGCCAAGGGCATGGGTGCACTGGGTTTATCTTCGGGGTGTATCGACCTTTGGGGCTATCAGATAGACCAACCGGATAAAGTGTGCACCAACCCACTGGCAGAAATAACTAAACTGATTAGCCGCAAGCCCGAACACCCCTATGCCAAGGTAGCGGATGTTTTACCTGAAAGTATCGATTTCTTTTTGCAGATTTGTCAGCAAAACAAACTAGCGTATCTAAATACCAATCGTAACTGGCAGTTACCCACGGCCCTAGGTACCCTCAGACCGACTTACTTGGTGCCTCAAAGTATGGCTGTGCCCGACCTGGCGGGGATTAGTGAGTTATTGGTGGTAGGTTTTCAGGCGTTAAAAGACTTCTATCCGGATGTATTGATGACCAATCTGCAGAAAAATGCATCTTTGCAGGCCAATTGTCACCTAAAAACCATGATGATAAATCTCGCTAACCAAGAATTGAATGCCAACACCCTAGCCCATCTTTTAGAGAAGCAGGTTACTTTAGAACAGGTCATAAGTCAGATAAAACCCCACGTAACCCCTGGTATGGTGGTACTGTTCCCACCCGTTTTGGGAGAGCGGCGGGGTCATGCGGTTACGGAGGTTCTTAGCGAAAAATTGGGTTGCTCGGTTTACGAGGTGGCCAATATTCCCCCGGCTTTACCCGGACAAAGGTTACAGCAGGCACTGCTGCATCACCTAAAAACCCAGGGAGTAGAAGTAATTATCGGCTGTCAGGTTACCGATGCACGGATTACTGAAAAACAATGCCAGGGAGTGGTCGCAAATAGTAACGGGAAAAGCATGGAAATTTCTGCTCAAGCCATGGTGTTGGCTACGGGCTCCTTCCTGGGGGGAGGACTAACTTCTCAGAGCAATGAGATCAAGGAAGCAGTTTTGGATTTGCCGGTTAAAGTTTGTCAGGGCAAATGGTCCAGACGAGATTTTCTCTCGTTGGCAGGGCAACCCTTTCATGAGTTTGGTGTCGCAGTGAATGACCACTTACAACCACTGGATGACCAAGGACAAGTACTGTTAGAGAATGTATTGATTACCGGAGCCAACTTGGCCGGTTGTAACTATCCCATCGAAAAATGCGGGAACGGTGTAGCTTTAGCCAGTGGTTACAAGGCCGGGAAGTTAGTGGGGGAGGCGGGGAGATAATGACACAGGAAAATAGACTAGCTCTGGATAACTGCATTAAGTGCTCCATCTGCGTATCTCACTGTCCCGTAGCCAAGGTAACGGAGAGTTTTGCCGGCCCTAAACAAAACGGCCCCGATTTAGAACGCTTTCGCCTGGAGGAGCCAGCAGCGGTACACCCTTCCATTGGCTACTGCAGCAACTGCAAAAACTGTGATGTAGCCTGTCCCTCGGGAGTGAGCATTTCTACTATGAATGCTAAAGCCAAAGGGGAGTATGTGGCCCTCCAGGGAGCACCTTTAAGAGACAAGATTTTGGCCAGAGTAGAACAAATGGGTAAAGCCTCTCGCCTAGCACCCTCCCTGGTGAACTGGTTGGCAGGAATCAAACCCCTGAGGGTACTGGGAGAGAAAATGATGGGTGTTAGCTCCGAAATGACGATGCCTACCTATGCACGAAAAACTTTTTTAGGAATGTTTCAGCCGAAAAAAATAACAGCCAGCCAAGACAAGGTACTGTACTTTCCGGGTTGCTATGTCAATTACAATACACCGGAGGTTGGCCTGGCCTTGGCCGCTGTGTTAGCGTATCATGATATTGAGTTAACTGTTGAACCATTTAATTGCTGCGGCTTACCCTTAATTGCCAATGGATTTTTAGATATAGCCAAGGAATATGCGCAAAAAAACGTCAGTAAACTCCAACAATATATCGAGCAAGGCTACCGAATTATCACCACTTGTCCCAGCTGTAACCTAACTTTACGTCGGGAGTATCAAGAGCTCTTTGGACTTGACACCAGTCAATTCAATGAGCACCTGATGGATGCGTTTGAATTTCTTACTCTGTTAGATCAACGGGGCGAACTAAAGTTAGCGTTTAAGGAACTTCCTAAACGGGTGGGTTATCACCAACCTTGTCATTTAAAGGCAGCCAGTTGCGGCATTCCTTCTTTAGAAACGCTGCGGCACATTCCTGGATTAGAGGTAAGAGATTTGGATGCCGGCTGCTGTGGTTTATCTGGCAGTTATGGCTTTAAAAAAGAAAAATACCCCATTAGCCAGGAGATAGGCCAGAATATTCGCCGTGCAGTGCAGGAATTGGCCGTGGATCAGGTTATTTCGGAATGCGGCATGTGTCAATTGCAAGTTCACCATCTAACCGGGGCAAAGGTTTATCATCCGATTCAGTTACTGGCCGAAGCTTATCGTTTAGCATGAAAAGATATTTTGGCAGTTAGCCATTACGATTTTAATGTCATAGTCTTTCTATTTGGTGGCACAATAGGTAAAAAGAGAAAGTTTGGAGGCCACCGTGACAAAGCTTACCTATGATGATATTTTTAAGGATCTTGTAAAATCTGCTTATGACGGAAAATTAGCAGAGGGAATTCAGCAGCTGAAGCAACAGGGCAGTGACGAGGTAGAGGAATATATTCACTATGCCACTGGTGGAGGGGACCCAGACCGGGTTGTTTTTAAGGTTAAAAATTGTGGCAACAACTGTGGTTGCGCAGATGCCAATGGAGATTGCCAGGTATCCTGTCTGATGGAGGCCATCGAGCGGGATGAATCTGGTAATGTAGTGATTAACGGCAGTATTTGTACTGACTGTGGAGAATGTGTGAACAACTGTCAGCACGATTGTCTGGTAGATAAAAAAGAATTCATTCCTCTGGTGGAAGTGTTAAGGAATCGCAAAGTTCCGGTCTATGCTATCATTGCGCCAGCCTTTATTGGCCAGTTTGGAGAAGAAGTAACCCCAGGCAAAATGCGGGCCGCCTTAAAAAGGTTGGGCTTCTATGGTATGGTAGAGGTAGCCCTGTTTGCAGATATTCTAACCTTCAAGGAAGCTCTGGAGTTTGATGCCCATGTTCATCGGGAAGGAGACTTTGTCTTAACAAGTATGTGCTGTCCCATGTGGGTGTCCATGGTGAAAAAAGTGTATAGCCAGTTGGCAACCCATATTACCCCCTCTGTGTCACCGATGGTAGCTTGCGGTCGGGGTGTTAAGAAACTGCATCCAGAGGCTAAAGTAGTCTTTATCGGGCCTTGCATTGCCAAAAAAGCAGAAGCTAAGGAACCGGATGTGCGGGATGCGGTGGACGTGGTGATTACCTTTAAGGAATTGCGGCAGATTTTTGAGGCAATGGGCATTAATCCCCAAGATATGTCAGAGGATGAAAAAGAGCATTCCTCCACGGCTGGCAGAATTTATGCGCGTACGGGTGGAGTTAGCAAAGCGGTAGCGGATACTCTCAAAAGAATCAGACCTGACAAGCAAATCCAAATTAAAGCTATCCAGGCCCACGGTGTGAAAGGTTGCCGCCAAATGCTGCAGGATGCCTTAGACGGTAAAATCACTGCTAATTTTTATGAGGGCATGGGTTGTTTGGGAGGCTGTGTAGGTGGTCCCCATGTTTTAATTGATCCTGGCCAGGGAACAGAGTTGGTCAACAGTTACGCGGAAGAGGCTTCCAGCTTAACGCCTGCTGACAATAAATATGTGCTAACGCTCCTGAAGAGTTTAGGCTTTGATGAGATCGAAGATTTATTTGACGAAGAAAAGGCTAAAATCTTTAGCAGAAGTTTTTACGATAAATAGTTCAGTCCGGAAAGGTTCTGGTGGCTAGTGCCAGGGAGATGGTTCTTTTGACACCATTCAATTCCGTTTTAGTTTGTGGGCGGTAATAATGGTGTAGCTAGAAGCGTTTACTGTTATTTCACAGGCATCAATATGGATATACCAGTTTTTGCCCTTTCTAAGGATAGTAGCGTTTGGGTTTTGTATTTTACCCCTGCACCAGGTAACCACATTGTCCACATCTAAAGAAAGATTTTTCTTAATACGGTCAACTCCCATTTCTGTGGTATGCAGCTTACCTATATTTTCAATCAGTTCACATTTCTGATCATTCATGATTGTTACAATGGTCCTTTCTGGATTATGTAAAATTGTAGAGTGCCAAGGAACCTTCCCCTTGGCACCCTTTGGTCTTTAGTTATTACCTTGGCTGATAAGATAGTCCAGCAGACGATCAAACTGCATATTGATTAATTCTTGCACAGGTACACCGGTTTCCTCAGATCTTTTTTCAATGACATGCAGTTGATTACGGAGAAATTCGTAGATAATATATTCGGCTACGTCCTCGGGAGAGGAACCCTTTTTCTCTGCATAGTCTTCCAATTTCTGCATGGTAGCCTCAGATAAATTTAATTCAAATGCTTGATTTTCTTCCATAGTATGTTCATCCTTTCACATTCGGTTTATTGTAGTATTCTCTTCTAATTGTAAGTGCCCTGCAAAAATTTAAAAAAGTTACCGAAAAAATCACTAGCGTTGTATAAAAAAGCAAGCTCGAAAATTAAAATAATTCCAAATAATTCAAATGTTTTTTAAAAAATGACCCCTGTAACCCTTATTTTATCGGGCCGCTGATAACGGTTGATGGATCATAACGGTGCCCGTGGTAACTTAAAGATGTGCAGCGACGGAGCAGTTCCATGGCTTTGATTTTCTCGCCTGAAGTCCGATAGCTTGCCAACAGAGTCTCAGCCGCCTCAAGAAAGCTGTCCTCGTAATGTAACCGGGAATTCTCTGCCCACAGTGCTTCCAGATTATCCAGGTAGCGTCCGGTATAGAGGTCCACCACTTTTTGGGCATTTTCGGTTGTGGACAGTTGTCGAAATTCTTCCACCGACTGCCTGAACAGATCGTGGTCACAGCGTATTTCCTCTCTGTTCAGGCGGTATCTCTCATTTTCATACAAAACGGGATTTCTCGCCCCTAAGGCCTCGAAAGCCCGCCGGATTTCTCCCCTGCGGGTGTGAAACAGGTTGGTCACATCGGCTTCACTGTCTGCCCACAAATCGGCAGTGATCTGCGAGCGGGTGACACCCTTGGGGTGTTCCAGCAGATAGGCTAGGAGTTCACGCGCCTTCTGCGTTCGGATTTTGACGTGAGCTTCTTTGTCGTAGGTAGGGGCGATATAAAAGCTTCCCAAGGTATGGATATAGACCCGTTTGGCCACATAGCCGCCGTAGGCAAGCATTTCGCGGGTGAAATCCGGACAGATGCCGGACTCTTCGGCCAGCTTCATCACAGAATGAAAGATCGTCTGAAAGCGGATGTAATAACGGTTGCTGTACTTACGGGAAAGCTCCAAAAAGCACCGGGTATATTCCTTTGCCGTATCCCTATCCCCTTCCCGCAGATAAATGGCCGCCAGTCTTCCGTAAGCGATGGTGGTATAGGCATAGCTTCCGATCTCTTCTCCGATTTGGATGGATTGTTTAAAAAGACGCTTGCATTGTTCAATGTCCCGCCCCAAGATATCCAGAGCGTTGGCCATGCGACCGCAGGCTAAGGATTGGAAAAAAGGCGTGGTATTTTCCAGAAAGGAAAGAGTCTCCTCAATGTACTGACCTGCTTTCTCCGGCTGGGCTATCAAGAGTGAACTGAGCCGCCAAGTTCGTACAAACAAAAGGTGATCCCGGGTACTGCGGTTTAAAAGGGCATATTCCTCTGCCAGATTCAGATAATGATCAATGAGTTCAAAGCAGGCGGGTTTTCCCTGGTAGTGCTTTAAGAGTTCCGTGGAATGGAGAATCTCTGCCTGAAGTAGGTAAATGATGCTGTATTCTTCATAGAGCCCTAACTCCTTTAAGCGCATAAGTTCGGCTTTCAGAATAGGCAGTATTTTCTCTTCTTGGCCGGTCACCTGATAAGCCTTGGCTGCATAAGCACCGACGCTGTGACGCATCAGCCAGTCCTGTTCTTCCCGGGGGATAGACAGGGATTTTTCATACGCCTTGACACAGCTGCCACAATCGCCCATGTAAAAATAAGCTGCCGTCAAATACCGCTCGAACCAGGCTTTGACACCAAGTTCGCCGGACACCAGGCATTGTTCCATCATTTTTTCGATCAGTTCCAAGGCTTCGGAGAGGTGGGAGGTCAGCGTAAGGTTGTAGATTTTCTCAATCATCACGCCGTACCAATCCTGCATGGGGGCTCCCTTTAGCAACGGGAGCAGGCTATCGAGACAGCGGGTGCTTTCCTCGAAGGAAACCCTGTTGCGCAGTACCCTGGCCATATGGGTCATGGCGTGCAGGTAAAGGTTTTGATCGTTGCCGCTCAACTGAGGAATAGCTGAACGCAAATATTTTTCTGCCTGATAAAAATTTCCTTGATCGGATAAGATCATGCCCTTGGCCAGCATTGTCCGGGGGAATAAATCCACAGATTGATTTTCCAGAAAGTCAAGGTAATTTTTCAAATTTCGGGTCCGGTTCCAGGTAAAGGGTTTAGCAAGAATGGCCCCGATACAGTCCTGGACAGCGTTTGTATCTCGTAGTAGCAAGGCATAATCGGCAGCCTGCGTGTAATCCTTAGTGGTATAAAAATATTCCATGGCCTGGCGCAGGACTTTATCGCCTAGGCCTTCGTCATTTTGCTGTAAAAATGCGCGGAAGAGAGCATGACAGCGATAAGAACCGGCAGCAACCCGTACCGTGAAAATATTACGGCGAACCAAGCTCTCCAATAGTTCCCGGGCATTATCGGTATGGAGCAGCGTGTCGCAGAGCCCGGCTTCCAGTGTGGGCAGACCGGATGTTGCTTTCAGGAAATACTGCGTTTGCGCTGGCAGTTGCTGTAAAATTTCGTTCAACAGGTAACGGTAAAGATCCTGATCTGCCTGCTGGCGCGATGCAGCAAGCATCCTACCGTCTTTTGTCGCCAGGCGGTAGGATTGGATGGCCAAAATCCAGCCCTCGGTAGCGGCGTAGATATCCTCATCGAAGAAACCCCACAACTGCTCAGCCTCCTCGCGGCTGAAGCATAGGTCATGCCGAGTAAATTCGGCGATTCCACCGGCCATCTTTAACGGTAGCAGACTGCTCCACAGCTCATAGCGGCTGGCCATAAGCAAAGAGATATTGGAGGGACAGGCCACAGCCAGGGCGGTGAGCAGTTTGATTACCGTATCGTTATGAATCACATGGACATCATCCATTAAAAGGGATAATTTTCTTTTACCGATAGCTTTCAGCAGGGCGGACAAAACGGTAGCAACAAAAGTATCTCTTCCGGCAAAGGGGATATGGTCTGTTGTATAAAAATCAAAACGTTCCAGCCTTTTCCGCAGGGAAGTCTCCAGATGGGGCAGGAAAAACAGGGGATCGTTAGCTCTTTCGTCCAAAGTGATCCAAACTACATCCCTGTGGCTTTGAGCGTATTGTGCCAAAAGGGTAGTTTTCCCATGCCCGGCGTCCGCATGGATGTAAGTGAGCTTACTGCCGGGAGGACAAAGCTTATTCATCAGGCGGGAACGGGGAATAATTGCAGCGTCCGCCCCGGAGCGGTCAGGATAACTTTGTACGGTGGGGATGTTTTGTTTTGGCTGGCGAATGCGTTCGGACTTGGTCCTGGCATCCGCCGGTTTTTGGGATGTTTCCGGGATCATCCAGGTCCAGCCATGGCGTTCCGCTCCCTTGATGCGACCTTCCAGGCAGAGGGTATGTACCCGGCGCTGAGAAATGCCCCATTTTTCAGCAACCTCTTTAGGCGTCATATATTTCAATCCGCATCACCCCGCTTATTAATTGCCATTTTTTTATTATGAGCCAAACTTCGAACAATATCAATGAAGATAGCTGTTTTTCTGCCCGAAAAGCAGGATCAAACAAGAGTTTCAGGATTTATTCGGTTGGTGGCAGTTTTGGTGGCAGCTGTTTCTTTATAATTAGGCAGGAAAAAATGATGCCGCTGAATGGGGATTGAGCCATTGGTTAAAAAAGTGCTCATCATAGCTGTTGGGCTGTTAATGACGATCATGTCTTTTACCGGCTTCGTCAACTATATAACTTTTGCCTCCAATTATAATCACTCTCTCGTCAATGCCTATTCGGTGGCAGGCAGTGAGTTTGTCCGAAAAATTGAATACGCACTTGGGTACGGCAAACCGATTGATAATTATTACGGAATGCAGGATACTCTGAATCAATTAAAAGACTTTATTCCCGAGTTGGAACAGGTCAACATTGTTTCTCCCCAGGGCGATATTTTATACGATTTAAGCGGCTTTGTCCGGGATCGACACTTGCCCGATGCACTTCTGAAGGCGGCTGTCTTTCAGCAGGGCTTTGTCAAAGAAAATCTAAGCTACCGTTTTTATCAAGAGAAGGTTTACTTATTTATCGGAATTAATCAGATTCCCTCTGATCATAACTCCCCAACGCATTCTGCCGACTTAGTTATGGTGTTCCCCAAGAGCACTTTTTTACAGTTCAACAGTCATTTCATAAAACACTTGGCTACCTGGTCGGCGGGTGTCACACTTATCGCGCTACTGTTATTGGCCGTCATCTTTTTTAAAGCCAAATTGTTTCAGAAGGAGTACTTGACAAACAAAAAAATCTTAATCGTCTTCGTTATGGTAATCGGCGGAGCCCAGCTTACCTGTACCGGCGTAAACTATTTTCTTTTTACCAGCGCCTATACGGACATGGCGTATACCAGCAGGGATTTTGTTCAAAACATCGTGCAAAAAAATATTGACGATATCTATGCCAAAGGGCTCAACCTGGAAAATATTACGGGGTTTGATCAATACCTCAATTCGATAAAAACCGGCTTACCGCAGATTGATGATATCCGTATTGCCGAATCAGGCACTCAGGGGTCTCCACTAGCAAAGGAAGTCCAGGTTACTGTTTCTGATGATTATGTGAATCAGCAAATCTTTAAGGTTCTTTTGGATATGTTGACAGTACTGGTTATCTCGATCTTTTTCATGGTAGAGATTACTTTGCTGGCGGTCGTCGTGATGATGACCAGGGGTCCCAGCCAAGCCACAGATCAAAGGATTGAGGCCAATCCTAAAGTCAGCCGTGGGCTGATAAGATCGTTAGTTTTTTTCGTGAACCTATGTGCCTGCATGTCGATCACCTTTGTGCCAATTGTCATGAAAGATCTTTATCAACCTGTCCCTGGATTGTCTACTGACGTGGTCCTGGGCCTACCACTCTCGGCGGAGATGCTGGGGGGAATTCTGGCTATCTTTCTGACAAGTTGGTCGATTACTAAACGGGGATGGCGGAGAGTCCTTTATAGTGGGACGCTGCTTCTGGCACTGGGGAATTTGCTGGCAGGATTTAGTGCGAATGAACTGCTGTTTGTAATTTCCCGGGGGATAGCCGGTTGGGGGTTAGGGCATATTTTGATGGCCTTACGCGGTTTGGTGGTTTCCCTGCCGGAACCCAACATAGCCATTGCGGAATACAGTGCGGGTGCGATAGCAGGGTTGAACTGCGGGCTTGTCATCGGTGGGCTGCTGGCGGATCGGATCGGTTACGGGGCAGTATTTTATGTATCAGCCGTCCTGGTTATTGTCCCGCTTATTTTTGTCCGACGTTTTATGACTGCGTTGGAGATTAAAGAAAGAGCAGCCGGCAGTGCCTCTGCTTGGGGAAAATTCACTGATTTTATCACAGCTAAGAAGACTCTCTTATTCCTCCTGTGTATATTTATCCCTTACTTTATCAGCGGTGCGTTTCTGGATTACTATTTCCCCTTGTTCGCGTTTGCTAACGGTCTTTCTCAGAGCGACATCAGCAGGGGCTTTTTGTTAAATGGTCTTTTTATTATCTATTTGGGACCGGTTTTAGCCGGCTATGCTGCGAAAAAGCTAGGTAACATCAAGGGAATGGTTGTATCCATGAGCATTGTGATCTGTGCCCTGACTGTATTTATTGTTTTTGGCACGATTGCCGCAGCCCTGGCGACGATCATTTTATTGGGTATTGCCGAGAGCTTCAGTGTTTCACTAAAAACCACCTATTTTCTTACTTTAAAAGGAGTCAGGGATTTGTCAATCCATCAGGGGATCGCTTATTTCAGCGGGATGGTTAATCTAAGCAGAATGGCGGGACCGGTGATCTATGGATTGGCTTTATCCCTGGGTACGAGAACGGGGATTGGTCTTATCTCACTGGGTATCTTGCTATTACTATTGGTATTTATCCTTTCTACCAGGTTTGAGCCGACACACGGCAAGGAGGAGAATTGAGGTTTTTCATATGAAGCAAATAAAAAAAGTCATTATCCTATGGATTGTGTCACTACTTGTCCTGACAGGCTGTTCTTCCAACGAATTAGCCCTGCAAAGGGAGAAGCAGGCGAAGAAAGGGAACGAGATCGTTGTCGCAGTTCCTGTGCCGTTGGCATTTGCCGAACAAAATACGAAATTTCTGCAGGGGATCAATCTCGCCCGGGATGATATCAATACAGTGGGTGTCAACGGTAAAAAAATCAAGTTGACAATCGTGGATGATCAGGCGAATTTTAAAACTGCTGTTGATCTAGCCCAGCGGTTTAGCCGGGAAACTGATGTCCTGGCGGTGATCGGACACTGGTATTCCGATATCTGTCTGCCGGTAGCCAAAATATACGAAGAAGCCGAACTGTTAACCATCGTACCCACCGTATCCAACCCGGAGTTAACCCAAAAGGGATATCGGTATATTTTCCAGAGCATTACTAGCGATAAAAAGATTGCCGAAAAAATGTGCGTTTATGCCAAAAGCCAAGGATATCACCGGGTAGTGATTTGCTATGAAGAAAGTTCGTACGGGGAAAACCTAGCAAAGGCTATTGATGAAGCAGCCCAGGCCAACGGATTAATCGTGATCGACAGAAGATCCGGGTTGGTAACCGAAGAACAGTTGCAAATTGCCCATGATAAATGGGAGGCTTTGGATCTCGACGCGGTGCTCCTGGCTCTTAATATGTCTGAGGGAGCAAATTTTATTAGGCGTTTGAGACAAATGGACCAGGATACCGCCGTGATAGCCGCGGACGGACTGGATGTAGCCAATTTTATCGGCGAACTTGGACAGAATGCCGAAGGCGCGGTGATTGTCACGACCTACAGCCCGTTTGACAATAGAAGCCGATTGGCAGGGTTCGCACAAAAATATCAGGCAAAATATCACGAACAGCCGGATGTATGGGCCATTCAGGGCTATGAATCGCTGCAACTGATCGCCCACGCGATGGATGAAACCAAAAGCTATTCACCCACAATCTTGGCCGAATATTTGCGCCAAATGGAGCCCTGGCAAACTGTTTCAGGGGCAGTCAGTTTTAATGAGAACGGGGAAATTGAAGGCCGGACTATTTATACCAAAGTTGTTGTAGACGGCCAATTCCGCTATACGGATTGAATCAATGGATATAAGGAAGGATTCAATATGTCAGAAAACAAGATTTTCCGAAAAGTAGCCCTGGATCGTTTATCCTCTCCCGAAGAACTGGATCAACGCTTAACCGTTGTATCCCCCATTGGATGGATGGCGCTGGTTGCAGTGGGATTGCTGATTTTGACGGGATTGGTGTGGGGGATTTTTGGCAGAATTTCCGATAAGGCAGTGGGTAGTGGGATTATTATCTCCGGTGGCGGGATTACCGGAGTAGTCCATCATGCGGCTGGCCAGGTCACCGATGTCAGTGTTCGTGACGGTGATCGGGTTGCCAAAGGGCAGGTGATCGCCCGGATAGAGCAAATCGGATTGGTTGCGGAAATCAATAAGAGCAAAGAAAATCTCGCCGCGGCCAAAACCATTGATCCAGATAAGCTGGAATTGAGCGGTGACAAGCTTAATTTCAATGTATATGGTCAGTTGAGCGAAATTTATAAAGACTACCTGACAGCCCAGGCCAACGTAAATACGCAAAAAAAATATTACGAGTCGGAGAAGGCAAATGCCGAAAATGAGTTGGCCTTAGCCAAAACGCAATACGATGCCGGTTTGAGAAAATATAACAATTATAAAATTTTATATGAACAAGGGGCTGTTTCCCAAGATGAACTGCTAGAAGTGGAGCAAGAGTATATGACTCGGATCTACAATACCAAAAAGTACAATTTAAATGAACTTCCCTTAGCTCAGTTGAAAGAAGCAGAGACTGCTTTTGCAGCCCAAAAACAAAGGCTGAAAGATACCATTACCGTTTATATTACGGATCTGGAAAAAAATATTCAAAAGATGCAGAGAGACTTGTTAAACAACAATGATGTAATCGCCGGTGCTGCTGGCAGGGTGCTGGAAATGCAGATCAAGAAAGGCGATATGCTGCAGGCAGGAAGTGTTGTCTGCACGATAGCGGAAGAAAATGAACAAACCGATTCCCTGGAGGCCATTCTTTATGTTCCAGTGGAGCAGGGAAAAAGAATCATACCCGGCATGGAAGTGAATATAAGCCCAAGTACCGTGAAGAAGGAAGAGGAAGGTTTTATGCTGGGAAATGTGGTAGCGGTTTCGGAGTATCCGGCGAGCTCCCAAAGAATAGCGCTGACCCTGGGCAACCCTGACCTGGTGCAGCAGTTGTCGGGCAACAGCGCGTCGCTTGAGGTGCGGGTAAAGATGATTATGGATAGCGCTACCGTTAGCGGTTATAAATGGTCCACCCCCGAAGGTCCGGCCATTGTCATAGATGATGGGACTTTCTGTATCGGGGAAGTAAAGGTTGCGCAAAAAAGGCCAATCAGCATGGTGATACCTTTTATCAAAAAGCTTTTGCCCATCTAGTGTGAGGTGATGACGTTGCGGGCGAGACAAAAAGTAAAAAGAGTTCCAGCCATTTTGCAGATGGAAGCAGTAGAGTGTGGCGCGGCTTCCTTGGCTATGATTTTTGCTTATTACAAAAAATATCTGCCTTTGGAGCAAATGCGGGTGGACTGCGGAGTTACCCGGGATGGGGTAAAGGCGGGCAGCATCATAAAAGCTGCCCGGAGATACGGTTTTGAAGCCAAAGGATTCCGAAAAGAACCTCAAGACTTGAGAACTATGCCCCTACCAGCGATCATTCACTGGAATTTTAATCATTTCGTGGTTTTGGAAGGGTTCGATAAAGATCAAGTTTATATCAATGATCCCGGAAGCGGTCCTAAAATCATTTCCGAAGAGGAGTTTGATTTGGCGTTTACCGGTGTAATCTTAACCTTTGTACCGGGTTCCACATTTCAACCCAGCGGTAAGAAGAACAGTTTCATTGCTTCTTTGCACAATTGGCTATCCGGCTCCCGGACTGCCATCATTTATCTGATTATCATCGGACTGCTCATGGTCGTTCCGGGGTTGCTTGTTCCGGCTTTTAGTAAAATTTTTATCGACGATATTTTACTGAAGGGTAAGGACGACTGGCTGAAACCTTTGCTGTGGGCGATGGGAGTGGCGGCTGTTTTGCAGGGTCTGTTGATTGCCTTGCAGCAGTATTACCTGCTGAAAATGGAAACTAAAACGGCTGTCAGCAATGCCGGTAAGTTCTTCTGGCATATCTTTCGCTTACCGGTGGAATTTTTCCAACAGCGCTCAGCCGGCGATGTTGCCAACCGCATGCAAAGCAATGATGAGGTAGCAGGTTTTTTATCCCGGGAATTGGCTGAAACAGCCATCGGTCTGTTGACCATTGTCTTTTATTTTATGGTTATGCTGCAGTTCAGCGTACCGCTGGCGCTAATCTCCCTGCTGATCGCTGCTGTAAATATTGGCTATCTGCTTTATTCATCCAATAAGATTGAGACGTTAAACGCTAAGCTGCTTCAAGATAGGGGCAAGGTCATGGGTTTTTCCATCTCCGGACTGTATATCATCGAAACGTTAAAAGCTTCCGCGTCGGAGTCAGACTTTTTTGCCAAATGGTCGGGATATCATGCTAAAGAGATCAATTCCCAGCAAAGCCTGGGGA
>CAMKDG010000037.1 GCA_946411205.1 uncultured Desulfotomaculum sp.
TAGAAAACTTGCAGCCGAAAGAGTTACAAGCAAAGGCGAGTCAGTCCCAACTTCTTTGTCCGGATAGTCAAGCAGAGGCCGCTATGATGCAAGAAATAGACAGAGCCAAGGAACAGGGTGATTCGTTGGGCGGTGTATTTGAAATCCGTGCCTATGGTTTGCCGGTTGGCTTGGGTAGTCATGTCCACTGGGATCGTAAACTGGACAGTCGCTTAGCAGGTGCTCTGATGGGGATTCAGGCCATTAAGGGTGTGGAAATAGGCTTAGGCTTTGCAGCGGCGGCTCTTCCCGGTTCCCAGGTGCATGATGAAATTGTCTATTCCCAGGACCAGGGTTTTTATCGTCAGACCAATGGTGCCGGTGGTATTGAAGGGGGCATCAGTAATGGTGAGCCGGTGGTGGTAAGGGCAGCTATGAAGCCCATTCCTACCCTCTATAAACCGTTGCTCAGTGTAGACATAAAAACCAAGGAACCCTTTGCCGCTTCCGTGGAAAGGTCCGATGTTTGTGCTGTTTCTGCCGCCTGTGTGGTGGGAGAGGCGGTGGTGGCCTGGGAATTGGCAGTTGCTATGATTGAAAAATTTGGTGGCGATAGCCTGGAAGAGATAAAAGATCGAGTTCAGAATTGGCGGTATCGCATAAGGCAGGTGTAAGATGAGAAATATTGTTCTGATTGGTTTTATGGGAACAGGCAAAAGCACCGTGGGCAAGAGATTGGCCCGCAGGCTTAATTATGCTTTTATTGATACCGATCAGGCCATTGAAGAAATTACCGGGCTTACGGTATCTCAAATCTTTGCTAAGCATGGGTTTAAACGTTTTCGGGGAGAAGAAGCCCTGCTGGCGAGCAAACTGGCAGATAAAGAGAGGTTAGTGATTGCTACCGGAGGAGGCTTGGTTCTCAACTCGGGGAATGTAGAAAAACTGCAGCGCAACGGTGTGCTGATCTGTCTGGAGGCATCTCCGGAAACCATTTGCCGACGTGTAAGAAATAAACGAACCCGCCCCCTGCTAGCAAAGGGAAATCTAACGGTAACGGTACAGCGATTGCTTAAGGAACGTCAGGGTGCCTATGAGATGGCCGAATTGACGATGAATACTGATAAGCTTAGCCCGGAGGAAATAGTGGACAAGATCATCCAGTTTATGCTGGAAAGGGGGTACTGGGATGAGAACAGTTAGAGTGGAATTGGCAAATCGTAGTTACCCCATTTATATCGGGACAGGGTTGTTGCAGCAATTGGCAGAGCAATTAACTGCTTTGTCCCTGGGAAAAAAGATCTTATTGGTTACAGATACTCAGGTTGGCTTGCTTTATGGCAATAAGGTAAAGGACCTGCTGTCCGGTGCTGGATTTTCCGTTACGATGGTCCAAATTCCAGCGGGAGAACCTTCTAAAACACTGGAACAAGCAGCCAAACTCTATGATGCAGCCTTTGCTTTCGGCCTTGATCGCACTTGCGCGGTGCTGGCTTTGGGTGGTGGCGTAGTGGGAGATTTAGCAGGTTTTGTGGCAGCTACCTACATGCGGGGTGTTCCTTTCATTCAAGTGCCTACCACTCTCCTGGCACAGGTAGATAGCAGTGTTGGCGGGAAAGTGGCCGTAAATCACCCCCGGGGCAAAAATATTATCGGTGCCTTTTATCAACCAAAGCTGGTACTGATTGACGTATCCACGCTACATACGCTAAGTGCTAAGGAGCTAAGGGCAGGTTTGGCGGAGGTTATTAAGTACGGAGTCATCTGGGATGCCGAGTTTTTTAGCTGGTTAGAAGAGAATAGCACGAACCTATTAAAGCTAGAAACCGCAGCCCTGGAGTATGCCATAGAAACCTGCTGCAAAATCAAGGCAGCGGTGGTGGAACAAGATGAAACCGAGCAGGGTGCCAGGGCTATTTTAAACTATGGACATACAGTGGGACATGCCCTGGAGTCTCTGACGAACTATGAACGTTACCTGCATGGTGAGGCGGTTGCTGTGGGGATGGTGGCGGCAGCCCGCTTGGCCTTGCAGCAGGGGTTATTAGCAAAGCATGATTATCAGCGGATTCATTCCTTATTAGACAAGGTAGCTCTTCCCACGGCAATTTCAGTGGATCTCAAACCAGAAAGTATAACGAGATTAATGTTCCATGATAAAAAAGTGAACAATGGCAAGTTGACCTTAATATTACCGTTAGGTATTGGCCAGGCGAAAATTTTCCTGGATTTTCCTGAGGATCAATTGTCTGGTTTATTTGATAATGGAGTGAGTTAGCGTGCTACCACCAAAACAGAGCAGAAAACTCCTGGGAGATATATTGATTGAAAATAGAATCATCACACAGGAACAATTAAATGCTGCTCTGAAAATTCAGCAGACTACCGGGGATAGGCTGGGGGAAATCTTAAATCTGGGCTTCGTTACAGAAGGGGATTTGACCAATATGTTAGAAGCTCAATTGGGTATTCCCCAGGTTGCTCCGGGCTATTGGATGAATCCGGAGTTAATGAATCTAATCCCGGAACCTATTGTCCATCGATATAAAGCTCTGCCGGTAGCCAAGGAGGGCAACACTCTTACCGTGGCTCTGGTGGACCCCTTAAATTTAGTAGCCATTGATGATTTGCGGTTAATCACTGGCTTGGAAATTGACACCGTGCCAGCTTCGGAAAGGGACCTCGAGTACGCATTACAAAAATTCTACGGCATGCCGGAACTGGAACGGGAATTACAAGATTTTGAAGTGGTAGAGAACCAGGCCCTTCATTTGGAACAGCCCGATGAGATGATGGACGAAGCTCCCGTTGTTCGGTTAGTGAACTCGATTATTAGGCAAGCCATCAATGATAAAGCCAGTGATGTCCATATAGAGCCTTTAGAAAATGGGGTGAAGGTCCGCTACCGGATAGATGGTGTGCTCCGGGGAGGCATGGTACTACCTAAAAAATCCCGAGCTTCCCTGACATCCAGGTTTAAGATTCTTTCCCAGCTAAATATTGCAGAAAAAAGGGTTCCCCAGGATGGACGTATTAAAATCAAGTACGGAGAACGGGAGCTTGACCTAAGAATTTCTACCATGCCCACGGTTTTGGGAGAAAAAATAGTAATTCGGGTATTGGATCAAGCCAACCAGGTCACAGACATTGAGCAACTGGGGTTTTCCCAGGAGAATAAGAAGAAATTCCAAAAATTGTTGCATACCTCCGATGGGATGCTCCTCCTCACAGGTCCTACGGGAAGTGGTAAAACCACCACTCTTTATTCAGCCCTAGCGCAAATCAATGATATGAAAAGAAATATTGTCACCATCGAGGACCCCGTGGAATATATGCTGGAGGGGATCAGCCAAACCCAGGTTAACCCCAAGGCTGGGTTGACTTTTGCCACTGGCTTGCGGGCGATGCTTCGTCAGGACCCGGATATCATTATGATTGGTGAAATTCGTGATCAAGAAACAGCAGAAATAGCCATACGGGCTGCCACTACGGGTCATTTGGTGCTGTCTACTTTGCACACCAATGATGCTGTGGGAGCACTAACCCGTTTGATGGATATGGGCATTGAACCCTTTTTGGTTTCCTCTTCGGTGTTGGGGGTGGTGGCTCAGCGTTTAACCAGAAGAGTTTGCCAACGCTGCTTGCTGGAATATATCCCTGCCCCGGATAGTCCCGAGAGGATTTTTATGGGGCTGGGAGCTAGTGAACCGGTTCGTCTTTACCGCAGCCAGGGTTGTCAGGTTTGTAACAATACCGGTTACCGAGGACGGATCGCCATTCAGGAAGTCCTAACGTTGACCCGGGAAATTAGAAAATTGGTGAATGAAAAGGCCTCCTCTGACGAAATTAAACGACAGGCCTTGCAACAGGGAATGGTACCCCTAAAGGAAGATGGAATTGCCAAGGCTATGGAGGGGTTAACCACCATTTCTGAAGTGATGCGCGTAGCCTACTCAGACGAGGATTAAAAAAAGGGGGAGACAGGTGTGGATATAGATCGTTTGCTCACAATAGCCTGCGAGGCAGGGGCTTCGGATGTACATTTAGCCGTGGCCTGTCTACCTGTCTTTCGAATAAGTGGTCAATTACTGCCTGTGGATGATCCCTGGTTTGCAAGAAACAACTATAGGATACCCGAAGACTTACGAGTAAAATTACTTCCCGATCAAATGAATGCTATGGCCAAACAGCTGATGCTACTCAAGGGCTTCCAAACATTTATGGCTACCGGGGAACATGACTTTGCCTATGCCATTGCCGGAGTCGGTCGTTTCCGTATTAATGCCTATAAAGAGCGGGGTAATAGCAGTTTGGCGATTCGGCTGGTGGGTCAAAGCATCCCTTCCTATCGAGATTTGGGTCTGCCGGATGTACTGGTTCAATTAGCTAAACGGCCCCAGGGGTTACTCTTAGTTACAGGGCCTACGGGTAGTGGTAAATCAACTACTCTAGCCGCTATGATTGATCTGCTCAACAGTGAAGAGCGACTACATATTATTACCCTGGAGGACCCCATTGAATTTCTGCATGACCACAAGAAATGTATGATCAACCAGCGTGAAATCGGCCAGGATACCGATAATTTTACCGTAGCTCTTCGTTCTGCCCTGCGACAAGATCCCGACGTTATTCTAGTGGGAGAAATGCGTGATACCGAAACCATCTCCACGGCCATTACCGCGGCGGAAACCGGTCATTTGGTGCTGGCCACCCTGCACACCTCCAGTGCCGCCCAGACCATCGACAGGATTATCGATGTCTTTCCTCCATACCAACAGCAGCAAATAAAAACCATGTTGGCTAATACCATCCAAGGGGTGGTTTCCCAACAACTAATCCCCCGCCTAGAAAGGGAGGGCAGAGTCGTGGCTTGCGAAATCATGGTAGCCACACCCGCCATCCGCCATTTAATCCGCGAAGGTAAGACCTACCAAATCCTTTCACAAATACAAACCGGTTCTAAGTATGGTATGCAAACCATGGACGGCTCATTAAGAGCTCTTTATCAAACCGGCCAAATTTCTCTGGAGCAGGCATTGGCCTTTAGTGTCGACACAGAGGCTCTGAAAAGAATGATTTAGTTTGTCAAATTTCTGCAAAAAAATAAAAAGTAACCACTTTATTTAAGTATAAAAGGATATAACTGTCTCTTTGTAGAATATGGTTAACTGAATTATCACATTTGACTTGCAATTAAAATAATTGGAATTTTTTTCTTAGATAGATGTAACCAATAGATGGAGTTGTTTATGCCTCGATATGCATACCGTGCCAGGGATAACGCCGGGCAATTGCAGACAGGCTTTATAGAGGCTCCCCAGGAAAGCACCGTAGCTTCCCAATTGCGGGAGCGTAACTTGTATATTGTAGCTATTAAACCTGCGCCGGAAAAGAGAAGGGAACTATTTTGGGCCAAAGTTGGCATGGGTGTGGCCCTACCAAGGGTCAAACTTAAAGATTTGGCTGTATTTTGCCGTCAGTTTGCTACCCTTATCGAAGCGGGTATTCCGATTCTTCAGGCTCTTCATATCTTAATCCGGCAGGCCGAAAATAAAACGTTAAAAGAAACCCTGGTAGGAGTAGGGGAACAGTTGGCAGCTGGCCGCACCTTGGCAGAATCGCTAAAGCATTATCACCAAATCTTTCCCAATCTTTTTATCAGCATGGTGGAGGCAGGTGAATTAGGCGGTGTGCTGGATCAAGCACTGCTTCGTCTGGCAGATCACTTTGAAAAGGAACACGATATCAGGGAAAAAGTTAAGTCAGCCATGACCTATCCTAGCATGGTCATTTGCCTGGCACTGGCTGCCTTGGCGGCTTTACTGACCTTTGTATTACCTAAATTTATTACCATGCTCACGGACATGAACGTAGCATTACCGCTGCCCACCAAGATTGTTATGGCTATCAGTAAGTTTCTGCAGCATAGCTGGTATTTTGGCTTGGTAGGCATAATTGTAAGCCTGCTGGCTCTGCGAAGTTTTACCAGGACCGCAAGAGGTTCCCTGGTCACCGACAAACTAAAACTAAGGCTGCCGCTGTTTGGTAAATTAAACCAAAAAGTGATTATCTCCCGGTTTTGCCGAACTCTCGGCACATTGCTGCACGCTGGGGTGCCTATTCTGGCGGCACTGGAAGTGGTAAAAAAGACTGCTGGCAACCAGTTGGTGAGTAATGCCGTTGCGAAGGCAGAGGAAAGCGTCCGGGAGGGTTTAAGCATAGCCGAGCCGCTGGAACGCAGCGGTGTCTTTCCACCCATGGTAACTAGGATGATAGCCATTGGTGAGGATACCGGTACTCTGGATAACCTACTGGAACGGGTGGCTATCTTTTATGACCGTGATGTCAACGATCTGGTATCCCGATTATCTTCCCTGCTGGAACCTATTTTGATGATGATCATGGGTTTGGTCGTTGGCTTTATTGTGATTTCAATGCTGCTGCCAATGCTTACCCTCTTCAGCGGTGCAGGAATGAGTGCTTCATAGCGGATCGTTTTATAGTTTACCGAGGAAAGGGGGTGGACCTGGAATGAAAAAGTATCCGGTTTTACTGAAAAAGCTTACGGAACAAAAAGGTTTCACCCTGGTAGAAGTGATGGTGGTGATTGTTATCATCGGTATTCTGGTGTCCATTACTGTATCTCAGTTCTCCAAACAGGCTAATAAGGCTAAAACAGCTCGGGCAGAGGCAGAGTTGAAATCAATGGCTACTATTATTTCTATTTATTATGCTGAAAAAAATGTATATCCGACTGCAGATACGAATACCACAACGGGCATAGAAACTGTAATGAAAAATAATGGTATTAAATGGGATAGCACAGGGGCAACCTTTAACGATCCTTGGGGTCATGCCTATCGATACTACGCAGGTACTTCGAGTGCTACTAATACAACATTTACTTTAGTTTCTCCTGGAAGTGATAATCAGCTTAATACAGATGACGATATTGTGGTATCAGGCGACACTACTGGTATTACGAATCCTGAGGTTAAAAAAACTGGTACGCCAAGTGGTAGTTTTTGGGGGTCCTCTACCGCTACTACTCTAACAACCTAACGGAGCGGGTTACACCCCCTCAGCAAAAAATAAGCTAGGTATTATATATGCTGATAGTCACTTTTGGTTTAGGATTGATAATAGGGAGCTTTTTACATGTTTGTGTAGTAAGAATACCAAAGGGTAAATCTGTTGTTTACCCTCCATCAGCTTGCCCCCACTGCAGAATTACTCTAAGACCTTTGGATTTAATGCCCTTACTGAGTTTTTTACTGCTTAAGGGTAAGTGCCGTTACTGCAGTAGTCCCATCAACCTTCGCTACCCTAGCCTAGAATTACTGACGGGCTTATTATTTGCCACAACTGCCTACAAACTTGACTACTCCATAGTTACTACTATCCAGGCAGTACTCCTAATTTCTGCTTTGATCGTTATTTCCTTCATAGATCTGGACCATTACATCATCCCGGATAAAATGCTGATTTTTCTTCTACTCACCTGGATAGCCTTCCTGCCTTTCACAACCGTAGACTACCTAAATTCCTTTGCTGGTTTAGCTGCTGCCGGTGGATTTTTCCTAATGATCACGTTAATCAGCAAAGGTGGCCTAGGTATGGGGGATAGTAAGCTGGCTGCGGTGCTTGGCCTTTATTTAGGCTGGCCCAATGCCTTGTTGGCCATGTTTTTGGCTTGTTTTCTGGCAGGATTCGTAGGCATTTTCCTAATCCTCTTAAAAATCAAATCTCCGAAGGACATCATTCCCTTTGGACCTTTTATGGCGTGGGCTGCCTTTATCACACTTTTATGGGGAGACCAGATTTTACATTGGTACAGCAGTTTCTTATAGAATAAAGGTTTACATAAAATGAAAAATTTAAAAACAAAGCTTTTACACTTTTTGTGTTCGAAAAAGGGTTTTACTCTCGTAGAACTGGTAGTTGTTATGATGATCTTAGGGGTAGTTGTGGCCATGACGCTCCCTAATTACAGCCGCCCCTTTAGTGATTACAAACTTTACACAGCCGCCAGACAAATGCAAACCGAAATAAGAGCGCTACAGCAAAAGTCAACGGCTTTAGATAATACAATTCTGACCAATAGTATCCAATTCGGTCAGGGTATCAATACCTACACGATTATCGAAGTAATTTCAATGTCTCCCGATAGAGTCCAGTATCAGCAGCGAGTGATCAAGTTGCCCCAAGGCATCAGTATCCATGCTACGTCTTTAAACAATAACCAATTAAACATTAGTAAAAATGGCGGTGTTAGTACTGGTGGTACGATAACATTGGTTAGTGCTGTGACCGGCAAGCGGCTCTATGTTATTGTTGCCACCGGAGCGGGCAGAGTTCGGCTAAGTAATCTATTGCCAAAATCGCAGGATTCCTAAGGGGAGAGTTGATTGTCTAAGAAAAAAGTAAGAAATGGTTTTACCTATATTGAGGTTGTCATTAGCGTCTTACTTCTGGGGGTCGTTTTAATCCCCTTATTTGAGTTGCTTGTTCGCAGTAATGTGCAGGCTGTCGAGGCGGAGCAATCAACTACCGCACTCTATTTAGCGCAAAGTAAGCTGGAGCAATATTATAACACGCCTTTTGGCGAGATTAACTCGGTAAATAAACAAACCTATCCCAATAAGCCGGGATACGATTATGCTGTTACGGTAAAAGAAACGGCCCATGCCAGGGGTTATCAAGCTAAAACCATCACAGTGATCGTTTATTATCTAGTTGGCCGGGTAGAAAGGCAGGTATCTTTAACTATGGAGAAGACAAACCGAGATGTTAAAGCTGACCAACAAGCAGAGTAACCATTTCAACCGAGGGTTTACCTTGGTTGAAGTGATGATTTCAATGGTTATTTTGTTAGTGATCCTTTCAGCCATTTTAATGATCTATCAACAAAGTATCCACCTCTTTCGTCAAAACGACATCAGAGCGGAGGTTGTAGACAATCTGAGAATAAGTCTGGACCGTATGACCAGGGAATTAATGACTTGTAAGGAACTGAAGTCTGCTCAAAATGGTCAATTGGAGTTTATCACCACCAAGTTGAACGGCCAAGATATGGTGGTTACGTACTATCTGCTGCCCGCTCAAAGTGAGATCACGGATGAGGCTACCAACGAATTGGTTCGTAAAGTGGGTTCTAATCCTGCCAACACCATTAGTCTGTTGATCAAGCAGCTGCAAGTGGAGCGTATCGATACACCCATCCCCTATAACAATGCTCCAGAGGGCGTCTGGTATGCCACCAGTGTGCGAATAACCATAACCGGCGGTTCTAAATTTCTGCCTAAAGATATTGTGATGAGTTCAGAAGTTTCCCTGCCATCTATGAGAGATGTTCGGTACTAAGGGGTTTGTTTATGGTAATCAGTAAAAATGAACAAGGATATGCCATGTTGTTATTGATGATGGTTATATCCCTTACGGTGTTGCTTGGTACCGCTGCCTTTTCTATTGCCAGTGAAAATAAAAAAGCAGGTGTGCTGGGGCAACAGCAACTGCAGTGTTACTATATTGCGGCAAGTGGTTTAGAACATGCCCTGGCTCGAGCAACTACTGAGCTGAATACTGCCCAGGATAAATTATATGGTATGAGTTCCACCTCTTCCCTGACCGAGTATGCTCTGGGAAATGTTGCGGATGGTTCCTACACGGTATCTATAGAGAAAATAGGAGCGAAGGAATATCGATTCAAATCTGTAGGAACCTTGGGGAATAGCACCAAATACTTGGAGGCCGTGATTCAACTGAATAATGAGATGGATTTTACCCGAGGTGTGTGGGTCGGCGGCAATTTTGTTAATAGCGGGGATTTGTTGGGGCAATGTATGACAATGAATTCTGATATAACGGTAAAAGGTTATACGGATATCAGTCAAGTAGTGATTAAGGGCAACCTACATTCAGACGGTTATGCAAGATTGCGGGGAGCTACGGTCAATGGCAAGGTTACTTCTGCCACTGGTTTTGTGGATATTGATGCTTATCATGGGTTTGGCCTGGATCGATGCTCCCTGGTCGGTCAGATCACAGCGGCTGGGGATGTTGCCATAAAGGGAACTGCCGGGGATATTTACAGCGGAGGAACTGTTACAATTCAAGAAGATTCCCAGAGAAGTGCTTCGAAGGCAGGGCAGATAACCTGTCGTAACGGTGTTACTATCAGTAATTCCACGGTTAACAGTATTAATTCCGAAGGAAATATTACCATCCGGTCCTCTACGGTAGGAGACATTTTAACCAACGGCACGGCCCATCTTCAAGATAGCACTGCCGGTAGCATTAAGTCGAATTTGGGCCTAACAATTACGAATACCAGCCAAAACAAAAACCAACAGAAAGTCAATGGCAGCTTGTATTCAGCAAGTGATATACGGGCAGCGGGCATCACTATAAAACAAAATGTTTTGGGCAATAGTATTTATCTGGACGGTTCTGAAGTAAAGGGCTACGTCTTTGCAAAATCCGGCGTGGTTCAAAAAACTAATGGCTCTGTGGTGAGAGGAGTCTTTCCGCCGGATCTTAGTTATGAATATAAAGATAGATTTACCTATCAAATCCAAAACAAGCATGTTTCAACAAAGTTCCCATCCTTTATCAAGAACCTTGCGTGGTATAGTCAACGTACCCCAGAGGATCATAAAATACCTTTGGGCCCTAGTGATTCTACAATTGAAATTAGTAATGAAGCTACTAATGAACGATATGATCTTTCCCAAATGAGCGGCATCTATATCATCGAGTCACCCTACCTAAAACCAAAAGTATATGTCAGTGGTCGTTATCAGGGTAATGTTGTGATTGTTGTGGATGGGGATATCTCTGTGCTAGGGGAGTTACAACCAGCAAACAGTACCGATAGCATGGCGTTGATTGCTAATGGGAATGTAGTTTTAGGGAATCTAGAGGATGCACAAAACCCCTTTATGATTCGAGCTTTGGTTTATGCCAATAACGACATGTTTATTGCTGGGGCTATAGTTACAGGTGCTCTTATTGTAAATCGAGATTTAGCTATTTCCACCTTACATACCTTTCATTACAGTGCAGATTTGGTCAATTTACCCTTTTTTAATCAAGCAAAACCTCCCTTTACAGTGATACGCAAAGAAAAATATCCGGTGATGAGAGAGGAATCCTAGGGTGAAAGCAAACTTACGCAACCTATCAACACATTTTAAGCGGGGAAATCATGTCGGGACAGGGGCAAAGACAGGTGGCTTATCCTCGTTAATTAGTTTCCTAACCAAGAAAAAGTATGCCTTGGGTATTGATATCGGCAGCCGCTTTCTGAAAGTAGTTCAAATTAGTAAATCCGGCCAAGGCGTGCAAATTGATTATTATGGTAGCATTAAGACTCCCCAGGAATTAGGTGCAAATTCTTTTCCCGAGGAAAGGTTGGCGGCTGAGTTGACCAGACTGCTAGATCAACAACCGGTTAAAAGGTGTCCCATCAACCTTACCCTAGGGGCTAAGATTATCACCAGACATATTCGCATGCCCGAAATGCCGGCCCAGGAACTAGCAACAGCGATAAAATGGGAAGCGGAAAAATATATCCCTATGCCGGTAGATGAATTGGTACTGGATTATGTCAACCTAGGATCTCAGAACTCGCAGGGACACAAACAAAATCATATTTTGCTGACAGCCATTACTCGAGAGACGGTGGAATTCTATCATCGTGCTTTTTCTTTCGCCAACTTACAGCTTGCAACTGTTGATTTGCCCGCCTTTGCCATTTGGCGGGTTTTCGTGGGTATGAATAGAGACTTTCCCAAAGAAGTTACTGCCTTACTGGACTTGGGTTACAGCAGCTGTCAGATGATTGTGGTTAAGGATCGGAAAATTGTTTTTACCAGGCTGCTTCCCGTAGGCGCTCGGACCATTTTTGATACTTTAGCCCGAAATTTGCAGTTGGACCCACAGAACATTAGACAAACTATTGAAACCGGGAGGGGACATTTTAACGACCTGGAACGTCAGGCGGTTAGTAACGATAATCCCTCTGGTCTGCAGGAGTTTCTGGGAGGAGGAATTGATGATTTTGTCCGAGAGGTTCGCAGGTCACTGGAGTTTTTCAGTAGTCAGGAAAAGGATGACGTTAGCAGGATTATGATTACTGGTGGTACCGCAAATTTTTCTGGCATTGATCTACTTTTGGCCGAAGAATTAAAGCTGCCTGTGAAGATTGGCAGTAGTATGATTCCGATGAAGGATAGACGCAACGAAACCTTAGACCCCTCCTACACAGTAGCCTTGGGATTAGCCCTGCGGGAGGTGGTGAAAAGTGTACAAAGTTAATCTATTACCCCCGGAACTTATGGGTTGGCAGAAAAAGGTGGACAAGCGTCAACTGGTCATGGGTGCCCTTTGTTCACTGTTGGTTAGCATACTGCTGCTTGGTTATGGAAGATTTTTGTACAATACCAATAACCTTCGTCAGCAACTGCAGGACGTAGAAGCCGAACTGACACAGTACCAGGTAGAGGCTGCTAAGGTACAGAAGCTGACGGCAAAACAAGAACAGAACGAAAAAATTGTGGCAGCCTTGCAGAGAATTATTGAGATGAGAAGAGTATGGGGGTCCACCCTGGAGGATATCAGTCTAACTATGCCGGTGGATCTCTGGCTGACGGGTTTACAAATTGTCGACGACCAAACAAAACTTCCTCAAAAATCCGTTACCCCTGCCCAACCAGGCAATGCGGCTAAGCAAACTACCCAAGCAGTTACGGGAAATTCTTTGGAACAAACCATTATACCCAATCCACCCAGTGTGATGATTATCGAGGGAAAATCCGGCACCACTCCTTCCATTGGGGTTTTCCAAAAGCATTTAACCAATCTTTGTTATTTCTCCTCCGTCCAATTAGCCAATATGGAAGTGAATGATGAGGATGGCACCTTTACATTCACGATCAATGCGGTTCTGAAAGAGAGTGACAGGAATGCTGCAGATGCTCAGTAAACGGCAAAAAATAATGCTTTCGGTTGTAGGGGTAGTTGTGCTTGGACTTGTCTTTAGTCAAGCTATCTTGGTACCGCAGCTTACTGCCTATGAGGACATGGAAGCAAAATTGGCGAAACAAACACAGCAGTTGAAACAAGTAAAAGCCCTGACTAAATTTGGTGCCAACCAAGATGATCTCATCCACCAATCTGAGAAAAAGTTAACACAAGTGGAAAGCCAGTTCAAAGCAGAGGTTTCTGATGGGGCTGGCATGGTCAAACTTGCCCTAGCAACCATTCATGAAAAAATAGAACTTATTGGCTTTCAACCTTTGCCTATCCAGGATAAAATGGATTACTACGAAGCCCCCTTCCGCATGGTCCTGCGAGGGGATTTTGTGGATATACTGCGTTATTTTAAAAGCTTGGAACAGCAGAAGATACTTCCTAACCCGGTTGAACTTAGGGATTTAAAAATTACCCAGCCAAAGCTAACGAAAAAAGAAAAGCAAAATGACAATCCCGGAGGAATATCAACGGGAATGATCAATGCCGAAACAAATTCCCCTTTAGCCATGGGGACTGTGGAAGCAAGTTTTGTCTTGATGACCTATTCCGCCCATGATCCACACGCCCTATTGGCTCTGGAGGAGATTCGCCAGTGGGCAGTTGGACGGGAAAACCCCTTTTTGTATCCAGGCCAAATTTCTCCGTATCTTGATGGTAAGCCAGTGGAAGGAAATAATATAATTATGCAAGAAGGATCTTTTCCGGAAGAAACCCACGGCTAGCTGTGCCGTGTTTTTTTCTGAAAGGAGTATAATATTGGCATAAATAAGAATAGAAAAGTAGACAATAGAATGATAAAAGAGCTAAACTAGTACCATGATTTTCTGGTTAGGGGGTATTGATTTGGTAGATAAACAAATCCTTAAAGAAGTATTGGATATGGCTTTAGGAAACGGCGGCGATTTCGCCGATGTTTATGTGGAAAACAAGCAAGTAACCGGTGTTGGTATGGAAGCAGGACGCATTGAAAGGGTTAATTCGGGCCTTGATGTAGGTGCCGGTATTCGGGTATTATCCGGGGATGCCACAGCCTATGCCTACACCAATGACATTACGAAAGACGGTTTGCTGGAAGCCGCCCAGATTGCCAGTCATGCTGCCAAGGGGGGGAAAAAGGATTTTACGATTGACCTCACCACGCTGAAACCGGTAGTCGATTTTCAGTTTACCAAACGTCCCGAAGACATTAAAACAGAAGAAAAGGTAGCGGTGGTTAAGGCTGCAGAAAAAGCTGCCCGAGCTGTGGATACACAAAAAATAAAACAAGTTATTGTGGGCTACGGAGATACGGTGCAAAGGGTAATGATTGCCAATAGTAACGGAACCTTTGTGGAAGATGAAAGAATCCGCACCCGTTTAATCGTTAATGCGGTGGCGGCAGAGGGTGATACCATCCAAACGGGTTACGATGCGGTAGGTAGTCTCTGTGGTTTTGAATTGTTTGATCGGCTAAATCCGGAGGATGTAGCCAAGCAGGCTGCGACTAGAGCCGTTCAAATGCTGACAGCGAAACCTGCCCCTGCAGGTAAAATGCCGGTGGTGATGGCCGGAGAGGCTGGGGGAACGATGGTGCACGAGGCCTGTGGACACGGTTTGGAGGCTGATCTCACCCAACGGAATCTGTCAGTATATGCGGACCAAAAGGGACAATTAGTGGCCTCTGAATTTGTTACAGTGGTGGATGATGCAACCTTACAAGATAAATACGGGTCTTACCGGTTTGATGATGAGGGAGTTCCCTCCCGCAAGGTAACGATGATTGAAAATGGGGTTTTAACAGATTATCTCTACGATTATCTTACTGCCACGAAGGAAGGGAGAGAATCCAATGGTCATGGCCGCCGGGAATCCTATCAGCACAAGCCTTTGCCAAGGATGGCCAACACCTTAATTGCTCCGGGCAAAATGGACCCGGAAAAGATTATTCGGGAGACCAAAAGTGGCCTATTGGTTCAGAAAATGGGTGGTGGACAGGTTAATACGACCACCGGAGACTTTGTTTTTGATGTAGCCGAGGGTTATTTGATTAAGGATGGAGAAATCGGTTCGATGGTACGGGGGGCTACTCTGACCGGTAATGGACCGGAAGTATTAAAAATTGTAGATATGGTAGGATCTGATTTGGGTTTTACTATTGGTACCTGCGGTAAGGATGGGCAGGGTGCACCGGTTTCCGATGCTCAGCCGACCATGCACATACCGGAAATTGTGGTGGGTGGAACTGCCCATGGTGATGATGATAAAAACCCTGCTATTAAGAGGATTAGGAGAATATAGCTGATCAGAGGAATAAAAAGCGGCCCAAACAAAGGGTCGCTTTGCTATTTACAGCTAAGTGGCCAGACACACCTTTTTACCACCCATCATATGTTATGGTAAGAATGACGCTAGGAGGCCTTATACCTGTATGGATTGGATACGAGGAGTCTAGGGGGTAATGGGTGGTGAAAATAGGAGATATTGTAACCCGAAAGATTTATGGAGAGGATATGCAATTTTGTGTATTGGGTTTTTATACAAATCAACGAACTGGGGAAAAGGTGGCCATATTGGCCCTTTTAGACCCGAACCTGATAGTAGAGGCGTCGGTACAGGAGCTAAATCCGGTATCGGCTAGAAAACTATTTGCCTTAACGCAAAACTTTGTTCACTAACCGCCCAGCTCAGGGCGGTTTTACTTTATTTGACCTATCGGAAACCTTTCTCCGGCTCTAAGCACTTGGCGTCTATAGGACTAAACTCTTACTAAAGATAAAAAGAGAACGTCCGAGGATTTATCCTTGGTTACGTTCTCTTTTTTTATCGTCAGGTTCTTTAAGCCCCCGATCTCTGTGTGGTGGTTTTACTGTTATCCACCTTGCATGTAAACCGGAGATTGCCAGTTATTATATTCTTCAACACCTGTAATGGCAATAATCTATAAAAATGTAACTCCTGGTTATAATAAATTCAACTACAAAATTATATTTAAAATGAAAAAAATTACCATATTGGAAGGAGCACAAATATGAAACAAAAATGGGCCTTTTTCCTAACAGTAATCACTGGTTTTAGTTTATTACTAGTAGCAGGATGTGCTGCTGATAAGGAGACGATTAAAAATGCTTCCTATATAGGTTCGGATGCCTGTGTTAGTTGTCACCAAAATATTGCCGAGCACTATGGCATGACAACGCACGCCAATATTTTTACAAGCTTAGCTAAATATCCTGTAAACTGGGATCAAAATGTCACTATATGGGCTGGTGCCGAGGGGGAAGAGCTCCAAAGTAAAAAATTAAATTTAAAAAACTCCCTAGGAGTAATGCTGGACCACTATGTGGTCAGTAAGATCGAGGGAATTCCAGGTTTTCATAGAGTAGCTGCTTTAGAGAAGACTGATGCCGGTTATGAGCTACACCCCATAGACATAAAAGATGGGAATGAAAAGGAATGGGTTGCTAAAAGTTATGCTACTTGTGCAGATTGCCATAGTCCTGGATTAAGCACTAAAGGAGTAGGCGCAAAGAACCTTAAAGCCGGGCTAAGTTGTGAAACCTGCCACGGACCGGGATCTGTCCATGCCCAAACAAAAAAGCCAGAAACGATTATTGCTAATCAAAATGCCTGTATTACGTGTCACACGCTGGGCAAGCCACAGCAGGCTAAAGAGGGAGATTTTTTAATTGCTGATACCCATTACGGGGTTCGGAATTGGTTTGTTTCTGACCATTACACCAGCGGTTATTTAGATTGCTTAAGTTGTCATACTCCCCACAGCATTAATAAACAGGGGCACATGCTAAAACAAGACTCCTTTAAAGAAAATTGTGCTACCTGTCATGGGCGTAAGAAGTTTAATCAAGATGAAATTATGTGGAAGAATCCTACAGATCTTCGCGGTCATTTCACCCGGGATCATAGTTTTGGTAAACTCCTATATAAAGATTTAGGGGATAATCCAGAAACGAAAGAAATTGAAATAACGAATCCTGAAGCTATTAAAACAATCAAGAACTCATCCAAAGGGGGAGAGTAAAGTGATTAGCCTAAACAATCTTTATATCCAATATATTGGGGTACTAATAGTCATAGCAACTATCGGGGTACTTATAGTAGCGGTGGCTCATTATATTGTGATTGGCCCTACTGCAAAAAGTTTAGGTAAATTGAAGCCGGAAATACAAAGATTTAATTTCCTGGAAATATCGTCGCATTTTATGCGGATGGCTAGCACGATTATGTTAGCCATTACTGGGATAGCCTTTGCTGTTTACAATACCCTTGGTCTAAGTTATCAATTTCTTTTACATATCCACCTTTTCTTTGCTGCACTATTTGCCCTTTCTTCATTAGTATCAATCCTAATCTGGATTAAAGATAATACCTTTAGAAAATACGATTGGGAATGGCTTAAGGTGATGGGGGGATATCTAACCAAAAAAGAAATCCATGTTCCCGCCGGTAAATTTAACGCAGGACAAAAACTTTTTTTCTGGTGTACCACTTTTTTAAGCATTTTTCTCATATTTTCGGGCTATTTATTAACTTACCCAGGGCAATTCTCTGTTTACATGGTGTTAGGGGCATCGATTATTCATGGTGTCTCAGCAGTTATGCTCATAGCGGTAGTGATCGGTCATGCTTATCTAGGTAGCTTTGCTAACCCTGGAACAATTGGGACTATTACCCATGGCATGGTAGCCAAAGAATGGATTAAACTTCATCATCCTAAAGGAAGCGATTGATGGGTGTGAGAATGTTATAAATTTTGTAGCTAATGCGTAGATCGCTAATATTTTTAGGTGCTACGCATTTTACTATCTATGGGAAAAGAGTTTAAGGGTAAGTCACGAGCTTATTCAATAGAGTATTTTTTTCTGTAAAGGTAACATATTCTACACAACTGCTTGTTTTTTTGGATATAATTAACACTGGATAACTTATTTAACTCGAACTCTAAAATATAGGTTCTCATAGAACCTACTCAGGGGTAATTAATTTTCAGTTACTAACCAAAGCACTTCGCAGGTAGTATGTAGTGCTTATAAAATCAAATTCTAATAATTTAAAGTTCTACGGCAACAATACTTATGTGTGGGAAAGGAGTGTCATTCTTTTTGAATAAACAATATTTACAGATAGCCCAGGATGCTGTGCAAAAAGCTACCAAGAGCGGTGCTGCCATGGCGGAAGCCTATTTATTGAGTAGTAAAGATTTATCTATCGAAATCCGTGACGCAGAAGTAGAAACCATGAAATTGGCTGAGGACCGGGGGCTGGGAGTCAGGGTAGTTACCGATGGTCGGGTGGGCTTTGCCTTCACTACGGAGTTTAGTGCCAGCGGTTTAGACCAGGTGGTGCACCAAGCCTTAGCCAATGGTTCTAATACGGAACCAGATCAGTTTTACAAACTGCCCCAGGTGTCGGGAGAGTATCCAGATCTTACTCTCTATGACTCCGCCATCCGGGCAGCTACCGTGGAGCAAAAGATTAAAATGGCTGTGGAGATGGAAAAAACAGCCAAAAATTACGATAAAAGAGTAAAAATCATTGAAAGTGCTGCTTATCAGGATGCTGAAGTGGAAGTAAGTATTGTCAATTCGCAGGGATTGCAGGCCCATTATGAGGGGGCCTATTGCGGTATTTATTGTGCCCTGGTGGCTGGAGAAGGAGAAGACAGTCAAACCGGTTTTGCCATGAAGTATGGTCTGAAATTTGCTGAATTAGACCCTACAGCCATTGGACAAGAGGCAGCCCGGCGGGCAGTACGTATGTTGGGAGCCAAACCAGTCAAGTCTCAGCGGGTGCCGGTGGTGTTAGATCCCTACATTGTAACTAATTTTCTGGGTCTACTTTCCCCGGCTTTGTCCGGTGAAGCTGTCCAAAAGGGTCGATCCTTGTTTGCCGGGAAAGTGGGTCAAAGGGTTGCCAGTGAGTTGATCACCATTGTTGACGATGGGCGCCTGGCGGGAGGAATTGCTTCGGCACCCTTTGATGGGGAGGGCGTGCCCACCTCCGAAACAGTGCTTATAGATGCCGGTCAATTAAAAGGGTTTCTGTACAATACCTATACCGCTGCCAAGGAGGGACTTACCTCCACCGGCAATGGGGTCCGGGGTTCCTTTAAAGGTACACCGGAGGTAGGAACCACCAATTTCTTTATCCGACCCGGCAAGATGAATCAGGAACAAATGATCAAAGACGTTAAAAATGGGTTATATGTCACTGAAGTGATGGGTATGCACACAGCGAATCCCATCTCTGGGGATTTCTCTCTAGGTGCAGCAGGCATTTGGATTGAAAATGGCCAATTTACCAAACCCGTTCGTGGTGTAGCCATTGCAGGTAATATTATGGAACTGCTTAGTGCAGTAGATGCGGTAGGGAATGACTTGGAATTCTTCGGTGGCAAGGGTGCACCCACTGTTCGTATAGCTTCGTTGTCCTTAAGCGGCAGCTAAGGTTGTTTACTACGACAAGCGAATGCACAGATGGTTAATTTTCTATAACGGCACAAGAAAATGGCATAAGATCATGATTTTCGGGCGTGCAAAGCACGCCCCTACAAAAACCCCTTCCGCATTAATAGAAAATATGGTAAAATGTGCTCTGGTAACGCAGATATGACGTTTATCTAGTTGTAGGGAGATATTTAAATATGAAGATTTTAATCCTCCACGGTCCCAATTTAAATTTCTTGGGAAAACGAGAACCAGGTATCTATGGCTCTGCTACGCTGGAAGAAATCAATAACAGCTTGCAGGCATTGGCACAGGATTTGGGAGCAGAGGTAGAGTTTTTTCAATCCAACCATGAAGGTGCCTTAATTGATAAACTTTATTCGGCACACTCGTTAATGGATGCAGTGGTGTTTAATCCCGGAGCCTATACCCATTACAGTTTTGCCTTGCGGGATGCCGTTGCCTCTATACAAATTCCGGTTATTGAAGTACATTTATCCAATATTCATGCTCGGGAAGAGTTTCGCCATCAATCTGTGATAGCTCCGGTAGCTGTGGGCCAAATCGTTGGCCTAGGCCCGGCTAGTTATCTGCTTGGATTAAGGGCAGCAGTAACCCTGGTCCAATCCGGGAGGAAAAAAATTTGAACCAGAGAGTAAAGAGACTTCGGGAACAAATGTTCCGACAAGACGTTTCTTATCTTTTGATTACAGATCCAAACAATCGATTCTACCTCAGTGGCTTTACCGGTTCCACTGGGGTTTTACTGGTTGGCTTAGAAGAATGTTTTTTTCTGACAGATTTCCGGTATATTGAGCAGGTCAAAGAACAATGCCCCGGTTATGAGTTGATCAAAGTAGAGCAACCATCGCTCTTTGCCTCTTTGACTCAAGTATTAAAGGGATCTAAAGGTGATACGCTATCTTTTGAAGAAAACCACCTAACCGTCAAAGAATATTTGGAGTTAAAGGATCTGTTGCCGGGCGTAGCCTTACAACCGGGCAATGGTCTGGTGGAAGACCTAAGAATGATCAAAGACGCTGCTGAAATTCCGATTATTCGGCAGGCTATGACTATTGGAGATAAAGCCTTTCAACATATTCTCGGTTTTATTAAACCAGGCATCTCGGAGAAAGAATTAGCTTTGGAGCTGGAGTTTTTCATGCGTAAACAGGGAGCCTCCGGCATTGCCTTTGATACCATTATGGCCTCCGGTCCACGCTCGGCCCTACCCCATGGAGTGGCCAGTGAACGGAAACTGCAACGGGGCGATTTCCTAACCATGGACTTTGGGGCTATCTATCAAGGATATCATTCAGATATGACCCGTACCGTTGTGCTGGGTGAAGCCACGAACAAACAACATGAAATTTATGAAATTGTGCTGGAGGCCCAGTTGGCTGGTTTAGCTGCTGTTAAAGCAGGGGTACCGGCCAGGGAAGTGGACGAAACTTCGCGTCGGGTAATTACTGAGCGAGGCTATGGTGAATACTTTGGTCATGGTACTGGCCATGGTGTGGGTTTAGCGATTCATGAAAGGCCTCGTGTGAATACCAAAGACGATACCATTCTGCAGCCAGGCATGGTCATCACCATTGAACCAGGCATTTACCTGCCCGATTGGGGTGGGGTGCGTATAGAGGACAGTGTATTGGTAACCGAACAAGGTTGTGAGATACTTACCTCTTCACCTAAACTTGAATTGTTAAAACTTTAGTTTTTAGGAGGGCGAATTATTTGATCTCTACCAGTGATTTTAGAACCGGTCTCACCCTTGAGGTGGACAATGATGTGTACCAAATCGTGGAGTTTCAACACGTAAAACCCGGTAAAGGTGCTGCCTTTGTGCGTACTAAGATGAGAAATATGCGTACCGGGTCTGTAATTGAAAGAACCTTCAACCCTAACGAAAAATTCCCCCCGGCTCGGATCGAGCGCCAGACAGTCCAGTATCTATACAATGATGGTGAAAACTTTAATGTTATGAACAATGAGACCTTTGATCAGTTTGCTATTTCCGAAGCTGACATGGGTGATGCTGTTAAGTGGCTAAAGGAAAACATGAACCTCACCATTTCCACTTACAATGGTGCTATTATGGGTGTAGAATTACCCAACACCGTTGAACTGGAAGTAACCGATACCGCACCGGGTATCAAAGGGGATACCGCCTCCGGTGGCGGCAAACCGGCTACCCTGGAAACCGGTGCAGTAATTAACGTACCTTTCTTTGTTAACGTAGGAGATGTACTGCAGGTAGACACCCGCACCGGCAGCTATATTAAACGGGTATAATTTTAGAACTAGAAGTTGTCCGCTTGCAAGTGGCCCCTCCTCCGGGGCGTGGATAGAAACAAGCCAAATTATGTTTAAAACCCCCTGAACTGAGGAATAATACTGTAATGTATCTACGGTATTAAGTAAAGGGGGTTTTTGCATGGACACTTTAAAATCAAAAGTAGCCTATCTACAAGGACTATCGGACGGTATGGATTTATCTGCAGACAGCAAAGAAGGTCGGCTCTTCCGTGGGATAATCGACGTTCTGCAGGATTTTGCTGAGCAATTGGATGGCTTGGAAGAAGCCCAGGAGCAGTTGGAGGACTATGTAGAGACCATTGATGAAGATCTTTATACGCTGGAAGAAGATCTAAATGACTGTGAGTGCTGTGATGAGGAAGATTATGTTGAGGTAGACTGCCCCGGTTGTGGTGAAACAGTTATGTTCCACTCAGACATTTTGGAAGACGACGATGTTATTGAAGTTACCTGTCCAAACTGTGATGAAGTGGTTTTTATTAACGATGATCAATATAGCAGTGCCGATGAGGTTGAAAATATGGAAGGCTACGAGCATAAGCGGTGATCGTAACTGGTTTACAGGGGACAGGGCTATGAGGCGCTGTTCCTTTATGTTATTTTTAGGGATTAAGAATTTTTCCTTGCCAAGGGTCTTAAACTGAGATAAAATAGATAAAAATTGATACCGAATATCTATGAAGGAGAAAAGTAGGGCAGATCCCAGTCTCACAGGGAGGAAACGTCACCGACTGCAAGCGTTTCCAGGCATGGCTGACTGAAGTTCTCTCCGGAGATGCCGACTGAACGAAGAGTAGGTTAGGCCGTAGTTCCCACGTTACAGGGAAGGGGGTATCGGATTTGGTTCCCGTACTCTGCACAAGGGGGTCTCTTTTTCTTTTGGAGAGATCAACTAGGGTGGTAACGCGGCAAGCTTTAAGCTTCTCGTCCCTATAGGGATGAGAAGCTTTTTATATTTTAGCCGTGTTTGATACGAGGCATGTCCTGTACTCCAGAGGGGGTCGTTGACCAATAAGGGTGGTACCGCGGAAGTCTGTCGACTTTCGTCCCTTAGTAAATTTCAAAGATTAAAATTTACGGAGGGATTTTCTATGGTAGTGGTTATGCAACCCCAAGTGAGTAAAGAAGTTATTTCAGAGGTAAATGCCAGGCTAACGGAAGCGGGTTTTTTGACACAGGTGATTTACGGGGTGAAACGGACGGTGGTGGCCGCTGTGGGTGATCGGCGGGTCATTGAGTCCATGGGTTTGGAAGCTTTGCCCGGTGTAGAAAAAGTGGTGCCGATTATGCAACCCTATAAACTGGCCAGCCGGGAAGTAAAAGAGGAGAGAACCATTATTAACGTTAAAGGTATCACCATCGGCGGCCAGGAATTAGCGATAATTGCCGGTCCTTGTGCGGTGGAAAGTAAGGAGCAATTAATGGAGGCTGCTTACGCTGCCCGACAGGCAGGTGCTAAATTGCTCCGGGGTGGTGCTTTCAAACCTCGGACTTCTCCCTATAGCTTTCAGGGTATGGAAGAAAAAGGGTTGGAGTTGTTGGCTCAAACTGCACAGGAGACTGACATGGTTACGGTAAGTGAAGTTATCGATGAAGAGAGCCTACAAATGTCTCTGGACTATATAGATGTGCTGCAAATTGGCACCAGGAACATGCAAAATTTCCGTTTATTAAAAGCAGCCGGTAAATCGGGGAAGCCGATTCTATTGAAAAGAGGCCATTCCGCTACCGTAGAAGAATGGTTGATGGCTGCTGAATATGTTATGTCCGAAGGAAATCAGCAGGTAATTCTCTGTGAGCGGGGAATCCGTACTTTCGAAACTGCTACTCGCAACACACTGGATCTTAGTGCTGTGCCGCTGATTAAAGGTTTAAGCCACTTACCCGTGGTGGTAGACCCCAGTCATGCCACGGGTAAACGGGATTTGGTTGCCCCCATGTCCTTGGCTGCAGTGGCAGCCGGGGCCGATGGACTTTTGGTTGAAATGCACCCGGATCCGGCCCGTGCCCTATGCGATGGTCCGCAGTCTTTAAATCCTCGGGAATTTTCCGAACTAATGGAAAGAATGAGACCAGTAGCAGCCGCAATGGGTAAAGCGCTATAGATGGGGGATAAAATGAGAAAAATTGGTTATTTAGGACCCCAGGGAACATTTTCTGATCAGGCGGCGCAACAATATTTGGGAGAAGAACAGGCGGACTTGGTGCCTTGTAATACGTTAGAGGATGTTTGCCGGAGCGTTATCGAGGGGGTTTGTTCTGAGGGGATACTTCCCATCGAAAACCTTATTGAAGGCTCTGTAAATCCAGTACTGGATTTGCTGTTAGAAACTCCCCAGGTAACGATCCAGGCAGAATTTATGTTGCCGATATCGCATTACCTGTTAGCCCAGTCCGAAATATCTCTATCAGAGATTAAGACTGTGCTCTCGCATCCCCAGGCTCTGAGCCAGTGCCGTCAATATTTGGCTAGCCATCTTCCACAGGCGATATTGGTGCCTGTGGAAAGTACGGCTCTGGCTGCCAAACGCCTGGCCGAAGAGGGGGGGCATGGCATGGCTGCCATTGCCCCCTTGGCTTCAGCCAACAGATATGGGTTAGCCATCCTTGATAAAAATATTCAAGACCAGCCTCATAACTGCACACGTTTTGTGGTGATTGGCACAGAGCCTGTTCCTATGAAAAATGGCACTTATAAAACTTCAATGGCTGTTTCAGCCATTGATTGCCCTGGGGCACTCCACAGCATTCTAAAAGAATTTGCCTGGCAGGGGATTAACTTAACCCGTATTGAATCCCGTCCGGCTAAGACATATTTAGGGGAATACATTTTTTATATAGATCTGGAAGGTCATCGCTGTCAGCCTGAGGTGGCAGAGGTGCTGCAAAAGTTGGCGGATGAGAGCCGGGGTATCAGCATTCTGGGTAGCTATCCGGCCAGCCAGCGGGTACCGGTCCAGGAACAAGAACCGTCAATGGCCACGCTGCAGTCTCTCCGGGCAGATATTGATCTGATTGACAGGCAGTTGGTACAATTGCTTGGCAAGCGACGTAAGCTGGTGAAAAGGGTAGGAGAAGTAGAGCAGCAAGTCTCGGTCAAGGAGCTCTCCCCCCCAAGGGAACAACAGGTTCAGGTGGCAGCTATACGCCAATTGGCTGTCCAGCAGGGTCTCTCCCCGGATGTAGTGGAAAAGTCATACAGATTATTGTTAGATTATTTTGTGGAAATTCAGATGGAATAGTTAGTATCTCGGACTATAGCCAGACCTAGAATAGATATTTGCATCGTAGTAAAAGATAAGACTTAGTAAAAATATCAAACCTAAATTTGGAGTAAATTCCAATCTTATTGACCCGAAGCATTTAACGACATTATAATGTATTTGTTGAAATCTTTTACGAAATGGGGGAGAAACTCTTGTCAGGCAAAAAAATTCTTATTATCGGTGGTGTAGCTGCAGGTCCTAAGACTGCTGCCAGAGCTCGCCGTTTAGATCCTGAGGCTCAAATTACCATTCTTGAAAAAGGAAAACACATATCCTATGCCGGTTGTGGCATGCCTTTTTATCTTTCCGGAAAAATTCATGATTTTGGCGAGCTGTATTCCACAGCCTATGGTGTAAAGAGAGACCCTGCTTTCTTTAAAGCGGAGCGTGGTGTGGAAGTGCTTCTAGGCATGGAGGCTATCTCCATCGACCGGGCCAATAAAAAAGTGGTTGCCCGCAATGTAGATACCGGTGAAGAAACAGTTTTTGAATATGACAAACTAGTTTTGGGCACGGGTGCTTATCCCATTACGCCGCCCATTGAAAACTTGGATTTAAAAGGTGTTTATCGCCTCAACCACTTAACCGATGCTGAAAAGATTAAACAGGCCATGGATGCCGGAGAAGTGAACGATGTAGTGGTTATCGGTACTGGCTTTATTGGTATGGAAGCCTTAGATGCGGTGTTTAACCCCATGCGTGCAGTGACCGTGGTGGAATTTAGGGATACTCTGCTACCGGGTATTCTGGACCCCGATATGGCCAAACTCCTGTACAAGAATCTTTATGAACAGGGTATTGAAGGTCGCTTTGGCGAAAAAGTACTCCGCTTGGAAGGTGAAGAGGGTAAAGTTACCCGTGTTATCACCGACAAGGGTGCCATTGATGCTGATGCCGTTATTCTAGCTGTGGGAGTACGTCCCAATGTGAAGCTAGCTCAAGAGGCCGGCCTTACTATTGGTGAAACCGGAGCCATCAGTGTTAACGAATATATGCAGACTAACGATCCCGATATCTATGCCTTGGGTGATTGCGCCGAGAATACCAATCTGATCACCGGCAAGAAAGTCTTTGCTCCCATGGCTACCTATGCTAACCGCCAGGGGCGTGTGGTGGGTGACAACGTTACCGGTGGCAAATCCACCTTTAAGGGTATCCTGGGTACCGGTGTACTGCATTGCATGCAGGTGAATGTGGCTCGCACTGGCCTCGGTGAGGTTCAGGCCCGTGCCTTAGGATATGATATCGAGACTGTTCGGGTTTCCACCTTTGATATGACTCACTATCACCCCAGCAGCAATAAAGTATTACTAAAGATGATTGTCGAGAAAAACACCGGCAAGCTTTTAGGCATCCAAGGCATTGGCAAAGGCGAAGTAGCCAAGCGGATTGATGTGGTAGCCACCATGATTCAATACGGCGGCACCCTGGATGATCTGTTGGAACTGGATCTGGGCTATGCGCCTCCTTTCAATACGCCTATCGATCCCATGGTCCACACTGGCAACGCCTTAAAGAACAAGTTGGCGGGTGTGGCCAAAACCTATACTCCTGAAGAAGTTGAAGCAAAACTGGAGCGCGGCGAGGATTTTCTCTTGCTGGATGTTCGTACTCCCCAACAGTTTAACATGCGCCACATTAAGGATGAGCGGGTGCAGCAGCTTACCCTGGGTGATCTCAGAGATAAACTGGATCAAGTACCCCGGGATAAGGAAATCGTTACTGTCTGTGTTATGGGCTCCCGGGCCTATGAAGCAGCTCGCATCCTGGAAGGCGCCGGATTTAAAGATGTGAAATTTATGGAAGCCGGCATGGAAGGCTGGTTCTTTGATATGGATGAATAGGAAATAACCAAAAAGGTCCTGTGCGAAACTTCGCACAGGACCTTTTTGGTTATTTCAGAGCACAAGCAAGTCAAGTTTTTCTAAGAGCTAGCAGCTTTATAAAAAGTTCGAAGTAAGCTATACCAGAATACAAGAAATAGTAATTCTATACCCGGGCTAATAAAAAAGAAGTAAAAGAGTGGCGTTCTAGGTATAAACAGTGTCAACATGAGGATGGCCAAGATTAAATAAACAAAATTAATTTTTAATTTGCCGGGTTTAATCAATATTTTGATGTACTCTATCGAAAAAAGAATAGATAACAGTAATGTCCAAATCATTTTCCAAATATATACAGGAATATAATTGATATGTTCAGAGGAATAGCTGAGAATAGATTTCGTTAAAAAATAGTATACCGTCAGAAAAAGCACCATTAAAAGTGCGGTTACTATGTCTGTTAGCTTTAAAGACTTCATAGGAAGAGATTGCCCCCCTTTCATTTTGAGCATAGTAGCACTATTAAGCTAAAATGTAAATAGGTGTCGGACGTTTCTTTTGACGCCCATTTTCATAACCGCCCAGATAATACGCTATGGCTAGAAAAACCAAAACGGCTTGGCCGGAATACAAACCAACGGTAGCTCCGCCCGGCAACCACAAGTAATCAATGGCAAGCAAAACCAATAGCTTACTTAGACTAAAATGTACCCCGGTGTTAACATCTTTTAACAGTGTGGGTATAGAAAGATTTATTTCATGATTGGGTGCCTTTATGGCACTCTTTTTTGTTTCTCGCAACTTTAAAATGGAATAATTTGGAGCACCAGCCAATATGTATAACATAGGGAGGGACAAACTATGTCAATCTTAAGGCCAATGCAGGTGTTGGATGCCAAGCAAACGATGCTGGATGAAGTTCTCACGTTATTACCCCCCAACCTACGTGATATCCTGAGTAATTTGCCGGCGGCCATTAAGAACTCTGTTGAAGAAATACGTGTTCGCCAGGGGCGTCCACTTATGTTGGGGTTGGCCCAGGGAGATGGTTACGTTTCTCACCAAGGTACAATTTTGGACTCAGAAGTAGGGGCTTACCGGGTTAATGCAACAGACATTGAACGCGTTACTCAACTGGTAAGCAGAAGCTCTCTCTATGCCTTAGAAGAGGAATTAAGAAACGGTTTTATTACCTTGCCTGGCGGACATCGCGTGGGGATTACCGGTAAGGTGCTCACCGAACAAGGGCGGGTAAAAAATATTAAATACATTTCTGGTTTTAACTTTCGTATTTCCCGGGCCGTACTAGGAGCTGCAGACAGGGTGCTACCTTATCTAATAGCACCGGACGGCAGATTTTTTCATACCGTGTTGGTGTCACCGCCCCGTTGTGGTAAGACTACCCTGCTCAGAGATCTCGTCCGGCGGTTAAGTTCCGGGGTGCCGGAGTTAGGGTTTCCGGGAGCTACGGTGGGAGTAGTGGACGAGCGTTCCGAGATTGCGGGCTGTTACCGGGGCGTGCCCCAACGGGAGGTGGGCCCTCGTACCGATGTGCTGGATGCCTGTCCCAAGGCAGCAGGAATGATGATGTTGCTGCGTTCCATGGGACCCACGGTGATTGCGACGGATGAAATTGGTCGTCAGGAAGATATCGCTGCACTGGAAGAAGTGATTAATGCAGGCATTAAAGTGCTGACAACCATCCATGGTTCGTCCCTGGAGGAATTGGCAGACCGGCCGGCACTGAAATATTTGTTTCAAATTAAAGCCTTTCAGCGGTTTGTGATACTGGGCCGCTCCAGAGGTGTGGGAACGGTGGAAGACATTATTGACGGCCAGACCCTGCGGTCGTTGGGGGTGAAGTTATGCTGAAATTATTGGGAGCTGCGGCAGTCGTTTTCTCCTGTACCTTAATTGGCATGACAGTGGCCAGTGGCTACAGTCGGCGGCCCACGGAAATTCGTGCATTATTAAATGCCCTGCAGATGCTGGAAACAGAAGTGTCTTACGGGGCAACCCCTCTGCCAGAGGCATTGGCCTTGGTGGCAGAGCGTTGTGACCCACGGATTGCTTTGCTGTTTAACCGGGCCAGTGAGGAACTGCTAACCCTGCGAGGCATTACCGCTAGGGAGTCCTGGGAGGCGGCTATCAACGAATTTTATCCTAAATCGGCTCTTAACAGGAGTGATCGTACCATCTTGCTGGAATTGGGCAACAGCCTGGGAATTTCCGATCGGGAAGATCAATTAAAACATTTAGCTCTGACCAGGGAGCAGCTTAAACTGGAACAGGCTAAGGCAGAGGATGACTCGCAGAGAAATACCAAGGTTTATAATTACCTGGGTTTTCTGGGAGGACTTACCTTGGTGCTTATCTTCATCTAGTTAATCAGGAAATGTGGAGGGAGAGAAAAATATGGGCAATATCGACCTCATTTTTAAAATTGCCGGTGTAGGTTTATTGACTGCCGTACTCAGTACCCTGTTAAAGGAATATAAAAAGGATGACTACGCTATCTTGGCTACCCTGGGAGGACTTACGGTAGTGCTTTTTTGGGTGGTCCAATTGCTGGGCAGCCTGTTCGACCAAGTAAAATCAGTTTTTAAGTTGTTTTAAAGCGGGCGTCAAGGGATGGTGTCGAGGTATGGACATTTTTCAAATTGTAGGATTGGGCATGGTGGTTTGCATCTTAGCGATTATTTTACGCCACCAGAAACCACCCATGGCCACATTACTAACCATGACGGCTGGCATCATCATTTTTATCATTATGCTGCCGCAAATCACCGCAGTATTTAGCATTTTTAGAGATTTATCCAGTCAGGCCAATGTCAACATGGTGTACATGGGAACTATTTTAAAAATTGTTGGTGTGGCCTACATCGCAGATTTTGGTTCCCAAATCTGCCGGGATGCTGGAGAAGGTGCTTTAGCTTCTAAAATTGAGTTTGCCGCCAAGATCATTGTCTTGGTAATGGCGGTACCCATTATCGTAGCCGTCTTACAGTCCTTACTAAAACTGGTGCCTTAAGGTGGGGGAGGGGGATCGGATGCCTAGAATACTCTATATCACGCTACTCTTGTGTTTGCTGTTATTCCCAACTCCTGTACAAGCAGTATCGGAACAGCCGGTCCTTAGTCCAGAGGGGCAGTTGGCTGAACTGGAGATAAGCAAGCTGGAGGAATTTGTAAATCATCTGAATGAAGAAATTGAAGGAGCTATACCGGAGCTAAACTTTAAAGAATTAGTGCTTCAGGTTATTAAAGGAGACGTGGAGGTACAAGTATCCGATATCTTCACGGGCCTCTTTAAGTATTTGTTTAAAGAAGTGGTAGCGAATACCTCTCTGCTGGGTAAATTGGTGGTTTTAGCGGTTATCTGTGCCGTATTGCAAAACGTAATGTCTGCTTTTGAGAAAGGGACTACCGGTAAACTGGCCTATGCAGTCAGCTACATGGTACTAATGACCTTGGCAGTGGGTTCCTTTACCTTAGCATTGAATATTGGCCGGGAAGCCATCGATACGATGGTGCACTTCATGCAAGCACTGTTGCCATTGCTACTCACTCTGTTAGCTGCTATGGGAGGAGTGGCTTCTACGGCGATCTTCCATCCCATTATTTTTGGTTCCATCACAGTGATTGGCACGGTCATTAAAGTGATTGTGTTTCCCTTGCTTTTCTTCTCGGCAGTATTAAACATTTTAAGTTATTTCTCTGAGAGATTTCAGGTATCTCGCTTGGCAGATCTAATGAAAACCGTGGCTATGACAGTATTAGGACTTTGCTCGACAGTCTTCCTGGGTGTTTTTGCTATTAAAGGAGTGGCCGGTTCGGTGACGGACGGAGTGGCAA
>CAMKDG010000038.1 GCA_946411205.1 uncultured Desulfotomaculum sp.
GCTTTTCAATGGCTATATTTTGCCTATTTGGCTGCCATCAAGGAGCAAAACGGGGCTGCTATGTCGCTGGGCCGGGTCAGCACATTTCTGGACATCTATATTGAAAGAGATAGAAGAACCGGCTTATTAAATGAAAGGGAAGCCCAGGAACTAGTTGATCAGTTCGTCATTAAATTGCGCTTGGCCCGGCAGTTGAGAACACCGGATTACGATAAATTATTTGCCGGTGACCCGATGTGGATTACGGAAGCCATCGGGGGAATGGGATTGGACGGAAGAACCATGGTGACGAAGAACTCCTATCGTTTTTTGCAAACACTGATTAACCTCGGCCCGGCTCCCGAGCCAAATTTAACGGTATTGTGGTCAAAGAGTTTACCGAAACCCTTTAAGGATTTTTGCAGCCAAATCTCCATCCAGACCAGCTCCGTGCAATATGAAAATGATGACCTCATGCGCGGCTACTTTGGTGACGATTACGGCATTGCCTGTTGTGTATCAGCGATGAAAATAGGGAAACAGATGCAGTTTTTCGGAGCCCGGGCGAACCTGGCCAAGCTGTTACTGTTAGCGATTAACGGTGGCCGGGATGAAATCACAGGCAAACAACTGGCCCCGGAGGTTCCCCTGCCGGAGGGAGAAGTTCTACAGTATGAACAGGTGAAAAGAAATTTTATAGAATTGCAAGACTGGTTATGCCAGCTTTATGTTAGTACCCTGAATTTAATCCATTTCATGCATGATAAGTACGCCTACGAAAAGATACAACTGGCTTTACACGACAGTAGCGTGGAACGCCTAATGGCCTTCGGTATAGCTGGCCTATCAGTGGTAGCAGATTCCTTGAGTGCCATTAAACACGCTAAAGTTACCCCGATACGGAATGAGGCAGGCATAGCCGTTGACTTCAAAATTGTGGGTGATTTCCCTAAGTACGGAAACGATGATGACCGTGTGGATGCCATCGCCGTCGAATTAGTTCGTGGTTTTAGTCATGCTTTGAAAAAATATACCACCTATAGAGAGGCTAGGCACACCCTGTCCGTACTGACCATCACTTCCAATGTGATGTATGGTAAAAAAACCGGCACAACTCCTGATGGCAGGCCAAGCGGGGCAGCCTTTGCTCCCGGTGCCAACCCCATGCACGGCAGAGATACCAACGGAGCTCTGGCCAGTCTTAATTCCGTGGCCAAACTGCCCTATGCAGCCTGCTTAGACGGGATCAGTAATACCTTTTCCATGATTCCCAGGGCCTTGGGTAAAACTGCGGCAGACAGGGTGGGTAACCTAGTTGCTATCCTAGACGGCTATTTTAGCCAGCAGGCTCACCACCTAAACGTTAATGTTCTGGACCGGGAAACCCTGGAAAAGGCGATCCAGGAACCGGAGAAGTATCCACAGTTAACGGTGAGGGTGTCCGGATATGCCGTACATTTCACCAAACTTTCCAGGGCTCACCAGCTTGAAGTGATTCAGAGAACCTTCTTTGAGAGACTCTAACAGGGAGGGAAACCATTGAAAGGAAGACTTCATTCCATTGAGAGTTGCGGTACGGTGGATGGTCCGGGGTTGCGCTGTGTTATCTTTTTTCAGGGGTGCGCCTTGCGGTGCCGCTATTGCCATAACCCAGACACCTGGAATCCCCAGGAGGGGTATGAGATAGATTCTTCGGATGTAATAAAAAAGGTGCTTAGATTTAAACCTTACTTTACGAGTCAAGGCGGTGTAACCCTTTCCGGGGGTGAACCATTACTACAAGCGGCATTTGCTGCTGACATATTGAAAGAATGTAAAAAGGCAGGGATTCATACAGCCGTTGACACCTCCGGTTGGGTCAGCAGAATCGCTCTGGAAAAGGTCTTACCCTATACGGACCTGTTGTTGCTGGATGTAAAGGCCGCAGATCATCAGCTTTACCGCTGGCTGACAGGTAAAAGTGACGACACATTTTACGCTGCCCTCAAAACTATTCAGGAAAGAAAGACTCCCCTCTGGATACGCTATGTTGTGCTTCCGGGCATCAATGATTCTCCGGGGCAGATCGCTACATTAAAAGAACTCCTAATTACCCTAGGCGACCAGGTAGAAAAAATAGACTTATTGCCTTACCACCCTTTAGGCATTCACAAATGGCAGAAACTTGGCTTAACCTACACCTTACATAACGTAAAGCCTCCCCATGAAAATGCCCTGGAGGCGGTCTCAAAGGATCTGCTGGTAAACACAGTAAGACCCTCCTACATTGCTTAGGAGGGTCTTACTGTTGACAGCAGAGGTTAGTTAGAATCATTCTCATATTTTTCCCTGACATAATCATTGGCTGCCTCTTGGCTGGCAAAACCAGTAACTCTGTGACTGTCTACAACATTTTGCCAGTTGTCCACGGCATCTTCGATGGATTTCCCCGCAGCTACAATCTCACATTGATAATTAAGGTGGCCTTTTAAGCGATAACAGATAATATCAAACACCATTTGGTCCCTCCCTTGTCAAAATTATATCACAGGGAATCAGCAGAAAGAACAGCAATGCAACGTAAGTTATAATAATCCGGTTATCCATGAAATAATTTCATATTTATTATAAAAGGAATATGAATTTTTGGCTCTAATATTTTTAAATGGAATGAATAAAATGAAAGCGGAGGAAGCAATTCATGAGACCTCAAAGCATGAAGATTTTTGATGAATTAAGAAATTTAAATGTGCTTACCGTACAAAACGCTAAACAAGAGGGAGAAAAGGTAGTTGGGTGTTACTGTACTTATTCCCCCCAAGAGATCATATTAGCAGCAGGAGCTCATCCCGTGACCCTGTGCGGCACTCGGCAAGAACCCATTGCAGCTGCTGAAAGAGATTTGCCAAGAAACCTTTGTCCTTTGATTAAATCAAGCTATGGCTTTGCTGTTAGCAAAAAGTGTCCGTATTTCGAAGCAGCGGATGTATTGGTGGCAGAAACCACCTGCGATGGTAAGAAAAAAATGTATGAGTTAATGAGCAAAATCAAACCCATGCATGTCATGAATTTGCCCCAAAACCAAAATGGGGAACAAACACTGGCCGCCTGGACCAAAGAAATGGAGATTTTTAAAGATTGGCTGGCAGAAAAATTTGCGGTGGAAATCTCCGAAGAAGATCTCAGAAAGGCCATCAAACTAATGAACCGGGAAAGAGAGGCCATGCGCCGCCTGCATGCTACCACCAAGGTTAAACCCTCACCGGTCACGGGTGTAGATCTGTTGGTTTCGGTCTGGACAAAGGGCTTTAATATTAATAAAGAAGACGGGATTAAATTAGTGGAAGACTTAACGGCTGAAATTGAAGAGCTTACTGCCCAGGGTAGCAGTCCCTTTACTGCTGAAACACCCCGTATCTTGTTAACGGGCTGTCCGGTTGGTTTTGGTTCTGAGAAAGTGGTACGTTTGCTGGAAGAGAGTGGTGCTTCGGTGGTGGCCTTTGAAAACTGCTCTGGCTACAAAGCACTGGATCGGCTGGTTGATGAAGACCCCACTAAAGATGTAATGGTTGCCTTAGCCGAAAAATACCTGAGCATTCCCTGTTCCTGCATGTCTCCCAATGAGGGAAGATTAGAGTTAATTCATAAAATGGCTCAGGAATATCAAGTGGATGCCGTGGTGGATCTAACCTGGCAAGCCTGTCATACCTATAACGTAGAAGCCTTTGTTATCCGGGATTATGTACAAAATAAGCTAAACCTACCCTATATGCATTTGGAGACCGATTACTCAGAATCCGATGTGGAGCAGCTCAGGGTTCGGGTACAAGCCTTTCTGGAGCTAGTTCAGGGGGAATAGTAGATGATCACTGCTGGCATAGATGTAGGTTCCATATCAACAAAAGTGGTTCTCTTGCAGGAAGATGAAATTTACTCTTTGGTTCGTCCCACTGGCTGGAGTCCCAAAGAGGCTGGACTAAATACCTATCAGGAATTGCTGCAACAGACGGGAATTAGCGAAAGTGAAGTAGCCTATAAAGTAGGAACTGGTTATGGTAGGATTTCCCTGGGGTTTATCGATAAGGCAGTAACGGAGATACACTGTCATGCCAGAGGTGCTAATTACCTTGTCCGTGGTGGTGGACTGGTGATTGATATCGGCGGTCAAGACAGCAAAGCTATTTTAATGAATGATCACGGTAAAGTGCTGGACTTCGCTATGAACGATAAGTGTGCTGCTGGAACCGGCCGTTTCTTGCAGGTAATGGCAGCAGCTCTGGGAGTGGATGTCAGCCAATTGGCGGAATTGGCCAAAGACCGTCAACCTCTGGAGATTAACAGTATGTGTACTGTTTTTGCTGAATCCGAGGTTATCAGTCTGCTGGCCAAAGGAGCCGATAAACAGGACATCATCGCCGGTATTCACCGCTCGGTGGCCCGGCGTGTCTGGGGCATGGCCAGCCGTTTTGGTGCTGCCGCCAAGCAGATACTCTTTACCGGTGGTGTGGCTAAAAACCAGGATGTCAGAAACCGTTTAGCCATAGAAGCTGGCGCACCGGTAATTGCACCGGAACTGGGCCAATTGGCTGGAGCCTTAGGAGCAGCCCTGCATGCTCGGGATGTAGCTAAAAAAGATTTGGTGTAACAAAAGAGCCCCTCAAAGCAGGGGCTCTTTGCTATGCGGTTGTAAGTTTGTATAGATTTAACACCGTAGAGAATGATAATATAATATGGAAAACTTTGTGTTGAGGTGAAGAAATGCAACAGGGTACATTGATTAAGCATCTTGGCAAACATGTAGGGGAAGAAGTAACGATTCAGGGCTGGTTATACAACAAACGTTCCTCCGGTAAGATCCAATTTTTAATTGTCAGGGACGGCACCGGTATGGTGCAAAGCGTATTAGTCAAGAGTGAAGCACCGGAACTTTTTGAAATGGCTAAAGGTATTACCCAAGAATCTGCTATTCGAGTAAAGGGAGTTGTACGAGAAGAGCCCCGCTCTATGGGTGGCTATGAAATGTCTGTAACCGGGGTAGAACTCATTAGTTTAGCCCAAGAATATCCAATTACCCATAAAGAGCATGGCGTAGACTTCCTAATGGATCGCCGACACCTGTGGATTAGAACCCCACGGCAAAATGCGGTATTACGCATTAGAGCGGAAATTGAACAGGCCGCCCGGGACTTTTTTCACCAAAATGACTTTACCCTGGTGGATAGCCCCATTATTACACCCGCGGCCTGCGAGGGTACTACGACTTTATTTGAATTGGACTATCATGGTGAAAAGGCGTATCTTACCCAGAGCGGTCAACTGTACAATGAGGCCTCCGCCATGGCGGTAGGACGCATGTATTGCTTTGGACCAACCTTCCGGGCAGAAAAATCCAAGACCCGTCGTCACCTGATGGAATTTTGGATGATTGAAGCCGAGGCAGCTTTTTTTGACCATGAAGATAACATGAAGCTGCAGGAGGAAATGGTTTATTTCATTGTGCAGCGGATCTTGGAACGCCGCCGCCAAGATTTGGAATTATTGGGCCGGGATATCAGTAAACTGGAAGCTGTTAAACTTCCCTTTCCCAGACTCAGCTATACCGAAGCCGTTGAACTGTTAAAGAGCAAAGGGGAGGAGTTTGTGTGGGGCGAGGACTTTGGCGCACCTCACGAAACGATTATTTCCGAAAGCTTTGACTCACCGGTATTTATTGATCGCTATCCCACAGAAATTAAAGCTTTTTACATGAAACCAGATCCCGCAGACCCCAAAGTAGTCTTAGGGGCCGATTTAATCGCACCGGAAGGTTACGGCGAGATGATTGGCGGTGGTCAGCGGATTGATGACCTGCAGCTTTTAGAACAGCGTCTCGAAGAGCACAAACTGCCGCAGGAAGCTTTTGAGTGGTACCTGGATTTACGCCGCTACGGCAGTGTGCCCCATGCTGGCTTTGGTTTAGGCCTGGAGAGAACCGTGGCCTGGATTTGCAAATTGGATCACGTGCGGGAGACCATTCCTTACCCGCGCATGCTTTATCGCGTGTATCCCTAATACATCTCACTTTACTAACGATAAGGGGTTACCATGGCGAAAATACTGCAAGCAAACTATATGGCCAAATGCATCGGCTGTTATTCCTGTATGTTGGCCTGTGCCAGAACGGTACGGCACAGCTTTTCCCTGCAACAGTCAGCGATTCAGATTCATACGGCTGGTGGGCTGCAAAGCCGCTTTTTGGCCAATATTTGTCGAGGCTGTTTAGACCCAGCCTGTGCCAAGGCTTGCCATTGCGGTGCTCTCCTACCCCGCAACGGTGGTGGTGTTCGATTCATTTCGGAAAAATGTCTGGGGTGTCAAGAGTGCGTGGAAGCCTGTGTGGTTAAAACCATTCGTTTCGATCCTACCAGCAATAAACCGCTCATCTGCATTCAATGCGGCAGTTGTACTCGCTTTTGCCCGCACCAGGTAATTACCATGGAGGTAAGAGAAGATGGCCGTTAAACCAGTACCCAGAATTTTAGTGATTAACTTGGCGGAGGAACGAGTAGAAACCATCCGTCGGGAGGATTTAGCACCCTTCATCGGGGGTATTGGCGTGGCCACCAAACTGTTTTCCGAGCTGGTAGATGTAGAGAAGGATGCTTTAGATCCGGTGCAGCCTATTATTCTAGCCAATGGCCCGATGTCCACCATTTTTCCGGTGGTAACCAAAACGGTGGCGGTATTCCGCTCACCGTTAACCGGTGAGTGGGGAGAGAGCTACGCTGGTATGCGGCTGGCCCTGGCCATGCGCATGAGCGGGTTTCAGGCCATTGTTATTAGGGGACGGGCCAAGCGGCCGATGTACCTATCCGTCAGTCATCAAGGTGTACGATTTAAAGATGCCACGGCCCTGTGGGGGCTATCAGTTTCGGAAACCGGCAGCATCCTCCGGGATTTGGAGCCGGGTCGGGGGCATCGCAGTTGTATCCGCATCGGGCCAGCCGGCGAGCGGGGTGTACGTTTTGCCAATGTCAATGTTGATACCTACCGCCACTTTGGTCGCCTGGGCTTAGGAGCCTTGTTTGGCTCCAAGAATCTGAAGGCTGTGGTAATTCATGGCGAGAGGGAAGAACCCATTGAAAACTTCGCCCAATACAACCGGGTTTATAAAGAGATCTATAATAAAGCGGTTACCACCGATATTATGGATAAGTATCATGGCATCGGCACAGCCATTAATGTCAACGGACTGAACAATCTTAATGGTCTGCCAACCAAAAACTTGCAGCAAAGCTCTTTCGACCAAGCTGCAGCCATCAGCGGAGAAGCCTTTGCGGAACAAAGCCTCATCCGCAAAATGGCCTGTGCCGGTTGCCCGGTTGGCTGCATTCATATCGGTTTGCATCGCAGAGAATTTGGTCCGGGGTACGATTACGAATCCAGAAATCTGTCCTATGATCATGAATTAATCTTTGCTCTAGGCTCTTTTTTAGGCATGTCTAGCCAGGACAAGATTTATGAATTGATTGATGCTGTGGAGGAACTGGGGTTGGATGCCATATCCGCTGGCGTGCTGTTGGGCTGGGTAACCGAAGCCTTCGAAAAAGGGTTACTGACCGAAGAACAGCTCGGTGTCCGGCCAGCCTTTGATCAGTCCAAGCCTTATCTGGAAATTCTCAGAAAGCTTGTCCAGCAGCCCAATGAGCTATATCGTTTCTTAGCCCTTGGCGCCTATGCTGCCGCCCAAAGGTACGGTGGGCAGGAATATGCGATGACCCTGGCCAAAAACGAGATAGCGGGCTATCATACAGGCTATGCTAACATCTTGGGACAGGCTGTAGGAGCCAGACATAGTCACTTAGATAATGCCGGATATTCGGTGGATCAAAAACTAAAGAATAAATCCCCGATGGAAAAAGTAGAGGCCTTGGTGAAAGAAGAAAAATGGCGTAATGTCTTGAACTGCCTCACCATTTGCCTCTTTGCTCGGGAGATTTACCAGCTGGACACTGTGCTGGCAGCTTTAGCTTCCATCGGCATTCACAGCACAGAGGAAGAACTGGAAAAGCTTGGGGAAGACATATTTAGGCTGAAACAGGATACCCGACGTCAGCTAGGCTATGATTTTAACCAAGTAGAAGTGCCCAAACGCTTCTTTGAGACAACCAGTGTCACTGGCAACCTCAACCCGGAAGCCTTGCAAGAAATGGTAGAGTATTATAAAGCTGTTGCCTGCCCGCCAAATTAGGGGCAGGTATTTTTTATTTGCCAAGGGAGAAAAAATATGATAAGTTATAAAACATAAACATATGTTCGGTCGAGTGATTTGAGGTGTTATTTGTGGATCTGGCAGAGAAATTAAATATTCTGTCTGCTGCGGCAAAGTATGATGTGTCCTGTTCCTCCAGTGGCAGCAATCGCAAAAATAAACCAGGTGGAGTGGGCAATGCCTCTGCTAGCGGTATTTGTCATAGCTGGTCCCAGGATGGACGTTGTATCTCGCTGCTAAAAATCCTACAGACTAATTTTTGTGTCTATGACTGTGCCTATTGTGTTAACCGAGCCAGTAACGATCTGCCCCGGGCAGCCTTTACCCCGGAGGAAGTGGCAGACTTAACCATCAATTTTTACCGAAGAAATTATATCGAGGGGTTGTTTTTAAGCTCAGCTGTTTGGCCCAATCCCAATCAAACCATGGAAGCTTTATTGCGTACCGTAAAACTACTGAGAACTCAATACAGATTTAACGGTTACCTTCATGTCAAGGCCATTCCAGGTGCCGATTGGCGTTTAATTGCAGAAACCGGCACCCTGGTGGACCGCATGAGTGTAAATATCGAACTTCCCACCAGCGAGAGTTTACAGTTACTGGCACCGCAGAAAAAAAGAGAAAATATCCTGCAGCCCATGAAACTCATCGGCTCACAAATTGTAGAGAGCCAAGAAGAACGGAAACAATCGCGGAAGGCCCCTGCCTTTGTGCCAGCGGGACAAAGTACCCAGTTAATTGTTGGTGCGACAGCGGATACTGACCTGCGCATTCTGCAGCTTTCGGAAAGTCTTTACCGCCGTGTCCACCTAAAAAGGGTTTACTACTCTGCCTATGTACCGGTCTCTACAAATCCCAAACTGCCTACTTTAGCATCTCCGCCGCTAAACAGAGAGCACCGCTTGTACCAGGCAGACTGGTTGTTGCGATTTTATGGTTTTGAAGCAAAGGAACTACTCAATGAGGCAAGCCCAAACTTTCATTTACAGTTGGATCCTAAATCCGATTGGGCACTGCGCAATTTACATCTGTTTCCCCTGGAGGTAAACAAAGTCGACTATCGCTTTCTCTTACGGGTTCCCGGCATTGGCGTAAAGTCGGCCCAAAGAATTCTTACGGCACGCCGTTTTCATTCTTTAGATTTTGAAGATCTCCAAAAGCTGGGAGTGGTTATGAAACGGGCTCGGTATTTTTTAACCTGCAAAGGAAAATACTTTGGCCAAATTCCTTACCGGGAGGAAACCATTAAAGAAAAATTACTAGCTAAGCCTACCAAGGTAGAAAATTATACTCAGCTTGCTTTATTTTCAGATGTCGAAGATCAACAACCGGTTCAAGATGCCCTCACCAGTATTACAGGAGAACTTTAAAAATGATCATTTATCTTTATGACGGCAGCTTTGAGGGGCTCCTGACTGCTATTTATGAAGCCTATTATCGTTCTGAAAAGCCGGAACAAATCATGGCTCAGCAGTCCTACCAACCGGATTTGTTTAGTCAACCCAGGGTGATTGCCACCGATTCGGACAAAGCAGGGAAGGTATACGATGCCATTGAACGAAAAATATCCCACGAAGCCCTGGAACATGTCTTTTATGTTTATCTCTCCGAACTGCCGGGAGTAGGTACACTTATCTATCGGTACTTGCAATTTGGTTGGCGGGTAGGAGCTGACATTAATGGCCATCTTTCGCTGGAACCAGTACGGGAAGTGTTGAGAATCAGCCAAAAAGTCGGAGTGGAAAGGCACCGTATGTTGGGCCTGCTGCGTTTCAAGAAGATTCAAGGAGAGCTCTACTACGCCCCCTTTGAACCGGATTACAATATTGTGGGGCTGATGGCGCCTCATTTTGCCAGGCGACTGGCGGATCAAAACTGGATTATTCATGATCTGAAAAGAGGAGTGGCAGCCTTTTATAATCAAGAAAGATGGTTGATTCGTGAACTGGCTGGCACGGGGCAATTGAATTGGGAGGAAAATGAAGCTTTCTACCAAGAATTATGGCAAAATTATTTTCAGAGAATTGCTGTGGAAGGCAGGACCAATCGGAAAGTACAACGTCAGTTCATGCCTGCCCGGTACTGGCATCATTTAATAGAAAAACCTACACAATAAAGTCCGCACCCATAGGTGCGGACCATTTGTTTTCTCCTTTAATAAATGTACACTAGGACTTCTACCTGCTACCCTAGTACCCTTTTGGCTAGGCCCAACAGGATACGTCCGGTCTTAATTTGGACAAGTTCATCCAACGTAATTTAGCGATTGAATTTAAAGTCAACTTTCCTCTCGATCAATATGGAAATGATTATGATGAATCTTTACTTTATGGTTACTTCGGCATTCTGGACAAGAGAGAACTTCACCATCTTTAAATCGAACTTCACCAATGTGTTTGTTACAGCAGATAACCTCAATACCGATAAGGGATCCGTCATTCTTTTGGTTGACCCTATAACCAGAGCTAGGTTTTTGAGTTTCCATACTAATCATCCCCCTTGTGGTTACTTTATTACTTCTTCGCCATAATAACAAAAAATCCTGCCGCTCTATGATGTTGAGTTGAGTTTTGGTAAATAAGGTTAAAAATATACATATTTTAGAGAGTTTGTTGGAAAAATTTTACCCCCCAGGAACGATCTGTCGTTTCTATAGTTTATTTAACTGCACATTTTCTAGACCTAAAAAAAATGTTTTTTAAAAATACTCTAGGAAATATTCCTGGTTTTTGATATGGATATAGTAACCTGGAAAAAGGAGTGATGTACAATGTCAAAGGCCCTAATTAACCCTTATGTGGTAAAGCAGATTAGCTATACGGAAGTCCAGTATCCCATCCCAGGCAAAGAAGTTAGCTTTTATATGAACAACGAATTAGCCACAGCTTTTGTCAGTGATAATTTTCTTACCATCTGCCGCAAGGAAATGGACATTGTTATTCTAGGTAAAATTAAGTATATTTTGTTTAAAAATTTTCAACCAGAGATGACTAGGCAAGTAAAACTAATGACAGATTCTTTAGTAGAAATTGATAAATGGCCCTTAGTGACCAGTGGTGAATTAGAGCTATGGAAGGCAAATAAAAAATTGTCATTGTACCATAGTTCCGATTCCATTCGTGATCATTTATTGAAGGTTTTATTTGAACAAGAGAAGGTTGAACCAGGTTTAGCCATTAGTGTAGCCAATCTGGCCGCTAAAATGAATACCAGCCGAACTGTATTAATACCGGAAATATTGGCTTTGGAAGAAGCTGCGATGATCGAAAGAGGTGGCGACAAAAACTTTGTACATGCTTCGGATTGGATTAAATTGACTCAGGCTGGTGACCGTTATGTAGACGAAAATTTTATCATAGGTGGTTTAAAAGTAAGAATAAAATAGCTTTATCGTAACCTGTCTTCGGCAGGTTACTTATTTATTTTGGATTTTCTTACTGGAATGTCAATCAAAGAAACTTGATTTATCATGAAATTCGAGTATAATTAATAAATGTCGCAGTAATTGCGGCATGATCAAAGTACAGCGGGTAGTCGCTGTTCCATGGAAATGGGGCAGAGGAAAGTCGAGACACGCACACGGTTTTTGGCCTTAGGTCGGAGATCGTGTAAATTGGTGCCCGGCGCAAGCCGGGGCAGGGTGACCTGACGACGGTAAAAGCAACTCACCGAGTTGCAAGTAGCCATAAAGTGCCACAGAAACAATGTCACCGGGTGACCGGTGAGTGCAAGGGTAAACTCCACTAGCGTGCAACCCAAATAGGCAGGGGCGTTTGCCGCCTGCGGGTAGGGGCACCTCGCTTAGCGAGGAAGGAGAATTTTCTCCTTAGATAGATGACTACTAGAACAGAATCTCGCTTACGGCTGTATCTTTGACCATATATTTCTAAAATTGGACTTGCATCATAATAGATACTATGCTACAATAATTTTTGTTACGGGGGCATAGCTCAGCTGGGAGAGCGCTTGAATGGCATTCAAGAGGTCAGCGGTTCGATCCCGCTTGTCTCCACCAAATCTTTATAATTCAAGGATTCAGAGGTAGATTACTTCTGAATCTTTTTTATTTAGACTGAGGACGTGTTATTTGATAATGTTCTCCATTTGTTCCGGGGAATAAATCGTTACTCCTAATTTATTCATTTGGGCAATCTGATACATGGCCTGGGCTACGACTTTTGCTTCTATTGCCACCTGACTGGGTAATGATTTCCTCAACAAACTGGAAAGACCTCTAACTACTTTATTTGCTATGCTCTCAAAAAATCTAAACTCTTTGCGCATTCCCAAAAGCAGCGACGGACGAAGGATTGAGGTCGTTGCAAAGGGAATGCTTTTTATTTGCTTCTCAAGTTGTCCTTTCATCTTGGGATACCAGATTAATGACTCAACATTCGCATTTACCGAACTTATAAACAGAAAATGACTGGCCCCCTGTGCCTTGGCCAATTTGGCTAAGGTAACAGGATACTCTACATCTACCCTGTACATCGCTTCCCTTGTCTTGGCTTTTTTGATGGTTGTTCCTAAGCAGCAAAAAACATCATCCACTGCAAAGTATTCTTTTACCTCTTCAAGCCGGTCAAAATTACAGACGATTTCTAGTAGCTTCGGATGTTTCACCGTGAGAGGTTTTCTGACGAGGGCATAAACCCTCCCGTATTCTTTTTCTTGCAGCAGGATTTGCAGCAGTTCATTTCCCACTAATCCAGTTGCACCAGCGATAAGAGCCGTTCTCTCCTGCAAAATATTTCATCTCCTCCCCGCGAAGAATAGCAGCCTTATAAGGTCAACCATCAAAAGTTTTTTGCTCCTAGTAGGTGGTATTCTTTATAACGATACTATATATCACAACTCCTGCAGCGTCTAGGGAAATCGATAAGGTAAAAAGTAACTTCATCTCGGACTTGACTAATTAAATTATTTTTTGATATGATACCTCTAGAAGGTGATCACTTTCGACAATCAAATAGTGCTGGGTTGCAGAATCCACACTAAATCCTGCTTTGTGCGCTGCTTGATGATTTTTAAAACCACAGTGTTTTTTCGGGAGTCAGACTTAGTTTGCGAATATCAAGCCGTACTTCTTGCGCCCTTTAGGGTACATTAGCGGAAGGTAGAACCAAGCTAGCGGGCACCCACCTGCGAGAAGCGGGTACTTTAAAAACACCGAGTGGACGGCTTAGTGGGGCAAGATTAAAAAATCCTCAGAGATTTCTCTGGGGATTTTCTGTATTTAATAATTACCAAATTTTTTCGGTAGTACCATCCTATAAACTAAGGAATATTACAGAGAAGTAAAGGAGTTGGTAAGATGGCCCATAGTAGTGAGTCTGCCATTAAAGCTGCCCTAATTGCCAACGGGGTCATTATGATTATGAAACTGGTAGCTGCCATACTCAGTGGCAGTGCTTCCATGATGGCGGAATTTAAACACTCGCTAGGTGATTGGGCGAACGGTTTTTTCCTGTTGATCGGTATCCGTCAATCCCAGCGTCCTATTGATGATAAATATCAATTTGGTCATGGCAAAAGGGTATTTTTCTGGAGCTTTGTCGCCAGCCTGGGGATGTTATTTATTGGTGGTGCCCTTTCCATTTACGGCGGTATCCAAAAGATCTTTCATCCAGAACATTTACAATATGTGGGCCTTAATCTGGGGATTATTGGTGTTAGTATTTTATTTGAGATTTATTCTCTAACCATGGCGGTGAAGGCCATCATGGTAGAAGTGGGTGAACCTAGCAGAGGCATCGGTATGTATTTTCGGGCGGTGCCAGTTTTGTCGAAAGCGACCCCAGCCACACGATTTATATTTCTAGAGGACTCAGCCGCCCTCATTGGTTTATTTGTGGCTGGCGGGGCCATTATTTTATCTGTTGTTACCCATAATGTACTTTTTGATGGTCTGGCATCCATCATTATTGGCCTGTTGTTATTATCTATTGGCCTTGCCACAGCCAGGGAAAACGTTGCTGCCATCCTGGGAGAAGCTGCGGACCCGGAACAAGTGGAAAAAATGGGTAATTACGTGCTGGCCTTGGAGGGAGTTAAGGACGTTCACAGTGTAAGGTCAATGTGCATTGGACCCAACAGCTATTTAGTGGAAATCGTGATAGAAGCGAACGAACGGATTTGCCTGACGGAATGCGATATCATCAATAACCGGGTAACCACAGCAGTAAGCAAAGCTTTTAAGGAATTCACCCATGTACATGTCAGTGTCATCAGTGATGACAAAATTAAGGATTGGCATTACGTAAGGCCAGTTACACAATAAGTTTAGTCTTTTGAAGCATAGTGATCACCGTGAATGCCCATGCTAAACAAAGTATATCTACGGAGGGATTCTATGCGCAAAAGAAGAGTAGAAAGACCCCTTGTTGCCATTACCAGAGACCCCTTAGAAGGAAACGCGTTAGGGAATGCTCTGGCTATGCTGCCGGTTGATGAACTATTCAAAACCGGAGATACCGTGGTCATTACCCCGAACTGGGTTAATACCCGTCCACCGGAAACTGGGACAGTAGTGGGACCGGAAACCCTGCGGCAACTGATTCAATTTATCAAGAAGCAACAACCCGGTCGGGTGGTAGTTGCCTGTGGTTCCGGTGGAGCTCCTACGCCAAAGGTCCTGGAGCAGACCGGTTATCGGCAAATTTTGCAGCAGGAGCAGGTAGAATTTGTGGACACCAACTACGGGCCCTATGTTGAGTTGGCACTAAATCATCCCTATCCCCCGTCCACACCTATCAATGAATTAATTACCAAGGCCGATGTTCTGGTGTCCTTTACCCAGATCAAACAGCATGAGGAAGCTACCGTTTCCCTGGGCATCAAGAATATTGCCTTATCCTGGCCACCGGCGGAGATACACGGTTGGCCCAAAACGCAAAGGGGTATTCATGAACGTTTACATAGTTTTATTGCGGCCATGGGAGAGAAACTGCCCATTGACCTGACGATTTTAAGCGGTGATCAAGCAATGATTGGTACCGGACCCTCCCATGGCAAGCCGGTGAATTCCGACTTAGTGATTGTGGGCACCGATCCAGTGGCCACAGATGTAGTGGGAGCCAGATTACTTGGTTTTATGCCCCAGGCTGTACAGTACCTTTATGAATTGATTCTGCGTGGAGTTGGGGAAGGAGATTTAAAAAAGGTGGAGCTAAAGGGAATACCGCTTTACGAGGCGGAAGAAGTATTTAGTCGGGCTGCCTATGGGCATCCGGTGGTGTTAGATCAAGGACGGCTAAAGCCACTGCAATTAAAATAAATGTAACAAAGATGAAAACCTTCCTGTGTTACAATGGATAAAGTGAACAGGAGGGAGAAATATGATTTTAGTGAGCGCTTGTTTGGCGGGTATTCCCTGTAAATACCACGGTGGAGATAACCTGATTCCGGAAGTAGTAGCACTGGTTAAGCAGGGGAAAGCCATTGCTGTGTGCCCGGAGGAGTTAGGCGGGCTCTTAACCCCCAGAGAACCAGTGGATATTGAAACCGGAGATGGTTTTCAGGTATTGGCCGGGCATGGCCGGTGTCTGTGTGAAGGTGGTCGGGAGGTTACCGCCGAGTTTGTACAGGGGGCAGAAAAGGTCTTACAAATAGCCCTCGAAAAGGATATCAAGCTGGCCATATTAAAGGAGCGCAGTCCTTCCTGCGGTAGTTCTCGCATTTACAATCGTGTACCAAGTGTCTTATCGGGTGTGGGGCGCAGGATTGTGGCGGGTATGGGTGTTACTGCGGCGTTATTAAGTAAAAATGGTATTAAGGTCATCTCGGAAGAACAAATTGATCAAGAGATTTTTTAACAAAAAATAAACTGATAGCTCTCTCCGTTAAGGGAATAATAGATACTAATCTACCCAAGGAGATGAGATAATGTCAAAATATCAAGATCAGGAAATGCAGCGGGATATCCAATCTTTGATAGACAGAACCGATGGTCTAAAGAGTTACGGTATTAAAACCTTAGTGCAAAAAGGTGAAGTACATTTGATGGGCATGGTAGACACTTTGCACGAAAGAAGGCAACTGAACGAACTAGTTTCCCGGGTACAGGGTATTAAGAGCATTGAAAATGGCGTTACCATCAGTACCGATGGCCAGATTAATGATGGCGAGGTTACAGCCGAAGTTTATGAAGAGTTTGCCAATAACGCTGTTAATGTAAAACATATTGGTGCAGAAAGCAGAGGCGGTACTGTTTACCTAGTAGGAAACGCAGATAATCAAGCAGAAATTGACAACGCGGTGGAAGCAGCTACCAGGGCCAGGGGTGTTCGGGATGTGATGAGCCAGGTGAAACTTACTGAACCCCAGGAGGTTCTGGACGATCTTAGTTTAAAGGAAATATTCCATAGTCAGGTTAATAACGATCGTGAGGACCCTCATTTTAAAGACGGGCTTACCTAAGAAAAATAAATTTTATGTAGTAGGTTCAAAATATTTTTGAAACTAAAAAGCTACCTTCCTATCCAAGTATTGAAAAAGGAATTAAGGGAGGTAGCTTTAATGTTCCCAAAAACCAAATCACTGGTGGTTTTACTGTAGGGTTGATGTTCCTCACCCTAGGGCAACCCGTAATGGCACAAGAGAACCACAGTTGGTCGAGGTCTCCAGTGGGAAGATAACGATGGCACTAAAAAGACTACCTATTCCTACACAAGTTTCTTTTCTCGCCCCTAACAAAAGATGCCAGTCAAAGAACTTTCAACTAGCAAAAGTTTGATATGCTTCCGGGGAATGTCTCTAGTGATACTGTTGGTGCAGTTCCACGTAATATAGAGATGTCCGGTTCCTTTCTGGGCGGTAAGATCAATGATCATAAAGTTATAATGAACGTTTTGCATTATAACCTTATGATCATTAATTAACCATCATCTTAGCATTTTAAAATATATAAAATTTTATATTGAAAATACATTAAGAGTTAAATAGAATTACTATAATAATAAATTTAAGTAAGACCTTGGGAAATCAGGCGTTCCCCAAAAGTAATAATCCAGTCCTAAATGGCTGGGTTGGTTAACCTAGGTTCCAGAGGGTAAATAAACTGGTTTAGGGGTCATGTTCATGCAAAAATATTTTTTCCTGGTGGCATTCTTATTACTATTGATAGTTGGATGTGAATCAATGAAAGAAAGCCAAGAACAGGATCATACAAAACCTGTTTTTTTAAACAATTATATAAGTAAGCGTGAGATCATTGAGGATATTACACATTTAACTCCTCGTTTGGCTACAATTTATGAGAGGGCTCAAAAGGAATATAGCGATGAATTGCTTAAAGGGTTGCAACCAGTAGAAATTTTCGCCTTGGACTTACATGCTGTACAAACAAAGAATTATCGACTTTGTTATCAGTTAATAAACTTAGTTCCGGGTTCCACTCCTGATCTGGACACTTATTTAAGAGAAATTTCTGTTTATCCGGTGTCGGACAATACTGAAGAACTTATTCGGATATTAAAGAACGATACTAAAAGTGTAGAAGAAATCATCGTTACCAATAAAGAGGCCTATATATTTATCACATATAAAACAGTACCTAACAAAGTAAGCGATGTTGGATATACGTTTTATAGAATAGAGAAGACCAAAAATGGTTTATGGAAAATGGGTTTTCTGTCTTGTCAATAACATTCAATTATTTACTTCCAAAAGGGAAATATCATTTTTACTAATGTTTCACTGATATCACTGGTTAATTCAGTGGTACTTATTTACAGGGGTTGGGTTAGTCAAGCGGACGGTTCTCTTGACATGGGTTTGATCATATTTCCACCTGTCCTGCTGCAAACGAGAGGGGAAACGAAAAGCTGAGCAACCTACGAGTTAAAAGTTAGGGGGTCATTCTTGAGGTCTAGCCCCAAGGGGGAGATATCTACCCAGAATGCAATCTTACGACTCCATTGTGCTTGGATCAGCAGCAAAAAGAAATAATTAATTTCCAGTTTTCAAAGATCAACTTGATGTATAAGATGAACGATTAATATTACTGATTCATCTTAGAATTCTAAATATATGATACGAGAGGGGAAAGAATTATGTATGGCGATATTTCACTAGTTTTGGGAATTGTAGCTTTAGAATTATTTTATATTATCAGGATACTTCATAAAATATACAATAAAATGTAGGTGCGTATTATTTACACGAAAAAACTTAGACAAACAATTGCTTAGTGTAATAATGTCCGGCTGGAAGAAGCATAAAGAAGAAACACAGAGGGACGGTTCTTTTGTGTTACAACTACAAAGACCTAACCGACTAACGAGATTGCTACAACCCAAAGAAGTCAACTGCACCTACGTCCTAACGGTAACATTATTGGCATTATTGACACTGCAGGAACGATAACATATCTCTATAACTTAGCCAGAATGGCCAAGTATTTATTAATTACAGAGCTTAACCAGGGGGTTGGCCATAGAATTAGGTGGGCCTAAAAAGGGGGCCATCTTTCGCCAGATCTAGCAAGCCTTATTAATGATATATAGATGGTAGGGAAATATTATGGAAACATTAATTAAAAACCTGAAGGATGTGTATTGGAAAACCCGTGCAAACGCCGCTAAGGAACTGGGTGAAGTTGGTGATTCGACCGCTGTCTTTCCGCTCATAGATGCATTATTAGACGAAGAAAGGGTAGTAAAGAATAATGCGATTGAGGCATTAGGAAAAATGGGGCAAGGTGCAGTGATGCCCTTGATAAATGTTCTATCAAACCAGGACAACTACCGAATTAGCGATGAAATGTCAAAAGCCTTGGTAAGGATTGGAACCCAAACAGTAAAGCCCCTTGTTCACTTGCTAGAAACTTGTCTTGAAGATGGCAATGATATTATTTTTACAAGAGTTGCCAACATCTTGGGGGAAATCGGCGATCCAAAAGCTGTATTGCCTCTCATAAATTCATTAAATAAGGGGAATACATCTATCCGATTAGATGCTATAAAAGCATTAGGTAAAATTGGAGATAAAAGAGCAGTAAAACCAATTATTAACGATGTAAAAAAATACGGAAGTTCTTTAGAGGCCATAATTACTTTAGGTGAATTAGGAGACTCAACCGCATTACCTACTTTGCTAAATATGCTAAGAGGTAAAGAACGTTGGATTGCTGCTAAATCACTTGGGATGATTGGAGAAGTTGCAGTAGAACCACTTGCGGCGTTACTAAAAGATAAAAGCATTAATGAACAAGGATTAGTGGCTATGGCATTGGGATCAACAGGATCTGCAAAAGCAGTTAAACCCTTGTTATGTGCATTAATGGATAAGGATCGAATCGTTAGTTGGCGGGCCTCAATGGCTTTGGTTGAAATCGGAGAGTTGGCAGTTGAGCCGTTGATACAAATGCTTAAAGAAGAAAATAATTATGTACGAATGCTGATAGTCGATACATTAGGCCGAATTGGAGATAAGCGGGCCTTAAACTACCTTGAAAAATTAAAAGAAGATGAACGTTTTGAAGATATAAGGCAAATTTTAAATAAAGCACTTCTAAGATTCTATCCAAAGGCTACCTGTACTTTTAAAAGTGAGAAAATAGATTTAGAAAAGGATATCTTTGTGCTTCAAGTTGAGATTAGGGATAGAGCCTTTAAGGCTGCGTTAGCAGAAGATATACTTTATTTAAGTAGTAAAGACAAAATAAATCTTTTAAGAGGGGATCTAAATCCACCTATACTTGTTCCTTACAGATATATAGGAGGCAAAACTGTTCCCGATGATTTTATTTGGACAAGTGATGGCTTTCTTGTTTCAGATCGCATAGTAGAATTGTTTACGATTAATAAATTCACAGGATGGAAGACATATGCAATTGATTTATATGATAAAATTGGTAATTTAATTAAGGGATATCATGGTTTTGCAGTTACCTCTAAGGTTAGTTCAATTGATTATTCTCGCTCTAAAATTGTTGCTAAACCAAATTCATTGTTCGCAAAACTAAACATAGTCAAAAAGGGTATATATTTCAATGAAAAGGACTGGAATGGTAGTGATATTTTCTTTGCGGGATATATTTTAGTAACCAATCGAGTGGTAGCAGTCTTAAGAAAGGTTAGTTCCAAAGTGAAGAACTGGGAGGCCATTCAGGCTTCAGAATACGAAAGATCAATAATACTAGATACCGTTGAACCAGGGTTTTTGACTGAGGAGGATCGGGAAGAAATAAATAAACTAAGAAGAGTCTTTAGGGAAGAACAATCTCAGAATTTGAGAAGGTCCCTAGTTAAAGGGACGGGTGAAAATACCCGATGATCCGGAATTTCTACATTTAGTTAAGGCAACAGTGCAAAATCAATGCATGTTTAAAACCGTAAGTAATAATGACATTTGTCAGGAAATTTTAAAGTGCCTGATTGAAAATGGTGAAAAGGTAATTAGGCAGATTGGTGATGCTTTCAAAAGTGAGGATTGTGAAATAAGATTAGGTGCAGCCTGGGTCCTAGGGGAATTAAAAGTAAAAGATAGCCTAGAGCCGCTTCTGGAAGCCATACAAGATAGAGATTATAAGGTACGTAGAGTTGTGGTGGCGCTTGGTAAAATCAAAGTTCCTAGTACAGCTATTGAGAAGATAGCACATATGTACGCTGTGGCATAGTTGAAGCTCTTGGTAAAATCGGTGACCCGATAGCTGTTAAGCCGCTAATATATTTCTTGAATAAGGAAGATGATGTACTGGTACTGTGTGATATTGTATCTGCCTTGGGAAATATAGGTAACAATTGTGACCACTTATTGAATTATTTCAGTATGAAGACAGCAACCTTGCTGAATGTGTAAAATTGGCTCTAATAAATATAGGAAGATCAACAATAATTCCATTAATACGGTCTCTTGATAATGCTCAACCGTTAGTTCGAGGAAGAGTGGCATTGACTTTAGGGCAGATGTGTGAAAAGAAAGCGGTTTTACCAATGATTGATAGGCTAGCAATTGAAAAAGATCCAGAGGTACTTTCATTTGTTGTGGAAGCACAGGGCAATTGGGTGAGAAGCGAGCTGTTGAGTCAATACTCAACCTTTATAATTCAACCGAAATTGAATTATTTACAAGAAGTATCCCAAATTGCAATACAGAATATTCTTAAGAGATGATTTAAGCAGATGGCGATTTAGGCCAATATTAGAGAGAACAACGCAAGTGGTATCCCACAGATAGTACATGGAAACCTTACCCTCCGCATACTTCACAAGCGAACTATATAGTTTGCACAAACATACTGGATAGCCAAAACAAACTAAATGATTGTATTGCAGGCTTCCTTTTAGAATGAAGCCTTATAGGCACATCCTGTAGATTTGTTTTTAGGGGGAGCGTAGCATGAAAAATAAATTTTTGTTGATCTGCGTAATTGCTTTGCTTTTTATCGTTGCGGGATGTAGCAGGGAAACATCACATAATTCAAGTACAGTAAATATGACCTCAAAGAAAATACCATTTGTGATTTTCCTTCAAGATGCTGAGGATAAAAATCAAATTAACTCTGACAGTGCATACTTATGTCATTTTGATACATTGACAGGTAGAATATTCATTGATAATCCCGCTTTATTTAGGAAAATTACCCAAGAAGCTTATACTTTTCAGATGATTTGGGATGGGGAAAAGAAGATTGTGATAGTCCCCACATCCTTTGAAGGTTCACTTAATTTGGAGTCCATAAATACTGATTACAACATTAAAAAACTAGGAAATAATGGGATTAACTTTGGTAGAATGATAGAAAACATTGAGGGTGAAGCAGAGGTCTATAATGAAGGGGATAAGGTTATTGTTTCATTCAAAAACTGTAAAAAACAAATTCTTAACTCCCCTCTCCCATCAGGAGCAACTCAACCCCAACCCCTGTTAATGTCTGGGGATGAGCATAATTATAGAGTGCTAATTGCTTTTGACGTACCCTCTAGCGAAAAGAAAAATGAGATGGCTGGTAAATTGCTTATTGCAAATGTAAAAAATGGCCGTATCGAGTGGAAAGAAGTTAGGGGAGAGTATTGCAGCTTTATTGCAGGTGCAGGTTCGAGCGCAGCGCAAATTGGTGAAAATATTTATATTACCAGTTGCGGTGGCAACATAAGTGTACTAAATCTACAGAAAGATTCACTGGTGCTTGAAGAATATAAACCCGCAAATGATCTTTTATTATCGCTTAGAAGTAAATTTCAGGAAGCACCAATTCAACCTCATCTTGGAGCTTACAAGAATTATTTACTGATGTCTGTACAGAACTCTGAAGAAAAGTGGCTTTGGATTTTAAAGGACAATATTTTCTTGGGACGGGTACATGTAGATGTTTTGAGAAATCAAATTGATGGTAATTTAGTCAACAAAGGAATTGAAATAAAACCCCTTCCATCAGAAGTATCGATTGATTTACTACAGTTACCTATGGATTGCTATGGAGTTTGGAAATAGCCAAAATATATCTGCAGTTAACATTGCAACGGGGGATTTTAGATTATCAAAGATTCATAAAAGAGAATATCATTTTTACTAATGTTTCACTGATATCACTGGTCAATTCAGTGGTACTAATTTACACGGTTTGGGTTAAATACAAGATCAATGCATGCCTTTCATCTATTCAATAGCTTCCCATCCCGGTAAGCGGGGTTACACTTGCTTTGATTGGCTTACTTGTTGCACTAATTTTAGCTGTTATTGTCCCTCTTTCAAGCAAAAATAAACTATTTCAAATAATGTCCCTACTATTAGCGGGTATATGTTCATCATTTGCATCATATTTGCAGGCAATTCAACTAAAATCGGCAAAAATTTGCTATCCCTGTATAATATCTGCCATCTTATTTTATATGATTTTGGCATACTTTATGAAACCAAAACCATGTTGTTTTTATCTAGTAGTAAGGGGGGAAACATGAAGTATTGTAATCTGAGTTCCCAGGAGTTTACAACGATGAAAACTTAAAAATGCAGTACTATCAGTTCTCCACAGTGCTTTCTCTATCAAACTAATCGTTATAATTATAAACTATATAATGAGTGAATTTTGTAGTATTTATGTAGCGGTTAAGATTATTGTTATACAATCGGGGATTTAGGTTGTATTGTAGTTGTGAAGGGGAATTTTTTGAAATTCAAGGAGGGTATAAGATGTTAAAAAATAAACTTAAAAGAAGGCTGTTTCCGCTGTATTATGTTCAGCTTTTTTATTAGGAATTACACCATTTTCTGCTATGGCAGAAACTTCCGCCAGTAACGAAACAAATAATCCTGCTCCTGTCAGTTCAGTGATTGAAAATAATTCAGCTACTCCCAAAGTATTCACTACCGTGTTACAGCATCAGTTTTGAGTGGACCCTGGGTCGAGTTATTCAATAGTTGGCCAGAGGTATATAAGGGCGATACGGTGTGGTATAATTCTGAGTTACCATGGAATGTTCCAAGACCATGGGTACCTATTTACAAGGGAAGTTTAGCGGGGTATGTGGATGAAACTTACCTACAGGAATATTAAAGAGTCCTAACATACTAAGGAGGGGAATCCCTATTTGATTGTCATTGGCTTATTGGGCTCTTCTTTATTTTAACAGATAAACAAATAGAGTATGATAGCTTAATTTTACCAGAGCACCGCTTCAATGATGAAGATCCACTATTTTGTATTGTTTAACCTGAAATTCAATAGGATTTGGAGGCTAATCTTTTGAATAAGATTACAAATAGATTTAATATTATGAAATTTATTATTGTATTGTCAGGCCTTATTATTATGGTTACAGGATGTGGGAATTTCAATCAAAATGAAGGGGTTAATTCAAATACCAAAACAATGAATTCCAGTAAAAAGGCTTACATAAATCAGGATGATATTAACTCCTTGTCCACAGACGAAAATCGAATGATGCAGACCATAAAAAACCTAACCCTCACCCCTAGACCCATCGGCTCAAATGAAGAAAAAGCGGCTTGTGCGGATTTAAAATCTGAGCTGGAATCCTACGGCTATCAAGCTGAGGTTCAGGAGTTTCCCTATATCGTACAGAGCCTTAAGCTCAATAACATTCCTTTTGGGGAAGGGGAATTTTGGGATTTTAATATTAGCCAGCCAGATGGGACTAGTCAAAACTTGATTGCAGTAAAAAAGCCCAATATCTCGGATGGTAAAAATATACTCATCATAAGTGCCCACTATGATAGCAGCGCTCACACCACTGGCGCCATAGACAATGCCTCCGGAGTGGCGGTGCTTATGGAAGTTGCGCGAAATATAGCAAGCTTCCCGAGCAATATTGAGGTACGTTTCTTATTATTTGGTGGAGAAGAGAATTACCTGTATGGCTCCCGTTACTATGTAAACAGCTTAAGCGAAGGCGAGCGTCGGCGTATAATCGCCGCTATAAACCTAGACTGCATCGGAGAAGAAGGACCTAACCCAGCCACTTTAGGAACTAACGACGGCAAAGAAAATGCAGCTTGCAAATTGTTTACGGATTATGATATGCAGATTGACAGAGGTGCCATGAGCGATTATTATTCTTTTGTGAAAGCAGGTATTCCAGCCCTGAGCATTGCGCAAAATCCAGTTTTGGCGGGAACCGGACATGAATTGTCGGACGATATTGCCCGCATAGACAAAGCCAAATTAAAAACAGTGGCCGACATCGTTGCCAAGGTGTTGTTGAATGCCATGTGTCTCGAAAAGTAACCTTAAGTTTTTGTTTTTCCATTCTAAGACGGCGGGAAACACAAGGGGATGGTTCTTTTGTGTTATAGGTAGAAGACTTTTGAGGTGATATAAATTGACGGTAGTGGCTGTGCTATTGAATTCCCTGATTCTGCCCGTAATAATATATGTGGTTTATACAATAGTAATTAAAATTCCCAAATTACTTGAAGAAAATGTCAAGTCTAACAGAGAAATAATTCAGAAATTAGACCAGGTAATTGTAAAAATGGATCAAAAGATTAATAAAGATTGGTACGCTTAAATCGTTTAAAATGGGGAGAAAGATTATATTAAAAAGAGATAGACGAAGATGGAGTAGAGTGGACATTCCCTTATTACGAATTAGAGGTACTTTTAAAACCCAAGAAATCAGTAAATAAATCAGTAAATAAATCATCCGAAGCAAATACATTAGAAGAAACCAAAAAAGAAAATTTTCAAAGGAAATATAAGAAATGGAAGATATTCTAAGATATCTAACCCTGATCTTCTTATCTATAATGTTCATGAAGATTATTATAAATATCATAGATAAATTCGGCGTAAACTTTGTGGGGATCTTTGGGGTTCTTGGGAGAAAATTTAAAGATTTATGGCACAAGATAAAAAATACAAGGGATTGAGTAATTAGTAAGGTCATTGATGTATTCAATAGCCTTGTTTTTTTATTCATTTGGATCAAGGAACCTGTTCTATTGGCACCCAAGTATTTGCAGGAGGGTCAGCTATGAAAATAAAACAGTACCCGTGGGGTGTGGCCCTGGTGGCATTGACTCTAGGTTTAATGCTGACGGTTCAATATCGTTCCTCCAAAGAGATTAACGAAACGCCACCCATTGCCAGGGTTCAGACTCTGTCTAATGAAATTAAGGAAAAACAAGAGGGGCGCAATTTGCTGCAGAAAAGGGCCCAGCAATTGCGTGAAAGACTGGATAAAAAGGCTGCCAGTCAATCTGAGAATCTCTCTGAAGCAATGGATACCAGCCGTATTATAGCCGGTATTCAAGCAGTTACCGGTCCTGGGGTGGAGGTCACCTTAAATGACAGCAATGTTGAATTGTCACAGGGGCAGGACCCTAACCTTTATGTTGTTCATGATGAGGATGTTCTTAAAGTACTTAATGAGCTGAAAGCTGCCGGGGCAGAGGCTATTTCCCTGAATGGCATCCGACTAATTGCCACCAGTGAAATTCGCTGTATTGGCCCCACCATTCTGACCAATAAAAATAAAAGGATACCAGCTCCTTTTACCATCGCGGCCATTGGTAATCCCCAAACCCTGGAAAAGTCCTTGTATTTGAAGGGCGGGGTGGTGGAGCAACTTAAATTTTGGGGTATTCAGGTGCAGGTTCATAAAAAAGCCAATCTGGAAATACTGGGATGCGCTGGGGTAATTACCCTGGAATACGCTCAGCCAGTTAGCGAGGGATAAAAGTAGTATGAACAGAGCGTTATATTTATCCATCGGGTTTGTTTCGGTTATTTTGGGTTTGATGATTGCCTTTCAATTTCGCACTGTGGAACAGGTGGATGCTGGGGTATCCTCTGACCGAGCTCAATTGTTAACAAACCAGTTGAAGGAAATCGAAAAGGAAATGGTAGCCCTACAGAGCGAAACCAATGACTTGGAAAATAAACTAGCCAAAGCGGCAAAGGGCCGGCCGGAGGCATCCGAGGCTGTTCTGGAAGAATTGCAAAAGAATCACCAAATTGCTGGTTTTACCGAACTGAAAGGGCCGGGTCTGGAGGTTCGCATTGCCCCGGTACAAAAAGAAGGTCAGCATAACGGGAGTAGCTTGTTTATCGTGAGTGATGAGGATTTACTGCTCAGGGTGGTTAATGAACTGAGGGCTGCAGGAGCAGAGGCTCTGTCCATTAATAGTCAAAGGATTATCTCCACCAGTGAGATCCGCTTGGCTGGTTCATTCATTAATGTGAACCTTACGCGAATTTCTCCGCCTTACTCCGTGCTGGCTATTGGAATCCCGGACCAGTTGGAAAGTAGTCTCTTGATCAAGGGAGGTTTGGTGGATACCACAAAAGACTGGGATATCTCCGTTACGAAACAAGGGGAATTGTTACTGCCGGCCTATAAACACCGTATTAAATTAGAATATGCCAAACCATTGAGGGAGGCAAAGTGACCATAAAGACAATCGTAGTATTTGCCCTCATTCTTCTCATACCACTTTCTAATCAATGCTAGTTTTAACCTATATTTGAAGGTTACATTATTCATCCCGGTTGGAGGAGGCTCTTCAAAAATCATCTCTTAAATTGGCAATGGAAAAGAAGAGGGTTTGTAGATGAAAAATAATTACGATTGGGAAAAGGTATTGAATATTGCAGTAGGTTTAAGTGATAGAGATTTTTTATGTTTTTAAGTTAAGAATGGGTTTTATTAATTTCTTTGTTGTTAAATATGCCTCACGATGAACTGTTACAAGTATCAAAAAATTTATAAATAGTGGTAAATCCAAGGCAAGATTATGTACATTAATTAATTGTCATAAAAAATTACATTTACTAACTGATTAAACTGCTACTTATTGACAGATAATGGTCTTGGCTATAATCTGCCAATAAGTAAATTTTTTATTTGGAGGTTTTAATGGACACATATACCAAATTTAAAATTGCACAGAAGTATCGAATATGGGCATTTTTAGTATTTTTGTCTTGTCCGGTTTTTTTGGCAATAAGTTTTAAAATTAAATTTATCGGTTACATCTTATGTGCTATTGCCTTTGCAATAGCGGTTGTTCTGGATATGCAGTATAAATGTCCTGTATGTAACGAAAGATTTGATACTAGGGTTGCTCCAAGTAAGCTTAAACATTGCCCTAAATGTGCAACTCGTTTACAAGATTGAGATATATGAGCCTTCATATTCACCCTCTGAATGTAGCAAATTAAAAGTTCTCATGCTTACTTTATTAAACTTTTAAAAAAGCTAATTGATGAGAGAGGAATAAATACAAGATGGGAATATCTATGGAAGAAGAAACTATACCGTTGTTTTTAACTTGTTCTATTCTTGTAATTCTCTTTTGTTTACTTTCTATCATCATACTGTGGCATCGATATAAAAAGAATTTAGCATGGTTTATATGTCATTTTATTTTTTTAACAATATCTTTATTGTTGTAAAATTTCTTAGACAAAATTATGGCCTGGATATAGCATCTTCAATTAATAATTCGGTGACCATTGCTTTGATAGGGATATTCTGGTTTTTAAGTATGATTTGTATGCTTATTGGTTTATGGTTTTTTTGCCTAAAAAATAATAATTGAGGTTCACCAGCCCAGCAATTGACAGAGAAAACAAAGAGGTGTAATCTTAAATAGTAATAATTCCTAATTAGGAGGAGTATACTTTGCCAATTAATTATTTTATTGAGCAATTACAAGCCAAAGGGGTTAAAATTACTCCGCAGCGGCAGGAAATAATAAAGGTTTTTCTCGAAAGCCAAGATCTTCATTTGAGTGCCGAAGAGGTGCACGGAAGAATCACCGTTAAATTTCCCAGTATGAGTCTGGATACGGTCTACCGTAATCTATCAATGTTGCAGAAGCTGGGTATCCTAACGGAATTAAATTTTGGTGACCGGAAGAGCTTGTTTGAGATCAATAACTCACAGCATCATCACCATCTGATTTGCACCAAGTGCGGTGGTTCCCAGGAGATAGAATTCTGTCCATTGGATTTTTTAGACAAACAACATATCAAAAATTTTAAAGTACAGAAGCATAGTTTTGAAATTTTTGGTATTTGTGCAAACTGTATGCAATAGGGGGAGAGTTATGATTCGAGGTAGGTTAGCTGTTGTTATACTGGTTTTGATCTTCATATCTTCAAGTTTTCTAAGTGGTTGTGCTAATAACCGTACCTCTGCCGAAGTAAAAGATAAAATAGTAGTCTATACCAGTATTTATCCCCTTTATGATTTTACCCGTAAAATTGGTGGCGACAAAGTAGAGGTTAAAAATGTGGTGCCGGCTGGTGGGGAACCTCATGAATGGGAACCTTCTCCCAGAAACCTGGCGGATCTCGGTAAGGCAGCTGTTTTTATCTACTGTGGCAGCGGCATTGAACCTTGGTTAGAAAAAACATTGCCTTCCATTGATCAAAACAAAGTGTTAGTCAATGCCGGACGTACTATCGAACTGCTTCCGGCTAAAGAAGAACAGACTGCCCATGGGAATCAACAGGATGATCACCATCATACCAAGGTAGACCCCCATATTTGGGTTGACCCGTTAAATGCGGTGATCATGGTGGATCATATTTTATCTGGATTGGTTCAGGCGGATGAGCAAAATAAAGCCTACTATCAAGCCAATGCGGCAGCCTTTAAGAAGCAACTATTGGACTTACATAAAGAGTATGAAACTGCCTTGGCGGGTGCCCAAGGTAAAGAATTTGTGGTTTCCCATGCTGCCTTTGGTTACTTAGCACATCGTTATGGGTTGAAGCAGGTAGCCATTCGAGGCTTATCACCGGAGGTAGAACCGAGTCCCAATGACATGGCAGAGATTGTAAAATTAGCTAGGGAAAAGGGGATCAAGTATATTTTTACTGAATCATTAGTCAGTCCGAAGGTATCGGAGGCCCTTGCCAGTGAGCTATCGGCAAAGACCCTGGTGTTAAACCCTGTGGGTGGATTGACGAAGGAAGAAATAGCAGCTGGTAAAGATTATTTGTCTGTTATGGGTGAGAATCTGAAGAACTTAAAATTGGCCTTGGGAGTCAACGTATGATGAAGACTGTTGTAGAACTGCAGAATGTTTCTTTTACCTATGGTTGCCATCCCGTTCTAAACGATATTAATTTAACCATAAAAACGGGTGATTTGGTCGGTATTGTGGGACCCAACGGCTCCGGCAAATCCACGCTGCTTAAGCTAATTATGGGGCAACTGAAACCCAATGCCGGTCACGTAACAATATTTGGCACCGATCCTTGTAAGCTAAAAGAAAAGTATAAAATTGGTTATGTCCCTCAGAAAGCCAATCATTTTAACAATCAGTTTCCAGCTACCGTAAGAGAGGTGGTAACTTCCGGTAGAGCGGCTCGCAGGGGACTGTTTCGGCCCTTTACTGGCTGCGATTATCAAGAAGTAGAGCGGGTGTTGGAA
>CAMKDG010000039.1 GCA_946411205.1 uncultured Desulfotomaculum sp.
TTTCCGACCAACCGGACAGTTCAAAATGATGGTGCAAAGGACTCATGCGAAACACTCGCTTGCCAGTTGTTTTAAAAGAAATGACTTGGATAATTACCGAAAGGGTTTCCAGCACATACAAGCCACCGATCACGATCAGTAGTAATTCATTGCGAGTTACCACCGCAGCAGCTCCTAAAGCCCCCCCTAAGGCTAACGATCCGGTATCACCCATAAACACTTTGGCTGGATGCCGATTGTAAAACAGGAAACCGAGACAGCCTCCTGCAACAGCAGCCATCACTACCGCAGTACCCATTTTGCCACTGATTATGGCCAACAAGGCAAAGGCAGCCGCTGTAAAAATCGTTGCTCCTGCAGCTAAACCATCTAAACCATCCGTTAAGTTGACGGCATTACTGCTGGCCATGAGTACAATCAGGGTAATTCCAAAAAAGGGCCACCAACCAAGATCAAAGCTGATCCCACCATGGACAAAGAAACCGGAAAAGGGAATTACATAATCCGTACCTCTCCCCAGTTGAAAAACAACTACCACCGCTAAGATCGTGGCTAAAATTACTTGTCCCAATATTTTCTCCCGGGCCTTCAAACCGAGATTCCTTTTTAACACTACTTTAATAAAATCGTCAATAAAGCCAATTAGACCGTAACCTAATGTTACCGCCAAAACAACCAACCCCTCCGCCCGACCTTGAATTCCGGACGTCAGTACTATGCCACCGGCCACAGCTATGCCAATTAAAAACATAATGCCGCCCATCGTAGGGGTTCCAGATTTAGCCATGTGTGCTGCAGGCCCCTCAGCCCGTATCGTTTGACCAAATTTTAGTCGCCGCAGCAGCGGTATCGTAAAGGGGCCTAAAAGGACTGTCACCAGCAGACTAATGCCTGCAGCCAACCAAATCACTGAATAATCCACCTTCAGTTCCCCCTTTACGTTAATTCCTTTACGATTTGTTCCATTGTCATGCCCCGGGAACCCTTCACCAGGATCGTATCCCCGGATGTAAGGATGGTTTGAAGCACAGCCACCGCTTGAACATTGTCTTCACAGTGATGCACCTGTTCTTGGGTAAGTCCTCCGGTAATGCCTCCCGCGGCGATCCACTGGGCCAGGTTGCCTACGGCTATCAAGTGATCCACTCCGGCTCTCGCCGCTGCTTCCCCAACCTCCCGGTGACCCGCTTCTTCCATCGCACCTAATTCATACATATTACCCAATACAGCAATTTTCCTACCACGGTTGGTTTCTTGTAAAACACGAAGGGCTGCTTTGGTAGAAGAGGGACTGGCATTATAGGTATCATTAATAATCGTCATGCCATTAGACTGGAGAATTTCCAGCCTCATGTGAGAAAGGGCTACCTGTGCCAGCCCCCGGGCAATTTCCGCAAAGGTTAGGCCCAATTGTAGACCTACACCAATGGCTGCTAAGCTGTTCATTACATTATGACTTCCCGGAACAGGCAAGTAAATTTCCCCCGCTCCCCCAGGGAAGGTGACTTCATACCGCATACTGCCCCCCTCTGGCCTAATGTTATGGGCTACAATGTCAGCATTGCCTTGCAAGGAGTAAAACCAAACGTTACCCCGGCAACGGCTGGCCAGCTCTCGGAGCCAAGGGCTGTCTCCATTCAGCAGAGCAAACCCATCTTCACCAATGTGCTCCAACACCTCTGTCTTAGCCAGGGCAATATTGTGTACAGAACCCAACCGCTCCAGATGGGCTTCACCAATAGTCGTGATGACTGCCCCGGTGGGTTTAGCCAGTCCTGCCAGGAAATCAATCTCCCCGGAACCACGCATCCCCATTTCCACCACTGCAGCCTGGTGTTCCTGTTGAAGATTTAACAGCGTTAAGGGCAGACCCAGTTCATTGTTATAATTAGCCTCTGTCTTAAGGGTCTGATAGCGGGTTTGCAAGACAGCAGCGATCATATCTTTGGTGGAGGTTTTACCGTTACTGCCGGTTACAGCCACCACTGGAATAGCCTTTCGTAGGCGATTGTAGGTAGCCAACTCTTGCAATGCTTGTAATGTATTGGCCACTTGGATCACAGGCACCGTTGCCGGAACCATCTCTACCTGATGGGCTACCAGCAAAGCAGCGGCTCCTAGTTCCACTGCTTTTTGGATAAAATCATGGCCATCCACCTGCTGCCCCTGCAGAGCTACAAAAATATCACCACTCTTTACTTTACGGCTATCCGTTGCAACCCCATCTACTAAAACATCTAGGGCTCCCTGCAAGAGAGTTCCCCCAGTTACCGTTATGATTTCTTTGATCGTACAAATAATCATTGATAAGTCCCTCCCCACCTAGCTACCAGATATCTATCTTTATTCTTAAGCTAAGGGCCGAAAGCTGAAGACTGACAGCTATCCCTGATACCCTCTGGCAGCTAACGCCTCGGCAGCCACCAATCGATCATCAAAGGGATACTTCGTCTTGCCAATAATTTGATAGTCTTCGTGACCTTTACCGGCAATGACCACTACATCACCATCCTGAGCCAGCTCAATAGCTCGCCTAATAGCTTGGCGGCGATCCACAATCACTAGATAATCCTTGGGAGAGGCTATTCTTTGCACTCCCGGCACCACATCTTGAACAATTGCCTCAGGATCTTCCGTACGCGGATTATCGGAGGTAACTACAGACAAATCACTATACCGGGCAGCAATCTCGCCCATAATGGGACGCTTGGTGCGGTCCCGGTCACCACCACAACCAAATACCGTAATTAATTTGCCACTGGTGATTTGGCGAGCGGTAGTAAGAATGTTTTCTAAACCATCCGGCGTATGAGCGTAGTCCACCACCACAGCGAATCCCTGGCCCTTATCCACCAATTCAAAACGACCGGCTACACCAGGCACCTGATTGAGAGCAGCCGTAACAGTTTGGGCCGGATAACCCATAGCCATAGCAGCCGTGTAGGCCGCCAAGCTGTTATAAACATTAAAGCGACCGGTGAGCTTTAATGCCAGCTTATGTTCACCCCAGGGTCCCTGAACGGTGTAGCTGACCCCCTGGGGAGTAACCTCAATATCTTTGGCTACAACATCAGCCGGTTGATCAATGCCATAGGTATATACTTTCCCCCGACTTACTTGGGTCAGTTTCACAGCTGCCGGATCGTCAATATTGATAACAGCGTATTCTATCTCCGTCTGAAAGAGTTTTGCTTTGGCTGCCAGATACTCTTCCATGGTGCCATGAAAATCTAAATGGTCCTGGGTCAGGTTGGTAAATACCGCCACTCGATAGTCTACTCCGGTCACCCGGTTCAAGGCCAATGCATGTGACGAAACTTCCATCGCCACACCACCAACCCCTTCATCAACCATTTGAGCCAATAGTTTTTGTAATTCCAGGGATTCCGGGGTGGTATTGGTCACCGGCAACACCTTGTCACCCACTACATTATGAATAGTACCGATAACACCGGGTTTAACCCCGGCCTTCCGCCAAATAGCTGCAATTAAATGGGTGGTCGTCGTTTTCCCGTTGGTACCGGTAACCCCTACCATCGTTACTTTTTGGGAAGGAAATTCATAAAAGGCATCCGCTAATAAAGCCAACGCCTTTCTGCTATCGGATACCTTAATTACAACGACCCCCGGGGTTACGGGAACTTCATCCTGCAGCACCACAGCAATAGCCCCTGCCGCCAAGGCTTGATCAATATATTGGTGTCCATCCGTTTGATACCCCTTGACTGCCACAAACAGATCCCCTGCTTGGACCTGGCGGGAGTCGTAACAAATGCCTTCTATATTCATTTCCACATTACCGTAGACAGATAAAACCTCAATCTTCTCTAGTAATTGTTTAAGAAACAAGACAATCCCCCCAAACTTATTACATTTCCTATTCTTACCAATTATCCGTCATTTATGCCTAGCAGTTTGCCACAAAAACCCTGGCCCCCCTGTATGGGAGGCCAGGGTTTAGTTGGCCTATGGTCATGTCTTTTGATCGGAGGAAGGAGGTTTAAATTCAACCTTTACAGCACTCCCTCGGGTTACTTTTACGCCTTCCGCTGGGTTCTGGGTTTCCGCCAAGCCACTGCCGGAAGGTTCTAATTTGAGTCCTAAACTCTCAAGCAAATTGCCAGCTTCTCGAATGGTCTTTCCTTTTAGATTCGGCACCGAGATCTGCTCACCCTGTTTAGCTTGATTGGTTCCGCCACTTAGATCCAGGATAACCGTAGTCCCGCTTAATACCATTGCTCCGCTTTCCGGTATTTGCCCATAGACCATCTTCCCTTGACCTTTGCTTTCAAAAGCCAGACCAGCTTCCCGCAAGAGTTTTTGAGCTTCTTCCAGTGGTAAGTTTACCACATTGGGTACGGCGACCTCAATTCTTTCTTCTTCTACATCCCAGGGATTAATCTTGGTAGGTTTAGGCAGATTTTTCTGCTCCGGTACACCCAGATAACGAAGCACATCCAAAGCCAAAGATGAGAATACCGGGGCTGCCACCTGACCACCGTAATAATTACCGCCCTGAGGCTCTGCAATCATAATCAGCACCGAGATTTTCGGGTCATTCACCGGTGCAAAACCGGCAAAGGAAGCTACATATTTGCCGCTGGCATAGCCGCCGCGTTCCGCTACCACCTGGGCCGTTCCAGTTTTACCGGCAACCCGGTAGCCATCCACATAAGCATTCCTACCAGTACCTTTAAAGACAACGTTCTCCAATAGTTGATTGGTTGTCGTCGTTGTTTCGTTAGAAATCACCTTACGAACCTGCTCAGGCTTAAATTCCCTAACTACATTTCCTTTGTAATCTTCAATTCTTTTTACCAATTGCGGCTTCATTAAGTTACCACCATTAGCCACCGCACCGATTGCGGTTATTAGCTGAATAGGGGTTACTGCAATGGATTGGCCAATGGACATCGTACCAATATTCAGGTTGGTAGCATCTTTCTCAGGTATCATGATCCCCCTGGCTTCACCCGGCAAGCCAATACCGGTGGTTTGGCCAAAACCAAAGGCCCGAATATATTTGTAAAATTTTTCTTTTCCTAGATTCAGCCCCGTCTGAATAAACCCAGGGTTGCAGGAGTTTTCTACTACCTCTGAAAAACTCTGACTGCCATGTCCACCGTCTTTCCAACAGCGTATTTTCCGATCCGCTATTTGGTAATATCCCGGATCATAGAACCTGTCGTTTGGCTTAACTGCATTTTCTTCCAGGGCAGAGGCAGCCGTAATGATTTTAAAGGTGGAACCAGGTTCATAGTTATACCACACCGCCGGGTTACGATCCCAAACACTTTGTGGCACTTCCTTCCATTTTGTAGGACTAAAGGTGGGACGGTTGCCCATTGCCAGCACTTCACCTGTCTTGGGATCCATCACAATGATTACTGCCATTTTAGGATTATAGGAGGCAACGATCTTATCTAATTCTCTTTCCACAAAATGTTGAATGGTCTGATCCAAAGTAAGCACCAGGTTGTTTCCCTGGGTAGCTGGGATGTATTGGTGCAGGGCTTGGGGAATTTCCCGACCGGCTGCATCATGTTCAATCACAATCCGACCCGGAATCCCTTTTAATTCTTTATTATATGCGGCCTCCATTCCCATTAGCCCCTGGTTGTCGGTACCCGTAAAGCCAAGAATATGCGGGGCCAAGGTTTCCTGCTTATAATAGCGCTTACTTTCTTCGGCAAAACCTATGCCATCTATCTTCAATGCTTTAATTTTCTCGGAGGTTTCAAAATCAACCTTGCGCTTGAGCCATTCAAAGCGGGACTTTTTAGTAATGATCTGTTTTACCTTAGCCTCATCCATCAGCAGAATAGGTGCCAATTGAGCGGCTACTTGATCGGGCTTTTCTATGTGGTTGGGTATCGCGTAAACAGAATCGGCACTAATACTGGTCACCAGTTCATTGCTGTTACGATCCAGGATACTGCCTCTTTTGGCTTCTACCGGGACATCTCTCATTCTGTTCACCATACCCCGTTCACGAAGCTCATCACCTCGAACGAATTGAATCCAGGCAAGACGTACAATAATTAAGGATAAGAAAGCGGCGGCCAGTAGAAAAAGACAGGTTATCCTCCTGCGAACAAGTATATTAGTAGTTTTCAACCCAATTCCTCCCTAACAGGCCCCGACGGTTACCCCTTCCCTACGGTTTTTTCAAAGCGACTCACCAGTTTTGTAAAGGCCTCTATAACAGGATTTTGCGAGTTCTCCCCCACCTGATTGTCCTTCTCTTGAAGGGTATTTTCTTGAACCCCGGGAGACACTTTTTCACTGGCTGGGTCTTTCTTTTCCCCTGTGGAAGCCATAGGTAAGGCGTCTACCAAAACCACTTCTTTAGGATCTGGTTTTACCATACCCAGTTTGGTGGTGGCGATGGCCTCGATTCTTTGTAAAGACAGTAACTGATTTGCTTGAGTTTCTAAGTATTCTTGTTCAGTCTGCAAAACATTCAGTTGGTTTTGTAGTTGACTAATTTGATAACCCACCGTGGATACCTGGGCAAAGTAATAAGACACAGTAATGCCTATCACAAATAACACAAAAATGCAGCTAATTAATAGGATTCTGCCCCTACGAACAGCCCGCTTAGATAGCCTCTGCGCCACTTTGGGTTGTTCTGGCTGTCTCTCCTGCTGTGGCAAATAGCTAAAATTTTCCTGTGCTACACTCAAGCTTATGCACCTTCCATTCTATATAGAACCTTGTATCTTTATATACTCAGTTTTTCCACAACCCTAAGTTTTGCACTGCGGGCCCGAGGATTAGTTTCTACTTCCTCTTTGGATGGTTCAATGGGTTTATTGGTGATAATCTTAACCTGTGCCGTTCTGCCACAGGCACATACAGGAAAAGCAGGCGGACAGATACAAGGGTTAGCCAATTCCTTAAAAGTATCCTTAATAATCCGGTCTTCCAAGGAATGGAAGGTGATCACACTGATTCGACCGCCTGGATGTAGTGCTGCTACGGCGTCTTTCACGGTTTGGTTTAAGATATCTAATTCTTGGTTAACGGCTATGCGTAAAGCCTGAAAAGTTCTTTTGGCAGGGTGTGGGCCATCCCGGCGTGCTGCAGCGGGAACCGCTGCCTTAATAATTTCCACCAATTTACCAGTGGTGGTAATAGGTTGTCTGGCCCTCTCTGCAACAATAAAAGCAGCTATTCGCTTCGCCCATTTTTCTTCACCGTATTTACGAATGATATCAGCTAATTCTTGTTCAGACAGCTTATTGACTAAATCTTTAGCACTGGCAGCAATGTCTGGTGACATACGCATATCTAGTTCTGCATCATGCATATAACTGAAGCCCCGGTTTGGTGTGTCTAACTGGTAAGAAGATACCCCCAGATCAAACAACACACCATCCACCTTCGCAATCCCCAGTTCCTGTAATACGTGCTTTAATTCATAAAAATTTCTTTGCACCGCATGAAACTGACCGGCGAAACTCTGAAGACGTACAGCAGCATTATGAATGGCTGCCGGGTCCTGGTCTATACCAATCAGTCGTCCCTCCGGTCCTAATTTACGCAATATTTCCAAACTGTGTCCAGCTCCCCCAAGGGTGCAGTCCACATAGATGCCCTGTGGTTTTATTTTTAAACCTGCTATTGATTCATGCAATAGCACAGATACATGTTTAAATTCCATTGTTTCGCCTTTCAAGGGAGATTAGTCATTGGCTATCAGCTTTTAAGTCTCCCACCATTTTCATATCAGTAGGTACTGTAAGCCATGACAGGTTTATTGTAAACAATTCTGCTCTGTTCAATACTGTTTTATCGTAGAGTAAATTTCGCATCTCCAGTTACAATAGATCAACGATTTTCTCTGCCAATTCTTCAAAGGAGGCTTCCGCCTGTGTATTGTAACGATCCCACTCTTCCTTGGACCATATTTCTACCCGGGTGGATACTCCAACAACCATTGTTTCTTTATCCAATTTGGCATATTCTCGCAGATTATTAGGCAGCAAAATGCGCCCCTGTTTGTCTACTTCACATTCAGTGGCTCCAGAAAAGAAAAAACGTACAAAGGCCCGGGCATCTGCCCTGGCAAAGGGCAGCGACTTGAGCTTTTGTTCAACCTCTGCCCATTCTTGCAAAGGGTAAACAAAAAGACAGTTGTCAAGTCCCTTGGTGACAATAAACCGGTCACCCAGGCCTTCACGGAAGCGGGCAGGGACTATTAAGCGACCCTTCGGGTCGGTGTTGTGTTGGAATTCCCCCATAAACATGTTATCATGCTCCACTTTGTGGGTATATTCTACCACTTACTACCACTTTACACCACTTATTCGCTACCTTGCAGAAAATTCCTTCCTACTCTCGGTACTTTTTGATATTTTTGGGAAAAAATAAACCAAACCCAATGGGTTTGGTTAGTACATGCATTTACTTATAGCTCTAGCATCGACCGCTTTCTTTTCTCAAATACTGCCACTTGCCGGAAACCAATTTCCTTTAATAACTCTGCTGCCCGACCCAAACCCTCTCCTACCAGTTCAGGTTTATGGGCATCGGAGCCCAGCGTTACAGGTACACCGTATTCCAGGCAAAGCCTAAGAAACTCCGGTGCCGGATAAAGCTCGGCGCAAGGATAGCGCCAACCGGCAGCGTTTACATCAATGCAGACATTATGCTCTTGTAGAACCTTGACGGTTTGCCGGTACAACTCAGTGACCGGAAAGGAAGGCTTAAAACCAAACTTTTTAATCAAATCCGGATGAGATATGATATCGAACAGGCCCGTTGCAGCAGACTGTTGGAGAAGTTTAAAGTAGCTATGATACAATTTATCAATATCGTGATGGTTGTATTCTTCTATTAGGGTAGGATCATCAAAGGCCCATTCTCCCATAAAGTGTACCGACCCCAAAACATGATCCAAGGGTAAGGATAACAATATTTTTTTCAGCTCCCCTTCATAGCCGGGAATATAGTCAGCCTCCACTCCTAGTCTAATAGCTAAATCCGGATTATCTTGTTGGGCTTGTTGCACTTCGTTAATATATAAAGGTAGATCAGAAAAGGGCATGGCCCATTCTGAGTTCCGCCGTGCTTCCGGTAGCCAGTAAAGAGGTAAATGTTCTGAGAAACCTAGCTCAGTCATTCCTTTTTGGCGGGCTGCCTCTACGTATTCTTTAACAGTGCCTACCCCGTGGCCACTTCTAAAAGTATGGATATGGTAATCTACCAACATATCAGCCACTCCTTGGATTTTATTTGCTTCAAGTTTAGCTTATTCCGGGGAACTTGCCAAGTTCTTACTAGGTACATAAAGCTGGCTTCGTATTGAAGCCAATTAAATATTTCGGTATGATAGATTAAAATAAATAACGATTAGGTGACATGAATATGAGTCAATTAAGAATTGGTAGTAGACTTCGCTTATGGCCTAAGGATACCTATGCCAAGTATGGTATCGTGCGGGAGATCAATGCCAGTTATATCCTGGTTGAATTAACAGAAAAGGACCCCCGTGATCACTGCCGCCACCAAGTGGGAGATATCATTAAGTTGCCTTCCAAGGGGCTGCAAGTATTAAACGAAAAGGAATTTAAAGAACGGTATTGTTAATTTATTTCAAATATTTCATTCTACCTTCTATGGTAAAACAAAATAAAGGCAAGAAACGATCGGGTATTGATTTCGAAGAAACTTCACCTTGCAATTTGGCACCCATAGCCAGGTAAAACCCTTTTGCATTTGGGTCAGAGTCAATGAGTATATATAGGAAGCCTAGTTCGGCTGCTTTTTTGACTGCATGCAGCCATAATTTTTTACCATATCCACAATTCATCTGGGATGGCTCGATAAATAAAAAGTCAAGGGAGCCAGCTAACCCCGTTCCACTCAAACCATAGAAGCCTAAAACTTGTCCATTCTCCTCCATAACATATACCTGGGAGTTGATAATGTAATCAACTGAAAGAGTAAGTTCCTGGCAACATTGTTCCATAAAGGCATCATCATAACCCCAATTTTTTTTGGATCGCAAGGCAAGGGAACTAAGTTGCTCTGATTCATTGGGTAATGCACATCTTATTTTCAAATCTTCACCTTCACTCGAAATACCTTAGTAAAATATTTCAGCCCACCAACTCGTGTATGTTGCATAAACAAATCTTGCAGCCACTTATTTCCAGTAAGTAACAGGAAACTATCTTGAATAGAATGATAAAACAAGGGATAACTGTTTGCATAAAATAAGCAGTTATCCCTTGTGCTTTTTTAGTACCCTACGGATGCTGACCCGCTCCTTCTCATTATCTTACAGTCAAGCCAAACTTTTTCATCTTGTTAATCACAGTAGTATGGGAAACCCCCAGTGCTTTAGCAGCTTTACGGGCCGTACCGTAGGTTTTGAGAGCCAATTGCAATACATCCAACTCGGCCTGAGCCGCCGTTGCCTTTAGGCTGGTAGCAGTCAAAACGTCTTCCTCCACCTGACGTCCTGTTCCGGCTCCAACTAGGCGAGCCTCGTCCAAAACAATATGTTCTTGCCGAATTTCGCCGTTCTCCACCAGGTTAATGGCTCTCTCGATGACATTCTCTAATTCTCGCACATTACCTGTCCAACGATTTTTGGTAAGCAGACGCAAGGCCCCGGCAGAAATGCCAGTAATTTTTTTATCCTGGTAGGAATGATATTTTTTCAAAAAATGCTGTACTAAAAAGGGAATATCCTCTGGGCGTTCTCGCAGAGGCGGCAAGCGAAGGGGAAAAACATTCAGTCGATAGTATAAATCCTCCCGAAATTGTCCCTGTAACATCATTTCTTCTAAATTACGGTTGGTAGCAGCTATGATTCTTACATTAACCGGGGTCTCATGACTATCGCCAATTCGCCTTACCTTGCCATCTTGCAGAACACGCAGTAACTTTGCCTGCAGATGGGGTGAAAGCTCCGCTATTTCATCCAGAAACAAGGTTCCTTCATGGGCAAATTCAAACAGTCCCTGCTTTCCTCCCTTTTTGGCTCCGGTAAAAGCACCGTCAGCATAACCAAATAATTCACTTTCCAGCAGGGAATCGGGTAGGGCGGCGCAGTTCAAAGGGACAAAGGGCTTGTGCCGCCGCATACTTTCCATATGGATAGCCCTGGCAAACAGTTCTTTACCAGTGCCACTTTCCCCACGAATCACCACCGTGGAATCGCTCTTAGCCACCCGCCGAGCCATCAGCAAAACCTTTTCCAAAACTTCACTGCCATAAATTATATCTTCAAAAGTAAACATCGAGGGTTTGGTTACAGAATACACTAAATCCCGAACCTGGTTCATATCCTTAAGGGCAGATACCATACCAATGATCCTACCCGACTCGTCTTTTACCGGGCGGCCAGTACTTAAATAATGATGCCTGCCCCGGGCAGTTGTAATGATTATTTCTTTGTTATCGTAGCCTTCACCATTTTCCAAGCTTTTGATCATGGGAATATCCATTGAAATTACTTCTGCCACATCACGTCCTATGGCCTGCTCCGCAGATAGTAAAAGAATTTTTTCGCAGGCCGGGTTAAATACGGTAATCCGCCTTTTGTGGTCCACAGCAATAATGCCATCGCTGACAGAATCCAGTACAGCTTTTAGCTGTCTTTCTCGCTCTTCATAAGGCATTACTTCAATCGTCTCCACTTGTTTTACACCGGCGATACTTTTAAGTTCCCCGAGCAGAGCCAGCTTTTCCCTCTGGCCCAATGCCTCTATCTCCAGAAACATATGATTCGGTAAGACCTGCAGGGAAACGATGTTAATATTCTTTGGCGAAACCACTTGGGATACATCGTAGACAATCCCCACCCGATCATGAAACTCAATCCGCAGGCGTAAAGTTTCCAAGAGCACCACCCCTTCTGTCATTATTCTTAGATTCGACACCTGTATAAATGCATCCTGCTAGCGAAAAATATTCCACCGGGAAATTGACATTCCAACTAGTAAAGCATATACTAAAAATAGATATGATAATGATTTTCATTAATGATTGCCGTAACAAATAAAGAAATTTTGATAGCTACCACAGACAAGTAAATTGAACTTTGCTTTGCTAATTCATTGATAACGATTTTCATATTCAAAAAGGAGTGTGTTTCTCATGACATTAGATCGCATTAAAAGAGGCCAAAGCTTTAAGATAAGCCATATTTTGAACGATACCGTGCGCTCTCAGGCCATTCGTTTTGGCATTGCCGAAGGAGAATGGCTCACCTGCGAAGAGGTGGTGCCTGCCGGTCCCATTGTCATTCGCAAAAATCGTCAGCAAATTGCCTTAGGTCGCCAATTAGCTAAAGAAATCAACATTAGCCTACATTAAGACTGATTAACTTTGACTGACTAGCTAAGGAGTTGACCTCTTATGTCTCACTGTCATGGATCTAGTATTCAAATAAATATTCCCGAAGGAGCCCGACGAATTGTTCTGGCTGGTAACCCCAATGCCGGAAAATCTGTATTTTTCAATTATCTTACTGGTATGTATGTAGATGTTTCCAATTATCCCGGGACCACCCTGGAAATATCCCATGGTCGTTATAAATCAGACGTTGTTATCGACACTCCCGGGGTTTATGGCATTTCTTCTTTTAATGATGAAGAAAGAGTGGCTCGGGATGTTATCCTCTCGGCAGATATGGTGATTAATGTCGTTAATGCAGTTTATTTGGAACGAGATTTATTTCTCACCCAACAAATTATTGATACAGGAGTGCCGGTATTGGTGGCCCTGAACATGGTGGATGAAGCAGCTAGACAAGGCCTTCATGTAGACCATCAGTTGTTAAGCCAGCTTCTAGGTGTTCCGGTAATCCCCACGGTAGCCGTTAAAAAGCAGGGGTTAGAAGAGGTCAAGCAACAGCTCTGGCAATCCCGCCGGGGTCATTCCAATGAACTTTTACAGCAAGAATTAGACAAGCTACTAAGCAAGGTGAACAACCTAGGAGATGCCCTGCTTATTTTAGAAGGAGACCCCGCCATAGCGGAAAGACATGGTCTACAACCTTTGGATCGGCGGGAAGAAATTTACCTGCAGCGGCGCCAAAGAGTAAACCAACTGGTAGAGCAAGTTGTAAAGGATAGTAGTAAAACCGCCTCTTTGACCAACAGCCTTAGCCGCATGATGGTAAAACCCCTGACCGGGATACCCATCTTGCTGCTGGCTCTATATGCCATGTATCAAATTATTGGTGTATTTGTAGCAGGAACTGTGGTCGGCATCACGGAAGAAACGATCATGATTGGTCATTTTGAACCGGCTGTTAGAAGTTTGGTGAGTAGTTTCATCAGTGAAGAAAGTATTCCAGGAACCATCTTAATTGGCGAGTTTGGCGTTTTAACCATGACCTTTACCTATGTATTTGGCCTTTTGATGCCTCTGGTGATGGGTTTTTACTTCTTCCTCTCGCTGTTCGAGGATTCTGGTTATTTACCCCGTCTGGCTACCTTAGTAGACCGTCTACTGACCGGCATTGGTCTGAACGGGCGAGCTGTGATACCCTTAATTCTAGGGCTTGGTTGTGTAACCATGGCTACCATTACGACTCGTTTACTGGGTTCCGAAAGGGAGCGGAGAATCGCTATTTTCCTCTTGGGTTTAACCATTCCTTGCTCTGCCCAATTAGGTGTCATTGCCGGTATGCTGGCAGCGGTGGGTCCAGAATTTGTGGCCCTTTATACGCTGGTTATTCTGTCCGTGTTGGTGGTGACAGGAACTCTAATGAACACACTGTTGTCCGGGCAATCTTCGAACCTATTAATTGACCTGCCTCCCTTACGGTTTCCAAGGCTGCCTAATGTGCTAACCAAAACCGGTATTAAATCTTACCAGTTTCTTAAGGAAGCTTTTCCCCTCTTTGCCCTGGGTGCTCTGATCATTAGTGTCTTTCAAGTAAGCGGTATCCTTACGCTATTACAAAATTCTTTGGCTCCCCTTACCGTGGGTTGGTTAGGATTGCCCAAAGAAGCCGCTACTGCTTTTATTATGGGACTGATTCGCCGGGATTTCGGTGCCGCAGGCTTGGCAGACATGCCTTTAACATCGATCCAAACTGTAGTTTCTTTGACCACCATTACTCTCTTTGTCCCTTGCATCGCTTCTATCCTGGTTATGTTTAAGGAGCGTACCAAAAAAGAGGCCGCTATCATGTGGCTGAGCACCTGGGTAATTGCCTTCTTCATCGGAGGTATTGTGGCTCAGTTGTCTCAAATGCTAGGTGTCTCCACACCCCTTGAAGTCGTTTCAGTAATAGGTGCTGTTTTAGCGTTAGCAGCCATCACAGTCCTGTCTGTTCGTTTTGTTAAAAAATCTCAGCTGCCCCGAAATACAAAATCAAAGGGTGTTGCCTAATGAAAGCACTGGAGAAAACTTCTTGCGACCATAGGAAAACTTGCCCTCGTTGTCATTGCCCTGTTGATATGCTGACACTGGTTTGTCCCAGATGCCGGGAGCCCATTCCTAGCAGTTGTTCCGGTAATTGTTCGAAATGCGGCCAAACCAAGGATAAAAAATAATACAACCCGTATTAGAAAAGGGAATTCCTCTTAGAAAAACTAAGGAGAATTCCCTTCTGCTTACTAACCAAAAAAATTGCATGCTATGATGTTATCCATTATTATCTTTAGCCTTTTGGGCCAACACAGTTTTTATGGCCTCGGTAATTTCCTCATAACCTGTACAGCGGCATAGGTTTGATTGTAGCCATTCCCGAATCGTTTCATCTCCGGCATCAGGATGAATTACTGATAATGCATGGCAGTTCATAATGAAACCTGAAGTACAATAACCACACTGAAAGGCGAATTTATCTATAAAAGCACGCTGAATGGGAGAATCTTTAAGACCTTCAATGGTTGTAATTTCATGACCAAGAGCCTCCACTGCCAGCATTAGGCAGGATTTTATCGGTTGTCCGTCAATCAGTACCGTACAAGCTCCACAATCACCATTTTTGCAACTTGGTTTGCTCCCAGTTAACCCTAGCTGCTCTCTAAGGACATGGAGGAGAGTGTCAGCAGGTCTCGCCATCACTAATCTCTTTTCCCCGTTAACCGTAAGCTCTAGTAAATCCATTTTGACCAAGTTAACCATACCTAGCCCTCCAGCCTTTTTACTATATCGGAAAGCATATTTTTCAAAACAAATTCGCGGTAATCAGCAGACCCTTCCATATCGTCAATAATCTTTGCCGGCAGGGTTTCTACCGCTTGATGAATTTTTTCATCCCAGGGAAGACTAGGATGATTCAGGAATGACTCCACTTCTGTTGATCTAAAAGGAAAACTGCATAGGCCACTGAAGGCAAAGTTAATCTGGTTCTTCTTTTTTAGGGCAGCAATAGACACCACGGGGTAACCTATTCGATCCTGGGGATAATGAACAAAACCATCCATCGTCTGTTTCATGCTGGTAAAAGATACTTTTGTTAATTCCTCATCGATCACAACCTGTACTACAATCTCGCCTGGCTCTAGAAGCAATGTCTGGTGAAATACTTGATTTATTCCAACCCTTTTTAGCCCCTGCTTACCCCAGATAATCATTTCACTGTCACTGACCAGGAGTGCTAACACCGCTTCACGGTAAGGTATTCTGGAACAAATATTTCCCCCCAGCGTAATTTTATTTCGCATTGTATGGTCAGCAACCCGTCCACCACACCAGCTTAAGAGAGGAAACACATTTGCTTCCTGGATTTGACTTAAGGTTGTCGCCGCCCCAATCACTAACTTACCGTCTTTCTGCTCTAACGTGTTACATTCCGGAATTCCCTTAAGATCAATGACAGCCCGGGGAAAAAGTTGATACAGTCTGGAAAAACTGATGATTTCTGTACCGCCACCATAATACATAGGTTCTTTCCCCTGGGCTGCCAATTCAGCAAAGAGTCCTCCAGCCTCTGCTAAAGAGGCGGGTTGATAATAGGCAAAATCAAAGGGAATCATCTAGCTTCCCCCTTTTGGCTTGCCAAATAGTTTCCGGTGTCAATGGGGTTTGATTCAATTCAACCTGAGCAGCAGTGCTAAGAGCGTTGGCCAGGGCTGCCGGGATACCGATAATTCCATGTTCGGCAATACCACGCAAACCATAGGGAGCAACAATAAGAGGCGTTTCAATGAAGTCTACTAAATAGGTAGGATTTTCCCCAAATCGCATTAGATGATAGGTCCTTAATTGAGGATTTTTTCTCTCCCCTCCCTCGCTATACAGACAACTCTCCCTACTGCCATAGCCCAACCCCATACACATCCCCCCTGTAATGGTACCTCGGGCCCCTTTGGGATTGAGCACTTTACCGGCATCAATCACAGTTGCTGCCTTTAGTACCTTATAGGTGTAATTTTGCGTATCAAACTCTACCTCCACTGCCTGTGCTCCAACAGTCCAGGCCGGGCCAAGTCTACCTTTTCCTGTATCCTTATCCATATGTATTAGATGGTGCATAATAAAACTTCCTCGCCCGATGACCTGTCCCCCGATGGAATTGCCCTCGGGATATTCGTAACCGTTACCGATTTCGTTAATCTCAATATAAATTTCCGGGTCCTCTTTTAAATAGACTTTACCACCACCAACCTCAAGAACTTCCGGAGGACACCGGAGAACTATGCTGGCAATACTTCTAAGTTGTTCTACTAAATCCTCTGCCGCATCTAAAACAGCATTACCAACCATAAAATTCGTCATACTGGCCACCGTTTTCCAATGACTTGGGCTGATCCCAGTATTAACATCCATCACTACATGAATCTTGTTGACATCCATGCTTAACTTTTCAGCGAGAATTTGGGCCAGACTGGTTTTAGAGCCAGAGCCGATTTCCACCGTACCAACATTTAAATTTAATGTACCATCTGCATTAATGGTGATAATGGCACCGGAAGTAGCATCCGGTGGGCTACTGGAAGTCTTCCAGAGACAGCTGATACCTTTGGCTACCACTTTATTGCTGCCGGTTTCTCTCCTTATTCCTTCCTGCCAATTCATCATGCTTTTTATTTTGGTCAAACAAGCAGGTAAATTTCCGATGCTACTTTTATTTAACCGAACCAAGGTAGGTGTGGTATCTTCAGATTTTAGGGCATTTTTTAATCTCAGTTCTAAAGGGTCAATACCCAAGGCAAAGGCCAATTTATCCATGGTCCTTTCAATGGCGAAAACATAGGATAACCTACCAAAACCCCTGAATGCGGTAACATAGGTGTGGTTCGTATAGACACCATAAGCATCACACCAAACATGATCAATGTGATAGGGGCCTGTACAATCCGCCGCCATAGCACGGATCATCTGAGAACCAGAATCAACATAGGCACCAACATCTACCTCCAGAGTAATTTCCAGGGCTTTCATTGTGCCATCTTTGGTAGCACCCATTTTTACCCGGGCTTCAAGTCCCAAATGGCCGGGTGAACTGGTCATGTCCTGTTCCCTTGATTCAATAAGTTTAACTGCCCTACCATGGACTGCCCGGGAGGCAAGGTAGGCAATTATTTCCAATTGGACGTTGGTTTTCCCGCCAAAGCCACCCCCTACCAGGGGGGTGTTAACAATAACCTGAGTATCAGTAAGGTTAAAACAATGACAAAGTATTTTTCGGACATCAAAGGGTGCCTGGGTAGAAGCATGGATGATCACCTGACCATTTGCTTTAATCTCGGCAATAGCGTTTCTAGGTTCCATAGCAATATGATTGGACTGAGGCAAGGAGAAGTTTGCTTCTACAATGACTTCGCTTTGTCTCCAACCTTCTGCCAAATCGCCTTTGCGGATTTTAACGTGCTGAGCAATATTGGTACCTGTTTTAGGAAATATTTCATTTGGTTTTACTTGTTTATAAAACGCTAGATTTTTATGTACCAGCGATGCCCCCTCTTCTAAAGCAGACGCAAGGGAATTAACTACCGGCAAAGGATTATACTCAACGATTACCTTACCAGCCGCCTCTTTAGCTACTGCTTCACTGTTAGCAATGACAACAGCAAGGGGTTCGCCAAAATATCTGACCTTTTCCTTGGCCAATGGTGGATGATCCTCAATCACCGGTCCGCAAAGTAGATGATAGGAATCCCCGGTGATAACTGCCTGAACCCCAACCACCTTGAATGCTTCTGAAGTGTCAATAGACTTAATTTCTGCATGTGCGTATAGGCTCGTTACCAGCCAGGCATAAAGCAATTTGGGGGAAAGATAATCTGTATTGTATATTGCTAAACCAGTCACCTTGTCTTGTGATTCCTTTCTGGGGACACTGACACCAATGCCAACTTTTTGCAAGAAACTCCCTCCCATGATTGCCGGACCAAACGTTATTTTTTAAAAACCCCATCTAAATTTTGATTATAATCAGTTTTCAAAACAAAGGTCTTACAACAGGATTCATCAGCTTTTCCTACAGGTGTTTCTTTTATCTGAGTCGCATAGGGAGCATCAATCATATCTGACAGGTTCTGGGCCATTGTATCTGAAGTAATTAAAATCCCTGTAGCCTTACATTGGTTTCCCTTACTCCAATAATGGCAGTTACTGATACTGCAACAAATAGTATCCGTCATATAGTTCTTCTCCTATGAAGTATTTAATTGTTAGGCAACAATTTTTTGTATTATTTACCAGGACAGCTAGGAAAATTCACTTCTTCCAAAAAAACTTGGAAACCAACACATCTGACGGAATCTAAAAAAACAAAAGACAGTTGGTTTCCCAACTGCCTTAGTTGTACAGCTTTTAATACTTTAATCTCAAATAATGGAATGATTTTGAGCGGTTTGGTTCCTCTCATTGGTTAAGTCAATATGAATCACTTTATTTCTACCGGAGTTTTTAGCTTGGTAAAGTCCCTCATCCGCTACCTTGAGGAGGTTTTCTGCCACCTGTCGAATCGGTTCATCCTGGGAGGGAATAATAGTAGCCACACCAATACTTACTGTTATCTGGATTTTGTTATTTTTTGAGTCGAAGACGAAAGTACTCACTGCTTGCCGGATCCGTTCTGCAATTTCCCTTGCCTGCTTACCATTGACAAAGGGAATAATGACAATAAATTCTTCTCCGCCAAAACGCCCCACTACATCGCTCCCTCGTTTGGAATAACAAAGTAGATCAGCAAATTCCTTCAGTACCACATCCCCGGCGGCATGTCCGAAGGTATCATTGACCCTTTTAAAACGATCTAAATCCAAGCTTAGAACAGAGACACTCTTTTGCAAAGAATTCCCTAAACGAATCAGTCGATGCAGTTCTTGATTAAGGTATCTTCTATTGTATAACCCCGTCAATTCGTCCGTAATTGAAATTCTGGCCAACTTATCTTTTTCTTCATGGAGTTGTTCTGCATCCAATTCTAACTGTTGTATCAAGTGATTTAACTGGTTATTTTTCTCCAACAGGCTGTTAGACATATGATTAATTGACTTGGCCAGTTCTTGAAATTCCTTGTTGGCTCGGAGCTCGATAATGGATCTAAAATTCCCCTCTGCAATGTGGTTCACTTCATTTGCCAAACGTTCCAAAGGTTGGCTCAAACGCCGGGAATAAAACATAGCGTATAGGATAAATAAGCCAATAATAGCAACGGATGCAGCAGCTACTTTGAGGTAGGTTTCCAATCCGTACTCCAGCAATGCCGTATGGTATTCCTTTTCTACCACCAATCCCATTTGTATCTTCGGCAGCCAGCGATACACACCAAATACCTTCCTATCGAGATAATTTTTGTAGATAGACTGACCGCTGATACCTTTAGAGATCCGTTCAACTGGGCCTTTTTTCATCTCTAGCTTTAATGCCGTGGCTTGCTGAGCAAATTTAGATTGGCTGATCATTAATCCTTTTTCGTTAATTAAATAGGATTCCCCGTGATTGCCTGGGAAGTTCTGCTCTACCAATTTGGTGATAACCTCGATCTGGACAGTACCAATTAATACGCCAATAATTTTATTTTTGTTTTTAACAGGAGTAGCAAAGACTAGCATAGGGTTATTTTTATAACGGCTAATCAGTAATTCACTGACATAGGTTTTTCCTTTCATTGCTTGTTGGAAATATTCCCGGTCAGTAACTGAAATACTTTTTCCTATCCCTTGATTTGTCGGTTCAACCTGAATTACGCCCTCCGGATCAACTAATACCAGTGCCCGAAAGTTTGAGTCCATTTTTAAAGAATTACGCAATAAACCTGCCGTAGCTTGATATTCCACAGTATTTAATAGGTCATTTTGGGCTAAGCCCTCAATAAAATTTTTACGGCCGATAACCCAATTATCGATAGCTTTTTCCTGGGCATCGGACAGATACTCCAGTGTATTAAAAGTAGATTGTTCCACTACTTGTTTAGCTTGGACAAAACTAAAAAAACCTACCACCAAAGCAGGAAAGATAATAAACAGCAAAAAACAGCAGAGCATGGAATTACGTATGGGCTGATTGTAAATCAACTTTTCTAACATTTGTATTACACCTCTTAAAGTACTATGTCAGAATATTATACCATTGTATCCGAACTTAAAGGAAGAATTGAACGAGTTTTGGCAATAATTGCTGTAAAAAAACAAAGCCTCTGCCTATAGAATACATATCGGCAAAAGCTTACTTTTTCTTTTGTACAAAAAAGGACCGCAGAGCAGTCCTTTGCTGATTACCTTTTTTGTTTGCATTCTCCACAATAGCCATAAATCTTTAGTTCATGGTCAGTAACTATAAAGTTATAGTCTATACCTACTTGTTTCTCTAAATCTTCTAACAAATCTTCATTTATCTCGGTAATCTTGCCACAGGAAAGACAAATGGCGTGATGGTGGTGGTGCCCTTCGGCATTATCACCGTACTCGTAACGCTTACGTCCATCACCAAAATCCACACTATGAATAATTTCGTGTTCCAAGAAAAGTTCTAATGTTCGATAAACAGTTGCTAAACCTACATCTGGTGCCTTTTTTTTCACTAATGTATAGACATCTTCTGCACTGAGGTGTTGATCTTTACTCTCCAGCAGAACTTCCAGAATTTGTTGTCGCTGGGTTGTTAATTTATAATCCTTAGCTCTGAGTTTGTCTGCAATCTCGTTAATAATTTTTTTCAACCCAACACCCCCACAACTTTTTCCCAGTATATTACTTTCTGCGAAGGGTGTCAATTAGGTTATTTTATGCAAATAATCAGCATATTGACGACGTCTGGCTTGTCTTTGCCGGCGGATTTTTAGTAGACGTCTACGCCGTCTCAACCAAAGCAAAAGTAAAAACGGCGGTAACCCCCAGGAGAGTATTGGCTTAAAAACGGCAAACCAATCACGTTGTACATCCTCTGCCGCCACTAAATTTATGGCGGCTACGGGTCGTTCTCCATCTTTTAAAACAACTTTGCCCAGTACTTGTCCCTTGATCACGGGTGCCGAAATCTCTGCCTGAGGCTCAGTACTAATTTGTAAATCACTAGCCCCCTGTTTGGGAAAGGTGTGGAAGTAGTTTTCACTGGCCACCAAATCAACCGTGGTTTTGCCATATTTGACAGGCAAATTAGTCATTACTTTACCAGCAAAAACCAATTGGCGGTTTTGGAAATTGTTAAAGCCATAATCCAATAGGTTCTTGGCATCGGTCCAAAGGTTGTTTCCTTCGGTGCGTAGTACTACAGCAATTAATTCTCTGCCGTCCCGCTCCGCAGATGCAATAATACATTGTCCAGCTTCAACTGTGTAGCCGGTTTTTAATCCCGTGGCACCCTGATACCCAAATACCTTGCTCCAAAGCAATTTGTTATGGTTAAATAAATATTTTTGTGCTTCAGGGTCTGTTCTGGGAATTTCATGGTGAACGGTGGTGACAATTTGTCGCAGTTCTTTGTTCCTCATAGCTTCTCGTCCGATGAGAGCCATATCATAGGCCGTGGAATAATGGTCTTTATCAGGCATGCCATGTGGGTTGGTAAAATGGGTGTTTTTAGCCCCCAGTTGCTTAGCTCTTTCATTGGAGATTTTGGCAAACTCTTCTACAGAACCTGACACATACTCTGCAATGGCCACACCGGCATCATTGGCGGAATTTAGCATCAAGGCATACAACAGTTCTTCCAAAGTAAGTTTTTCACCCTCGGCCAACCAGATGGAGGTCCCCCCTGCATGAATAGGATTAGCTCCGATGGTCACTAGATCACTGGCTTTTGCCTTTTCCAATGCCATCAAAGCCGTTAATACTTTGGTGGTACTGGCCGGGTACATCTTTTTATGTGCATCTTTCCCGTAAAGCAGCATCCCTGTCTGAGCATCAATCAGAGCCGCTGCTTCGCCCATCACCTGAGGTTCTTCGGCTTCGGCTTGGGGCGGCAGAGAAACTAACAATAGTACAGAAAGTAACAGATAGACAAGTCTTTTACGCACAACATCACCTTGTAAGCAATTATATTCAAAAGCACTTGCACATTTTTTGATCGCACCACGCGTCTTTTATCAAACTCTACCAAGGGTGTTTATCACTTCTCACCCCTTACACTGAATCCCAACATAGCAGCCATTGCTAGTAAAATAGTACCGGCCAACATCATAAGTGGAGAAGCTGAGGATAGGTTGTTGCTGAAAAAGTACAGCAATTGATTAATAACTCCCCCAATGAAAAAGGCAATGCAAATAACTCCTACCCAAATGGCAGTGCCTTCTTTCCAACCCCGCTCTTTGTAGATTACCATAGCTGAGGCAATACAGGGAACAAATAATGTAATCGTAGTGAGAGCCACTAGCTTTTGTACATCTCCCATGGGAAAAGAGAACAAGCCCGCAGTACCAAATTCCCTCCGAATAACTCCCATGATAAAACCACTGGCTGCTTCTTTGGGCAATCCCAACCAATGAACCGTCAGAGGCTTCAAAGCATTCTCGATTTTGTCTAAAGAACCGGAAATATCCAATAAACCTAGACACAGGGTTCCCAAGGCAAATAGCGGGGCTGCTTCTCTAATAAATTCATAGCTTTTACCCCAACTCTTTTTCAGGACATTCGATATTCGTGGCAATCGTAACGGAGGTAAATCAATCCACAGAGAGGAAGATTGGCCCGGTACCAACCTATTTAATAGGGTACCACCCATAACAAACACACTAATAATGATCAGTGCATAAACCACAGCAAAATCTGCCCCTAAGCCAGCTAACATACTAGCAATAATCGCTAACTGAGCGGAGCAGGGAATCGTTAAAGCCAAAATAATGGTGGCAATGCGCCGTTCTCTATCCGTAGCTAGCAAGCGGGTGGACATCAAGGCCATGGTAACACAACCAAAGCCTAACACCAAGGGAATTACAGCCTGACCATTTAAACCAAAGGACATTAACATCCGGTCCAGCAGGGTAGCAATTCTCGGCAGGTACCCGGTATCCTCCAAGACAGCCAGTACCAAGTTAAACCCCAACACCAGAGGAAACAGCAGACCCAATAAATACGTTACGGTCATGGTAATCACGCCAAAATGACCCACTAAAATTTGACTCACCGTAGAATCCGGAGAGACAAAATAGCCCACCACTGCCCTAACAGTTGGTTCGTAGTATTCGCCCATTAAGACCTCTTCGGTAAAACCTACCACCGTCTGAGCCACAAAAACACCAATTAACAGGTAAAGTCCCCACAGTGTTAAAGCTAACAAGGGGATACCCGTAAGGGGCTGAATCATCCAGCGTCCTAGAACGGCACTCCAGACCTCTTGCCGGCTGGTTTCCCTTACCGACAGAGCAATCACTTCATTGATAAAGCGCCGTCTGGCTCCATAAATCTGCTCCCGGTATACCCCTGGCGCCAGACCATTTCTGGCTGCCACAAGTAGGTCACCTTCCAAAATTAATAGTTTTTCCGAACGGGCTATATGAGTGGGGAGTTCTGCCAACTTTTCCTCTACTAAAGGAAGCACCCGACCCACTTTGGCCTGGCAGATAGCTTCTTTTAGCTTATCCATCCCCTTACCATCCACAGCCACCGTGGACAAGACCGGTACACCCAAGCGTTCCTTTAATGCCTTAAGATCTATCTTAATACCCTGATGCAAAGCCTCGTCCATCATGTTCAAAACCACCAGCACAGGGAGTCCGGTATCAATAAGCTGCTGCGTCAGGAATAAATCCCGCTCCAGGTGAACAGCATCAACGATATTCACCAAAATATCTCCATGCAAAACAATATCCCGGGTAATCTTCTCTTCCTCATTAAAGGAGGAGATGCCGTAAATACCCGGGGTATCTGTAATTGCATCATCGCCGCAGCGTCCGCATATGACATTGGAGGTGGTACCGGGGAAATTCGCCACATCAACATAACGCCCGGTTAAATAATTAAAAAACACGGATTTTCCCACATTGGGATTTCCCACCAGCACAATGTTTTTGCCGGTAATACACTCCCGATGAGAACTTTTATTTTCCATGCCGCTACCTCTTAAATTTTTATTGGTAAGTAGTATATAAAATAACTAGCAAACACTCAATGGTTATCAGTTAATTGCTTGAACAGCTATACTTTTGGCTAGTTGACGTCCAATGGCAATTTGCTGCTTAAACATACCTAGCACCACTGGCCCTGCCGGGACAACCTCTTCACAGGTAACAATCGTGCCTTCAGCAATCCCAAAACGAATGGCCTGAGCCCTTACCACGTCATCGGGAATACTTGTGATTTTTAGTTTTTGTCCCCGCCTACATTTGTCCAGTGTCATGACAATCCCCCCAAGGATAATGGTTCTCAGTGTCAAGCCAATTATATATTGGCTTTATTACTAAACGCAAGAGATTTTTGTTTAAATTATGCTTGAGAGGGGACAATAGGTACAAAAGGAGCATCAAAATGACTGAAATAAATACAGCAGGTTTGATCGTTGCGTCTTTGTCCGAGGAACAATTAGCGGCCCTTAATAGTACGCAAGCACAACTTAATCAAATGGCTACTGCTGATAAAGAAATTTATTTATTGGCGGTTACTCAGGACAAGGCGTAATTAATTAGTCTATCGCTTATGAGACTGTAGCTAAGAGGGAGGCTTGCCGCCTCCCTCTTACCCTATAGCTTACTCTGGACGGTACTCCAGAAGTCTTGATCTTCAAAGCCCATGCGCCACATGCCCACACCGGCTAGATTGTAGGATTTTACCAGACCTAATTTAATGCCCAAACTATATTTGTTTTCAAACCACACTTCATGTTTTTCGGTACCCTTCCAATAGTAAAAATACGGTGTAGAACTAGCATTGTCCCAACGCACTTGGGCACCGGTGCTTTGGATTATTTGGTTAACTGAATTCCATTTTACAGCGCTACACTTAGTAGCAGACCAATCATAACCGTAAGCTGCCAAACCCAGCAAAATCTTTTGAGAAGGCATTTGGCTTACCGCATAGTCTAACACATTTTGCACCCAGGGAAGAGACGCAATGGCACCTGCTTTTCCACCAAACCAGTGTTCATCATAGGTCATCAGCATCACATAATCGCATACACTACCTAATTCCTTGTAATCGTAGGCACCAGACCAACTGTCATTGGGCAAATCACTGGTCTTTGCCGGTACTGCTGCGGTAAGCAGGTAGTTGCCGGATTTTAAGAGCCCTTTTAATTCCCAGAGGAATTTACTATAATCCGCTCTGTTCCGAGCAGGAACCGCTTCCATGTCAATATTTACTCCGGCATAACCATACTTTTTAACTAACGAAACAATATTTTCTGCCAATTGCCAACGTTTTTGTGGATTGCTAAGCACTGCTGAAGCGGAGGCGGAATCCATACCGTTTTGCATGTTATGTACAACTAATAAGGGTTTAACTCCCTTCTGATGGGCTAGCTTGATCCCCTCGTCAGGTGAGTAATCAACAATTAATCCACCGTTGGCATCCATACGAGCCGAAAAAGTAGCGACATAATCCAGCTGCTTGTAATAATTGTTCAAGGAATTATAGGAGAGATTGTCTACATACCAATCTTTCGTATAATAGCCCAGAACGATCGGTTTTTTCTGAGCGGCATCCGCCGGAGCAGGCAGCAACACAAATACGGTAGTTACAAGGTACAAGATCAGGAAACCCAAGGTTGTCCAACGCTTTTTCGTCATAACTCCTCCTGCAGATTATTTATTAAGGACCTAGGCCCTCTATAAATGATACCAGGAAGTGTTTTCGTAAGTGAAGACCAATATTTTTACCATTATTGTTAATAATTGATATAAAAAAATTTACTTGGTTTAAATCCGATTTCTGACTATTACCTTTTTACAAGGATTTATCTACAACCATAGAGAATAGATAATCTTTATGAGTTCAACTTATCGGGTAGTAACATGCGCCTGGATAGACTGACAAATCCCTACGCCAGTGAAAAGTTCCGTTAGATCACTCATCACCAGAGCGTAGCGTTAGATTTTCGGACTATCCTTACAGATTTAAACTAGTTTTGAATATTTTTAGGAGTGAAAAGTTTGTCGGAAATATATTTATGGTTATATTTAAATAAGATACTGTTTGCCCCACTATCCGCTTTTTTAATTGCCCAACTCACCAAGGGCTTGCTGGATACCCTGAAAAGTCGCACCTGGCAATGGCAAAGATTTTTTGAAGCAGGAGGCATGCCCAGCTCACATTCGGCTATGGTAACCGCTTTAGCAACCGCTGCTGGCCTGATGTATGGTTGGTCTTCTTCCTTATTCACCATTACAGCTATCTTTTCTATCATTGTTATGTATGATGCCATGGGAGTGCGTCGAGCTGCAGGTATTCATGCTAAAATCCTGAATCAAATTATGGAGGAAATGGGACGACAGGACGGTAAACAAAATGTTAGTGCCTTACGGGAACTCATTGGGCATACACCGTCTGAAGTGGCTGTCGGAGCGATACTGGGCATTATTATGGCAGCGGTAGTGTTCTAAGGAGAAGATTTCATTTGTTTAAGACCCTCAATATAACCTTACGGGAATTTACTTTTATTCTATTGTTGTTTATTGCCGAACTTAGCAGAAGTGCCTTTTTCCTTACTTTCTGGCCGCTATATGCGGCTGATATTTTGCACTTTTCCACTGCCCTAGCAGGAGCAATGGTTTCTGCCCATTACTTATCGGAGACCCTTTATAAAACCTTTGCCGGGTACCAACTGGATCGCTTTGGACGCCCTGTCTTAGCATTTGGTTTGTTGATCAGCTTATTGTCTCTGGTGGGGCTTTATCAACAACCAACGGGGTGGCTTACCGTTCTATTAGCAGCGCTCTTTGGACTGGGCTTTGCTCCGGTTTGGCTAGCAGTCATTAGTAATGTAGCCCCGGTAGATCATCCCCAACGAGCAACCAAAATAGGTCTTGTTTTTTCTGCCTGGCTGTTAGGTGCCGGGGCAGGGCCGGTAGGAGTTACTTTTTTGCTTCCCCTTGGCTATGAGCAAACCTTCTTGTTGTTAATTCTACTTTGGGGTGTTTCATTGCTCATAGGATTATCTATTCCTTTTACTGCCAAGACTACTTCTGCAAGCATTTCTATTTCCCAACAGCTAAAAAATCTAGCATCGGATAAAATGGTGATCAAGGTTTTACTGCCGGGCATGTTTCTGCAAACGATGGCTGCCAGCTTGTTATTACCAATCCTGCCTCTGTATGCCACAAAAACGTTGGGTCTTACTTCGGAACAATACGGTTTACTGCTTACGTCAGGTGGTGCAGCAGCGGTACTTTGTCTGGTACCTATGGGCAAGTTGGTAGATCGTCTGCCTTTAAAAAAGGTTTTGACTACAGGATTCTGCTTAAGCGCATTTTTTCTCTGTATGCTACCTTTCGCCAAAGATTTGCATACTCTCTTCGGTCTTGTCATGCTGGTGGGCGGCTCCTATGCCCTCATCTTACCTGCCTGGAATAGTCTGCTGGCTAGGGCTATTCCAGCTGAACACCAGGCCACTGGCTGGGGGATCTTTACCACCCTAGAGGGGCTAGGCATTGCTACCGGGCCACTGCTGGGGGGGGCTATTGCCAACTGGTTTCATCCAGTGGGAGCCATTTATTTAAGTGCAGCTATTCTGGCAAGTATGGGTATCTTTTACCTTTGCTACTCTTTTGAAGGATTCTATAATACCAGGAGTGATAAAAAATGTGGTTAGACATTTTCAAGCTCGCTGGCCTACTCTTGTTTAGTTACGCGTTATTACCGACTTTTTTGGCACGCTATCTCGGTCTGGGGGTTTTTTTCAAGGGAAATAAAAACTCTGGCCTGGTAGCATTAACCTTTGATGATGGGCCTGACCCCCATTACACTGCTCAAGTTTTGGATATTTTAAAATCCCATCAGGCCAAAGCCAGCTTTTTTCTAGTAGGTCAATATGCTAAAAAACACCCTGAGTTAGTCAAGCAAATAAAAGCCGCCGGCCATACCGTGGGATGCCACGGCGAAGCCCACCGCTTCTGCTGGCTACAGGGCCCCGTTGCTTCCTGGCGAGAAATACGACAAGGGCTAGCCAGTATCGGGGATATCCTCGGCGAAAGATGTCATTTTTACCGCCCCTCCTGGGGCATATTTAACCTCTTCACTCTGCTCTATCTCTGGTCTCATCAACAAACCACGGTGCTTTGGTCTTTTATGAGTTGGGATTGGTATGCTAAATTTAACTCGCCCCGCATTGTGGAATTGGTTACTCGAAAGGTAAAGTCAGGCTCAATTATTGTTTTTCACGATCGCAGCACCGGCCCTGGTGCTGCAGCAGAAGGCCCCCGCCGTATGATAGAAGCTTTGCCCCAAATTTTACAGCACCTAAAGACCCAGGGGTTACAACCCGTTACTTTGGAGGAACTTCTGCAACACCGTGAAGTGGGTTTTGTGAAGAAATTTTTGCAACATCTCTGGCAAATCTGGGAACGTTGCTTTGATCGGCTAGCAGGCTTAAAACCGATGAGAGAGGGAGATAATCAGTTATTTCGCCTAGCTATCCGGAATTACCGGGGGGATGAAATGAGGTTATCAGACGGTACGCTGTTAACCTCAGGGGATAAGGTAGTGGAACTGCACTTGAATAACGAGTTGCTGCAGCGTATGACTTCCACCGCCCGTTCTTTAGAGTCGGTAGGCATTAGACTCCTGCGAGAAACCCGACACGCCTTACCTCTGCTGGCCAAGCTTATTTCTTCGGATCCTCATTATCAGGAAATTAAGGCTCTTGTCGGTATCACGATAATCCACCGGGGTACTAAACAATTGGGATTTTCCGTTTACGACCTCCCTCCCCTGCTCGGTTCGTTGGTGACCTGGTATCAGCGCTGGTTAATGTTTCTACTCCACCCCGGCGGTCTCTCGCATCTACGACGCCAGTGGCATAAATTAGTGCCTAAAAAGGTGGTTATCTCTAAAAATGAACTTCTGCAACGTTACTTATTAGAAGGTATCTCCTGGCCCGACAACGGAAACACCAGCCCGGCTAAGGGGAGTATCAACGCCCGGTAATCGGGGCCATGCTTTTGGCTGAGTAACTTGGCTGCACTTTCCCAATTTTGTACATTTTTCAGAAGTGGTACTTGCTGATCTGTAGCTGCCAACTCAGATACAAGGATCACTTCTTTTCTTTGGAGAATTTCACAGAGCATGTAGGCTTTATGGGCCCCCAAGCGAAATCCCTTGGTTTCAAAACGTTCCACTACTTCAGCAGGATTTTTAGCTGCCATCATCCACTCTTCAAAGAGAGGTTCCCCCATGCCCTCCTGACATTTTGCCAATAAAACGATCGTTCCTCCCTCTTTTAGAAAACGTCCTCCATTAACCAACGCCTTGACGGCTTGGTAAAGGTTTGCATCCCTGGGGTAGCCCCCACCACCAACAATTACCACTTCTGCCGGTTCCGGTAAAGGGAACTGATATAATTGTCTGCAACTCTCACAGCCAGTCCGCCAGGCTGCTTCGGGATGACCTGCAAAGGCTTGGGTAATTTGATTTTGAGAGTTTAGAATCACGTTGATGCTAAAATCAACCCCAGACAGTTGCAAAGCCTCCAGTATTTGCTGTGAGATGGGATTTTCTCTCACGTTTCCCGGCCCTACTTGAGTATGCTTCATGAGA
>CAMKDG010000040.1 GCA_946411205.1 uncultured Desulfotomaculum sp.
CATCAGATACCCCCGCTTCCTCAAAAGATTCAGCCAAGAGGAAATAAAGACCATAACCTTTGCCAGAGATCAAAATTAAGGAAAAACAAAATTATTCTGCTCGGAAACCGCCGAAGCCGCCGCAATTGCCACTGAATAACAGGATCAGAATTAAGAAAAGAATAAGGTTTGAACCGCCACCACCACAGCTGCCACCACAGCCGCCACCACAACCAAAGCCCATAAGCTTAACCTCCTTTTAGTTGAATGTAATCATGCTTTCAGGTAATGTTAGAGAGTAGGCAAAGAACCTTACTTTTAGTTCATCATATGGGCATCATAGGGGATGTGTCACAGCTTATTGAAAGATTTACTGAAAAGCCTTATTGTTATCGGGACAAATTTCTTCAGGTAACGATGTAAGCAAAATTTAGAGGTGAAATTCCGATAATTTTGCTGACTCATTTTTGTTTGTTAGAGGAATATTGCTCTGTTATGCTGAAATAGTGTAAAAGATTAGGAAATATCTAAGGGAGCGTTGTTTACATTGAGCGAAATGTTATTTGAAAATCACTTTAGCCATTATGCTCCAGCAGCACGATTGCCGATGAACAGAGTGCTGGAACAATACCAGGCGGTCTCTAAAATCCGAGAGATTCATAGTGTTTTGGATGCGTTACCCAATGTAATTATGATTCTCAACCAACAACGTCAACTGGTGCATTGCAACCAAGCTCTATTTGATTTATTAAATATCGATAGCCCAAAGCATATCCTGGGAGGGCGTCCGGGTGAAATCTTAACTTGTGTTCATGCTTGTGAAAATGAAGCTGGCTGTGGTACCTCGGAGGCTTGCAGCACCTGTGGGGCGGTTCTTGCCTTGCTTACCGGCCTAGGCGGCCAAAAAAACTCCCAAGAATGTAGAATTACCGTGAGGCAGGGGGACGAAGTAGTCGCTCTAGATCTGCTTATTTCGGCCACACCCTTTGAACTGGATGGGCAGAATTTCATCATTGTGCAAGTAAACAACATTAGTGATGAGAAAAGAAGACAGGTATTGGAGAAAATCTTTTTTCACGATATTATCAATACCGCCGGTAGTCTGCGGGGGATTGTGGAACTGTTGGGGTATAGCAAAGATCCGCATAAAAAGCAAGAATTAATGCAAGACCTGGAAGAGGTTTCAGATTCGTTAATTGAAGAGATTTTAGGACAGCGGGACTTGGTAAGTGCCGAAAATAATGAGTTGGTTGTGCAGCGGGCTACGGTAGAAACTAAGGAATTGCTGGGCAAAGTAATTGATCAATTTGCCAAACACCCTGTTGCCCAGGGGATTGCCTTACACCTTAGCGAAGATTCCGAAGTATGTTACTTTCAGTGCGATCCGGTGCTTTTAAAAAGGATTGTAGGTAATATGATTAAAAATGCCTTAGAAGCCTCGCGACCAGGCGATACTGTAAGGGTAGGGGCTGCCCGAAAAGGTCAGCAGGTGGAAATCTGGGTAAACAATTCCCAGGTTATGTCCAAGAAAGTTCAACTGCAGGTGTTTAAAAGGTCTTTTTCGACGAAAGGTACGGGTAGGGGGCTGGGGACTTACAGCATGAAGCTGCTCACAGAGCGGTACTTAAAAGGATCCATCTCCTTCCAGGTCAGTGAGACGGCAGGAACTACTTTCCGGGCTAGTTTTCCGCTGGAGATGAAGGAATAATCAATATTGATTGAAGCTGCTGCTGACCAAGCGGCAGCTTTTTAGGTTATGCTCTTCAGGGGATGTCTGTGTCAAGACTAGGGCAAGCCAGGTTTTTCTAACTAAAATACCTTGAACAAAGATTGACCCTAGCATAGGATTAGAGCATAATTATGGTATATACTGCACCGATTGGGTATACTTTGTGCTATAGAAAGTGAGGATGTCTATGAAATTAAATCAGGCTACTGATTATGCCTTTCGGGCGGTATATTACCTTGCTGGCTTACCCAAAGGACAGTTGGTGGAAGCCAAACTGATTGCTGAAATAGAGAAAATTCCCCTCCGTTTCTTGCTAAAGATTTTACGTTCCCTGGCTGCTGCGGGAATTGTGGAATCTTACCGTGGTGTTAGTGGTGGCTATACCCTGGCTAAGGAGCCTAGGGAAATTACCATGAAGGATGTGGTGGAAGCGGTGGAAGGGCCCATTGAATTAAACCGTTGTTTGACAGACCCCGGTGAGTGCAACAAAAATCATACAGCCCACTGTCCTTTGCATCAGGCACTCTTTTCCATTCGGCAGACCCTAAATAAGGAATTGGCCAGCTACAATTTTGCAGATCTAGGCAAAAACTAGGTATAAAAAGAAATTTCTTTTCGACAGGATGTCTAAAGGAAAAAGCCCACCTTTTAACGAAAAATCTCAATTAAGGAATATACATTACATTCCCAAGGGGGGCTATTCTTGAACAAAAAATCCTGGCATAAAAACTACCCAGAAGATATACCGCAACAGTTGGAGTTAACCGACACGTCCCTATATCGCTTCCTAGAGAATTCAGCAAATTGCTATCCAGATAATGAGGCCATCCTTTTTCTTAATCACCGCTTGTCATATAGTCAACTAAAAGACAGGGTAGATCGGTTTGCCACGGCATTGCACAAACTTGGCCTGCAAAAGGGAGTCCGGGTGGCAATTATGTTACCTAACTGTCCGCAGATCGTGATTGCCTACTATGCAGTGATGCGAATTGGTGCCACTGCTGTTATGATAAATCCTCTTTATACAGAAAGGGAGTTAACCTATCAGCTAAAGGACTGTCAAGCAGAAGCCATCCTTGTCTTGGATCAACTGCAACCCAAGGTAACGAACCTGCTGCCGGAGGTAGGCATTAATCTACTCATTACCACCAGTATGCAGGATTACTTAGCGATGGATGTATCTCAACCAGAAGCATTGATAAAATCGGAAGCCGGTTATCGCTTTGAAGGATTGCTAACCCATGCTCAACCTGATCCACCGGAGGTGACCATAGATCTGGCTAATGATTTGGCTCTTTTGCAGTACACCGGCGGTACTACCGGGATTGTTAAGGGAGCCATGCTAACTCATAAAAACCTAGCCGATAACGTGATTCAAACCAGGGTTTGGTTAAACCTTTGTGAAGAAGCTAAAGAGAGGTTTTTTTGTGTGCTTCCCTTCTTCCATGTTTTTGCCATGACTACCTGTATGAATCTATCGGTTTATCTGGCGGCTTCCATGATCCTTATTCCCCGTCTGGAGGCCTTGAATTTATTAAAACAAATTGAACAATATCAGCCCACCATTTTTCAGGGGGTGCCGTCTCTTTACGTGGCGGTAATCTCTCACCCGGATGTTAAAAAATATGATTTATCCTCGATTAAATTTTGCCTCTCTGGCGGAGCACCTTTGCCGATGGAAGTGCAGCAAAATTTTGAGGCCATTACCGGTGCCACTCTGGTGGAGGGTTATGGCTTAACCGAGTCATCACCGGTTACCCACTGTAATCCCATTTCTAACATGAGAATAAATGGTTCCATTGGATTGCCCCTGCCCAACACGGATCTTAAAATTGTGGATATAGAAACCGGTACCAAGGAACTTCCTGCAGGTGAGGTAGGAGAGTTATGTATTAAAGGGCCTCAGGTGATGAAAGGTTATTGGCAGATGCCGGAAGAAACCGCTAAATCCCTCCGGGATGGCTGGTTACATACCGGCGATATGGCTTACATTGATGAGAAAGGCTTTACCTATATTGTTGACCGCAAGAAGGATATTGTCATTAGCCTGGGCTATAACGTATATCCGAGGGAAGTGGAGGAAGTCCTCTACGAGCACCCCAAGGTGAAGGAAGCCGCGGTGATCGGCATTGCCGATCGGTCACGGGGAGAAGTGATAAAAGCCTTTGTTGTTTTAAAAGAGGGAGTCGAGGCTCGCAAAGAAGAAATTATCAAGCATTGCCGCCAACATTTGGCCCAGTATAAAGTACCAAAACACCTAGAATTTCGTGATGAACTACCCAAATCTACCGTGGGTAAAGTATTACGGCGAGTATTAGTGGAAGAAGAACAACAACGAAATAATTAGGATTAAGTGCAAGGCCTTACCTTTTGGTAGGGCTTTTCTTATGTGTATGAAAACCTCATGTTTTGACGAATTTTGTCGATAACCTTTAGGAGAACCAGCATATTAAATATTCATAAAGAAGAAGGAGAAGTGTTTGTGAAAAGTTTAAAGGTGAAACTGGCTTTGTTTATCGCAGCTATCCTAATTACCAGTAATGTGATTTTGGCTTCCTTGTCGGTGATCTCCATGTCTAAGGAAATCAGTAAAACGGTTAATGAACATACCCAAACACTAAACTTAGCCGTGCGAGATACCATTAATATTTTTTTGGAAACTGCCTCAAATACGGTCATCTCCTTAGCGAATTCCCCGGAAGTAAGGGGTTATAACCAAGGGCAAATGCTAGCAATTTTTCGTTCTTTAAAGGAGGGCAATAAAAATTATCTCAACATTTTTTACGGTGATTTAGAGGGCAATTTAACCATGTACCCGGTAGTAGAATTAGCTGCCGGTTTTGATGCCAGGACCAGAAACTGGTACAAAGAAGCAAAGGAGCAGAATAAATTAGTCTTTACAGAGGGGTATATTGACACGGCCACCAAAAAGCGAGTAATTTCCGTGGCTGCTCCCGTCAAGAATGACCAAGGGGAGTTTATCGGGGTGGTGGGTCTGGATGTGTCCCTGGAACAACTTAATGCCATGATCAACAAACAGAAAATTGGTCAATCGGGGTATGCATATATTTCTGATACCAAAGGCAAGATGCTCATACATCCCGATGCCAGTAGAGTTGGCCTGGACATGGCGGATAGAGATTATGTGAAAAGTGCCTTGGCAGGAAAAGCGGGATCCGACCACTACACTGACAGCCAAGGCTCCCAAAAGGTTGTGTATTATTCCAGCATACCGCTAACAAACTGGGGCTTATTTGTCCAACAAACCGAAAGTGAGGCCTATACCGTTGTCGATGAGATGACGGAGTACATTGCTCTGGCTACCCTGCTGATCCTGGTGGTAGCGATTCTAATTACAACCTTATTTGCCCGGAATCTTGTAAGAACCATCTCAAACATTGAAAAGGGAGCAGATTTGGTGGCTCAGGGGGATTTAACCCAAAACATCGCCAGCCAAAGAAATGATGAACTAGGAACCTTAAGTCAAGTGATTAACTCCATGACTGGCAGTCTTAAGGAATTAATCGGCAGGGTTAAAACATCTGCCGCGGAAGTTTCCGGAACCAGTGCCAGCTTAAGTGAGATAACCAACCAGACCACCGAAGCCAACAGTAAAACCACCCAGGAAATTACCCAGGTGGCAGCCACCATTGAACAAATCTCTGCGGCTTCACAAGAAGTAAGTGCTTCTGCCAGTGAAGCTATTACGCGTGTCAATAAAGGGCAAGAAAAGGTAAATGAAGTAACTATAGCCATGAAGGATATTTACAGTTCATCCAATGAGGCAGCCCGCTCGGTGCAGGAGGTTAACGAAAAATCTGAAGAAGTCGGAAATATTGTCGAACTGATTACGCAAATTGCCGAACAAACCAATCTGCTGGCCTTAAATGCCGCCATTGAAGCAGCCAGGGCAGGAGAACAGGGCCGGGGTTTTGCCGTGGTGGCGGATGAGGTGCGTAAACTGGCAGAGCAAACGTCCAACGCCACTCAGAATATTACCTCCATCATTTCCGAAATGCAACGGGGTACACAAAATTCTGTGGTTAAAATGCAGCAGGGAGCCGCCTTTGTTCAACAGGGTAGCCTGGCTGTGGAGGAAGTTAGTGTGGCCTTTAATGAGATACACCAGATGATTTCCGGTTTAACGGAGCAAGTAGAGCAGACTTCTGCTGCTACGCAGGATATCAATACCAGTGTACAAAACGTAGCGGCCCTTGCGGAGGAGCAAACAGCCGCCATGGAGGAAGTCAATTCCTCCATTGAAAAACTCAATCAAATGAGTCACCAGTTAAATCAATTAGTCGACCGATTTAAACTATAAAAGCAGTTGATTTTTGGCATAAATGTTTTAAGACTTGTTCATTAGGCAATACTAGGGGTATACTTTGGAAATTTTTGGAGGTGCCCTATGAGCAAGAAAACTGTGGATAATTTAAAAGCTGCCTTTGCCGGGGAAAGTATGGCTAGAAATTACTATACCTTTTTCGCCTCGGTGGCGCGCAAAGAGGGCTGGCTGGAAATAGCCGAAGTCTTTGAGGAAACTGCCAGAAACGAAAAGGAACATGCTGAAACCATTCTGAAATTACTGGGTGATATCAAGGGCAGTAAGGAAAACCTACTAACTTCCATTGATAAGGAATCCTACGAGTGGAAGGATATGTACCCAGAATTTGAGAAGATTGCCAAAGAGGAAGGCGAGCAAGAAGCGGCCCAATTCTTTGCCACTGTGCAACAGGTGGAACATCATCATGCAGATCGTTTTAAAAAATTACTGGAACTGCTGGAGAACCAAAAACTGTTGCGCAAAGATGAAAAAATCCACTGGAAATGCCGGGAGTGCGGTTACTTGCACGAAGGCAATCAACCACCGGAAAAGTGTCCCCTCTGTGGCCACAGCAAGGAATATTACGAACCGTTGGTTAAAGCATATAAATAAGGCTTTTGAAGGGGAGTGTCGCAAATCACTTTTTTGCGACACTTCTTTTTTGTAGTAGGGGCGAACTTAGCTGGTCCAAATGACTACCTGCGCACAGCTCCTTTTTCAGGGGAAGGACTATTTTGCTATCTGTGGAATTATTTTTAAGAGTAAATTTTTTTAGGAGATTACAGATGAATCTAGTAAGATGGCTAGGCCGTTACAGCGTAAGAATACTACCCCTCGTCTATATGTTGTTTATTTGGTTTTTGTCCAGCCAGTCCAGTGGAGCAGTGGTTACCTTTAGTTTTTATGATTCATTGATTAAGGAAAGCCTTCATTTGGTGGAGTTTGCGATCCTGTACGGTCTGCTGGTGCTGGCGTTGCTGACCTGGGGGGAGTTACGTCGCCGGGGAAATCGAATCGCCATTGGCATCTCGATCTTTTATGCTTTGTTGGATGAATTCCATCAGTCCTTTATTCCTTCCCGTTCTGCAACGGTGACAGATTTGGTAAAGGATTTCATCGGCGTAGCTGTAGTTTGGTATATTTTACGCAGAACGTACTTCCAACAGGAGCATACTTGGCTAGGTTTTTGGCTGAGGAAAATCACCCAGCATGTTGCCCCGAGTAAGTGTGTCATAAAGGATAACAGAAAAGGCGGGAGATAGTAGTGTCCTTTACTTTTGAGAGAGTCTACTGGCAGACCTATCTAAACGAGGTATACAGCTATTTACATCATCACCCGGAGACCAGTTGGCAGGAACAGGCAACTACCGCCTTTCTGCAGAAACGGTTATCGCAGCTAGGTTACCAAACCACCACTTTTCCAGATTGCACGGGGGTGGTTGGCGAATACGGCAAAGGGATGGTAACGGTTGCTCTACGGGCAGATATGGATGCTCTGGGTTACCGTGAGGGCGAAGCTACTAAAGCCATCCACGCCTGTGGTCATGATGCTCATATGGCCATGGTGCTCACGGCTGCGGCTGCCCTTACACAAAATCCAGCCAACTGCCGGATCAAAATCATCTTTCAACCGGCGGAGGAAGTAGGTGCAGGGGCCCTAAAGCTGATCGAAAAGGGCGTGGTGGACGAAGTAGATTATCTCTTTGGTGTACACCTGCGCCCCGTTCAAGAGCTGGCCGGAGGATTGGCTGCTCCGGCTATTCAAAACGGTGCAGCCTGTATCCTGCAGGGAGAGATTCGGGGGCGTAGTGCCCACGGTGCTCGGCCACAGTTGGGCATTAATGTTATTGAGGTGGCCGCTCAATTGGTTCAAATGCTGCAAGGGTTGCATTGGAATCCCTTGCAACCCGCCTCCATTAAGATGACTCGCCTTTGGGCAGGCAATGCAGCGGCCAATATTATCCCCGACCGGGCAGATTTCTCCTTGGATGTGAGGGCCCAGACCAATCAACAGATGCAGGAATTAAAGGTGAAAATTAATCATTTGGCAGTCAGCCTGGCCGCTGCCTATGGGGCGACCATTACCCTGCAGCAGGGAGCCGATACCCCGGCGGCGGAAATTAGTGATGCAGCCCGGGAGGTATTGGCCCAGGCTATCCGGGATACTCTCGGTGAGAAACGGCTAGCCCCACCGATACTAACGCCCGGAGCAGAGGATTTTCATTATTACACTTGCCGGCGACCCCAGGTGAAGGCCACGATGCTAGGTTTGGGGTGTAATTTACAGCCAGGGTTGCATCATCCGGAGATGACCTTTGAGGAGAAATATCTAATAGACGGTGCGGCAATACTCGCCCGCGCTCTTTACTACGCTGCAAACAATTCTGATAGGGGGAGGTAGTCGCTTTGCCAGAAGAATTACTAATTCGCTCTTTGAACACGGTCGAGGACATGAAGGCCCTGCAGGAAATAGAACAAATCGTGTGGGATTCAGATATTCCCATACCCGTCCACCAAACCATCACTGTGGCAAAAAATGGTGGGGTTTTACTGGGAGCCTTCCAGGATAGCCAAATGATCGGTATGTTGTATAGCTTTCCGGGTTATCTCCAGCAAGAAGCCTATCTTTGTTCCCACGCCATGGCGGTGCTCAAGGAATACCGTCACGGCGGTATTGGTGAAAAACTAAAATATGCCCAAGCTGAAGCCGCCCGCGATAGGGGCTATCGGCTCATTAGCTGGACCTATGACCCACTGTTAACCCCTAATGGCTATTTAAATGTGGGCAAGCTAGGCGTTATCTGCTCCACCTATCTAGAAAATTGTTACGGCGACTTGAATGATCAGATGAACAAAGGCTTGCCTACCGATCGCTTACAAGTGGAATGGTGGATTAACGAGCCCAAGCGACCGCTGCCCCAGGGCAAGGAGAACAGCCTGCTTCATTGGCAGTTGAATGAGCGGGGCTTGCCGGTACCGTTGCAGATGAAGCGTGTCGATGGGGATGAACAATGCTTGACGTTGGCTGTACCAGCCCAGTTTTCTGAGATGAAGGTGCAGGATCTGGGCTTGGCCATTGAGTGGCGGCGCTATACCAGCCAGCTCTTTAAAACATATTTTGCTGACGGCTGGGCGGTGGCAGGCTTTCGCCTCCAGCGGGGACAGGCAGCTCACGAATATCTTTTGGTACCACGAGCAGCCCTGGCTTTGCCTAGGGCCCCCTGGCAGAAAGGAGTATAAAGATGCAATTACATTCCATTACCCTGAGGGCCATGCAAATGAAACTGAAAGCACCCTTCACCACCAGTTTTGGCACCGAGTGGGACAGACATTTTATTTTAGTGGAAATTCGGGATACGGCAGGACGCAGCGGCTGGGGCGAATCCGTAGCCATGAAAGAGCCTATCTACAATGAAGAAACCGTAGCCACCAGTTGGCATATGATGGAGGATTTTCTGATTCCGCTGTTATATCAAACTCCAGTGCAGCACCCGGAAAATGTTCATGAGTTATTCTCCCATATCCGGCGCAACAACATGGCCAAGTCCGCTTTGGAAGGTGCTATGTGGGATTTATATGCCAAACAACAGGGCATTTCCCTAAGCCAGGCTTTAGGGGGGCAGCGTACCGAAATTGAGGTAGGGATCAGCTTGGGGATTCAGGACTCGGTGGATAAGTTGCTGGAGTTGGTGGGGCAATATGGTAATGAGGGTTATCGCCGCATCAAAATTAAAATTAAGCCAGGCTGGGATGTGTCGGTGGTGGAGGCTGTGCGCCGGCAATTTCCAGACATTCAACTAATGGCCGACGCGAACTCTGCTTATACCCTGGCAGACTGCGATCACCTGGCTCGCTTAGATCAATTCAAGCTTATGATGATTGAACAACCCTTGGCCCATGACGATATCATCGACCACGGGACATTGCAGAGAAAACTGCAAACCCCCATCTGCCTGGACGAGAGTATTCACTCCTTGGAGGATGCCCGTAAGGCTGTGGAGCTGGGTAGCTGCGGCATCATTAATATCAAAATTGGCCGGGTAGGAGGACTAACCGAGTCAAAACGAATTCAAGAGTATTGCCTTCGTCAAGGCATTCCGGTTTGGGGTGGTGGTATGCTGGAAGCCGGCGTGGGACGTGCCCATAACGTAGCCATTACCACGCTGCCTGGCTTTACCCTGCCTGGGGATACGGCAGCTTCCAGCCGCTATTGGGAGCAGGACATCATCGAACCGGAGGTAACCGTTCAAAAGGGACTTATCCAAGTGCCCACTGCCCCGGGTATCGGCTACCAGCCAGTACGGAAAATAATTGACGAATACACCCTTCACAGCAGAACCTTCCGCCAGGCCAACTAGCGTTGGCAGACTAACCCTACAGTTATTATTAGGATGGATGTAATAAATTATCAAAACCATGATTTTTGGGGGTAGGAATATGCCGGTTTTTCCCACCAAGTATTTAAGAGATGAAGATATTTGGGGTATTATTCAAACGATTATAACCGAACGGGATGACACGCAAAATCTGCTGGCCCAACCGGAAATCTGCACTGACCCACTCCGGCTGCCGGAGCTTGCCAAAAAATTGCATGAACTCAATGAGAAGTGCCTATTATTTCAGGAATTACAAAGCCTGGCGCAGGATCTTGGTGAATTGGAGGATCTCCTGGGAATGGATAATTCCGAGGAAGAGCAGGAACAACTAACCATGCTTTTTAATGAAACTCTCCAACTTGCCCAGGAGAAAGCGGAGCCCATTTACACCATGCTCATGGAACTGGGCTTGCTGGATATTGAAATAGAAGATGAAATGGATCTTAAAATATTAAACTTTATTGAATATGCTGGACCGGAGTACGCCTGGCGCTTGGGTATTAATGTGGGCCTGGAGGTGGAGGAATCTCGTCGCCGGTTGGAAAAACTGCTGGAAAAGGGCCTGTTGGAAAAGGTGCAGGGCACCATGCTGGCAGGCTACCATCGGCAAAAGGATTGGGTCAAGCATATGAACCATACCTATTACCGGATGACCCGGGAGGGTAGGCATTACCTAAGAAAGCTCCGCCGGAGTTTGGATGACCTCGCCGAACAATAACCTAGGATATGAACAGCCGTAGACATTGACGATCTCAAGGAGGGCTTTCTGTGAATGGATTGCCAGACTATCTCGACAGGAACTTAAAAATTCTTTTTGTGGGCTATAACCCCGGAGAGCGGTCCGCCTTACTGGGACATCATTTTGCTGGGCGGGGAAATCAGTTTTGGAGATTACTGTACGATGCCGGCTTAACGAAGAGGCTTTATCCGCCGGAGGAGGACGATCGATTGTTGGCAGAGGGGTATGGTCTCACCAATCTGGTGGTGCGACCCAGTAAAAGTAGCTCGGACCTTTCTGCTGAGGAAATGCGGGCAGGGGCAGCGGAGCTGCGCCTGCGCGTGGAGCAATACCAACCGAGGGTTGTTTGTTTTTTAGGCAAAGAGGTTTATCGTAAATATGCTAGGCTTACACCAAGGGTGGTTGTTGCGTATGGCCTGGTAAAGACGGCGGCTGTTTTTCCGGCCATGAAAGAATTTATAGCACCCAACCCCAGTGGTCGCAGTACCATCCTCTATCGAGAGAAACTAGCGGTATTTTGTCAGCTGAGAGAGCTGATCGAAATGCCCGCTTTGTGATGCACATCACTTCATCCCCCACCTAGATCTGGTAAGCTATCCTAAATACCACACATCAAGGCCATTCATAACAACCTCACTTGTTACAATTTTCTTAAATATCTCTAAAGACTGCCTTAAAATCCAGAATAGACTCAATTTATATGATACTCTGAAAATAAAGGAGTAAAGGGGTTTCCTATTATCACCTCGATGGTAAGTTCCGGATCAAGGGGGGTGAAAAATGATTAAAAAAATTTTCCTACTACCCTCAAAAAATCTAACTCTAATCATTCCACTGGTCTTACTAACCGGATTTATGGTAGGGTTGCAGGTGGATACTTCGGCTCTCAAACAATATATTTTGCCGGTAAGCATTCTAATGATTTATCCGACCATGATTGGTTTTACCTTGGGGGAAGTACTACGACTTACGAACAAAAGACTTCTGTATAGTTCATTGGCAATTAATTTTATCTTTATTCCCAGCCTGGCTTATCTCCTGGGGAATCTCTTTTTGCAACAGCAACCGGGGCTTTTTGCCGGTTTAGCGGTGGCTGCACTGCTACCCACTTCCAATATGACCATTGCCTTCACCATGTTTGCCGGGGGAAATGTGGCTGCAGCTATTCAAATGACGGTGCTGAGTTTAATTACGGGCTCGCTACTGGCTCCGTGGTATTTGTTGCTAATGGTGGGTAAGTATATACCGGTGAATGTGTTGGAGGTTTTACAAACTCTTAGCTTGGTGGTGCTGCTGCCGCTGGTGTTAGGAATCCTCACCTATCGGCTGTTATTAAAAAAATATACGGTTCAGGAATTCCAAAAAAAGTTTAAACCCTATCTGCCAGCCGCCTGTGCTTGGGGAGCTATCTACATTATTTTTACCAGTATTAGTACCAACGCCCATAAAATCGTCTCCAATGGTCACGTTATTGTCGTAGCGTTATTAGTACAATTATTGTTTTATGCCGTTAATTACTTGGGAGTCATCAAAATTAGCCGTTCCTTTTTTAAAAGGGAGGATGGTATTACGCTGGTTTACAGTACAGCCCTACGCAATCTTTCCATTTCCATTGGTCTGGCAGCCACGGCCTTTGGGGCGGATGCGGCTTTAATGGTATCTCTGGCTTTTCTAATCCAAGGCCAGGCAGCAGCCTGGTATCTAAGGCTTATCGAAAGACATCCGCTTGCCGGAGACTGCTGTCGGGCTGGCTGTCAGCTTAAATAGGTTGTTATAAATATCATTTTTAGGGAGGTTGATGCTATTGTTCAGAATCAAATATCTACTCCCACTGGTTATCCTAGTTATGCTTCTTACTGCCTGTGCGGCCAATCAGGTTCAACTCACCATGACAAAGGATACGCTGGTGGACGCGGTGAAAAAAGGGGATGTAGCCACTGTCAAATTGCTTTTAGATGCCGGTCTCAGTCCCACGGAAAAGGATCAAGGGAATCCCTTGTTGGTAAGGGCGGCCCAGGAGGGACACTTGGACGTGGTGCAAGTGTTGTTGAAGAAGGGCGCGGGGGTTAATGAGGCCGGAGATTCGGGTGTTACGGGCCTCATTGCTGCGGCAGGCAATGGCCATCTAGAGGTTGTTAAACTATTATTGGAGCAAGGCGCGGAGGTTAACAGAATAAGTAAGGACGGTATGACAGCTTTAATTTCTGCCGCCTCCATGGGACATCAGACCGTTATCACCAGCCTTCTGGCAAAGGGGGCCGACGTAAATACAGGAAATGACTTTGGTACTACGCCGCTACTGGCTGCTGCCAGCGGGGGCCATTTAGAAGTAGTGAAGATGTTGCTGGATGCCGGAGCGAGGGTTAATGTACAGAATATCTCCGGTACCACCCCCTTAATTCAGGCGGCGGGCAGGGGGCATCCGGGAGTGGTAAAGGTTTTACTGGATAAGGGTGCTGACGTTAACCTTAGGGGAAGTAATGGCACAGCCCTACTGCCGGCAGTGTCTAAAGGCTACAACGAGATCGTGGCGCTGCTTTTAGATGCCGGTGCGCAGGTGGATGCCAGAGATTCGTACGGCAAAACTTCTTTAATAATCGCCTCGGCCAGCGGCTACAAAGAGATTGCTAATCTCCTTTTAGAAAAGAAGGCAGACGTTAATGCGGCTGATCAGGATGGAATTACCGCTCTTATTCTGGCGTCGGCCGCGGGTTATCCCGAGCTGGTTCAGTTGTTGCTCAATCATGGAGCAGCCGTGGACCAGAAGGATAAAAACGGTATGGTGGCCTTGTTGCCTGCAGCGGGCAATGGTTTTCAAGATATTGTAGCAATTCTCATCGACCATGGTGCAACAGTGGACGCTAGGAATGAGGCTGGCGTCACCCCCCTGATGTTTGCAGCCGGCAAGGGTTATGTAAACGTGGTGGAATATCTCTTGGCTAAGGGTGCTAATAGCAACGAGCAAGATAACCAGGGCAAAACCGCTCTTATGCATGCAAAGTCCATGGGCAAGAAGAACGTGCTGGCATTGTTAGGGAAAAAATTGCAGTAAGTTAATGCTTAGATGATGAAGGGGAATGGCGCAAAACTACTTTTTTGCGCCATTCCCCTTTTGGTTGTAGGCTTACAGTGCTGTAGCAAACAGCGGACGGACCCTACACGCAACATCTGTTCATTGCCCTTGCCTAAAGCACTTCCCCAGGCACACCGCCGGCTACCTTCCTGGCAACACCGGTTCGTTTGGCTTCCTTGGCTACTGCTTTGGCCACCACCGGGGCTACCTTTTTATTAAAAACAGAGGGAATAATATTTTCCGCCGAAAGCTCTTGTTCCTTGATAATGCCGGCCAGAGCATAGGCGGCGGCTAAACACATTTCATCGTTGATGGTTCTGGCATGGCAATTTAAGGCCCCGCGAAAGACACCTGGAAAAGCCAGGGCATTGTTGATCTGATTGGCATAATCCGAACGTCCGGTGGCGATGACACCGGCAATATCGTAAATCTCCTCGGGCTGGATTTCTGGATCTGGATTGGCCAAAGCAAAAACAATGGGTTGCTGGGACATCTTCATAATATCTTGACGATTAAGCAGTCCCGGTGCCGAAACACCCACAAAAACATCTGCACCAACAATGACTTCCTTTAATTTGCCTTGCACACCCTCGGGATTGGTGTGCTGGGCTAACCAAGCTTTGGAAGACTCTTGGGGGAGATCCCGTGGGGAGATAGCTCCTTTTCTGTCACAGATAATCAGATTACGCACTCCCGCTTGCAGCAGAATTTTGGCAATGGCCACCCCTGCGGCTCCGGCACCACTCATCACCAGTTTAATAGTACCTAGATCCTTTCCCACAACTTTCAAAGCATTAATGAGTCCGGCTACAGTAACAATAGCGGTACCGTGTTGATCATCGTGAAAAACAGGGATATCTAACAACTCTCTTAATTTTTCCTCAATTTCAAAACACTTTGGAGCGGCAATATCCTCCAGGTTAATGCCACCAAAGGCCGGAGCCAGTGCTACCACAGTATCAATAATGTGCTGTGGGTCATGAACATCCAGACAAATGGGGATGGCATCTACATTGCCAAATTGCTTAAATAGCACAGCTTTTCCTTCCATCACCGGCAGAGCACCCGTGGGCCCTAAGTTCCCCAAACCCAGGACAGCAGAGCCATCTGTAACAATGGCTACGGTATTCCCCTTCATCGTTAATTTATAAGCCAGCTCAGGTTCCTGAGACAGGGCTTCACAGATTACTGCCACCCCGGGCGTATAGACTAACGATAGATCCTCCCAGTTTTCAATCGGTCTTTTCGGAGTCACTTCAATTTTTCCACCTAGGTGTCTGGTAAAGACCCGATCCACCACATGGATAACCTGAACTTCCGGAATGTTTTGCAAAGCCTGAATCAGTTGCTCAATGTGGCCCCTCTCCCGTAAGTGAATCATTAAATCTCTGGTAATATAATCTAGGCTGGCAGTTACTAAATCAATAGCTCCTAAACTACCACCTTCCTGAGCAATAATGTTTACTACCTTGGCCAAGGTGCCGGGCCGATTGGATAGTTTAAGCCGTACGGTAAGATTCAAAGATGTTACCATTGCCAATTACCCCTTTGTAATTTTTATTTTTGGCTAATATCGGGTCTGATGACTAGTTTCTACATATTTCATTATCTTATTTATGACTTATTATCGCAATGTTTTGACAACAATTTATTAGAAAAATTTAACTTGACTAGCGATAAATAACAGTGTAATTTGGAAACCAAGGGAACTGATCTGGTTTCCAAAGGGAGGTCATCTTGTGAAGGACAAAATTATTCAATCAGCCATGCAGCAAATTGTAAAGTTTGGTTTTAGAAAGTTCACCATCGAGAATATTGCATCAGATCTGGGAATTTCCAAGAAGACTGTCTACAAGTATTTTGAGAGTAAAAGTCAGATTATTAGTCAGGTTATTGAAACCCACGTGGAAATAGAAAAAACAAGAACTCTGAAAGCCATGCAAACGGAAGGGGGGTGGATTGAAAAATTCAAAGAACTTATTTACAAAGAAACAAGAGAGAAAGCACCGGACTGGTTATTGGAGGAATTACAGCAATATTTTCCAGAGGAGTGGGAGAAATCCTGCGCTTTAGAGGAATATAAAAGGCAACAATTAAGCCAGTTATTAAAAAAAGGAATTGAAACAGGGGAGATACGTCCAAACATTAATCCTGCCATTATTGACTTAGCCCTGGATAAAACAATAGAGGGAGTTTTTAATTTCTCTTTTTTGAAAGAGCATAACCTTTCCTTAAACGAGGCTATGGAGGAGATAGAAAAACTCTTTTTGTTCGGTATTATGAAAAGGATTTCATAGATAGAGGGGAAGAAGGTAAGATGAAAAGCAAGTGGAAACTCTGGTTAATTCCATTAGTTGCTGTACTTGTCATCGGTGTGATCAAAGGAGGAAGTATCTGGCAAAAGAATGAGAACGCTAAAGAGCCACCTATTCAATCGGTAACCACTGCCAAGGTTGAAAGGGTTAAGGTGGAAAATGCTCTAGCTCTGACGGGCAGTATAGAAGCCGTAAAAGAGTCAATTATTAGTGCCAAGGTATCTACGGGTGGACGGGTAAGTTCCATTTTGGTTCAAAACGGTGATCCGGTGGCAGCAGGCCGAGCCTTGGTGACCCTCGAACAACAGGATTTTCTACATATCCTTACAATGAGACAGGCTGATTTAAAAAAGGCTGAGTCGGGATTAATCACTTCGCAGGCAGATCTTCAACGTTATCAAGAGTTGTATCAGCAGGGAGCCATCTCCCCCAAAGAGTACGAGGCTGTAGAAGCGGCCCTGCAAGTAGCAGAGGCTACCGTAAGCTCCGCAGCAGCCGGTGTTGCAATGGCGCAAGAAGACCTAACGAATGCAACCATTCTTTCACCAATTGGTGGCTTAGTAGCAAACCGGAATGTTAAGGCCGGGCAGATGGTGTCGGCTCAAAGCGGCTCCTTAATGACAGTACAGGATATTTCCTCTGTATATGTAGTTGTTAACACTCCGCAAAAGGATCTGGCTATTATCAAAAAAGGTCTAAAGGCGGAGGCAACAGTAGATGCCTTTGGTGATAAAAAATTTACTGGTACAGTTGAAGTAATAAATCCTGTGGCTAACCAGGGAGCTAGGGTATTTGAAACTAAAATTAAAGTTGATAATCCAGAGCAGCTCTTAAAGCCAGGTATGTTTGCCAAAATAGGGGTTAAAACAGGGGAGGCAGTTGATGTACTGGCAATTCCCCAGGGGGCTTTAACCAGCAAACAAGGTATGTACTTTGTATTTGTTCCGGAAGGAAATAAGGTGAAACGAGTTCAGATAGAGATTGGCCAAATTATTAATGAGTTAGTTGAAGTGAAAAAAGGCCTCACGGAAGGGCAGCGGATTGTTGTAACCAATGTTAATAAACTAAAAGACCAGGATCTGGTTACGGTCGCTAAGTAACAGGAGGGGGTAAACCGATGTTTTTAACCAACCTCAGCTTAAAAAGGCCTGTTTTTGCAACGGTAACCATCCTGGCGTTAGTGGCCGTGGGGATTATCAGCTATCTTGGCCTGAATATTAATGATTACCCGGAAGTGGAATTTCCTTATGTGTCTGTGACGGTGGTGCAGCCAGGGGCTTCTCCGGAACAAATAGAAGGCAAAATTATTCATAAATTAGAGGAAGCTATTGGACAGATTGCCGGTGTTAAGCATATTTACGCCAGTGCCAGGGAAGGCTATGCCCTGGTTTTTGCCGAGTTTTCTTTGGAGACTCCGGCCGAAGTGGCGGCGCAGGATGTGCGGGATAAAATAGGAACCATCCGGGGCCAACTCCCCCAGGATATTGAAGAACCAGTCATCGGTCGCTTTGATCCCTCGGCTATGCCCATTATCTCCCTAGCGGTAACAGGGGAGCTTTCCATGCGGGAAATGACAACGATTGTTGAAGATGCTATTAAGACACGTTTGGAAACGGTGAATGGGGTTGGTTCCATTGATATCTATGGAGATGTCAAACGGGAGATTCAAATTAATCTGGATAAAGATAAATTAGCTGCCTATGGTATCTCCAGTGCCGAGGTAGTGAACAGCCTGCGCAACGAAAATATGGAGGTTCCCGGTGGTAAGGTAAGCAGTGGTGACCGGGAAATGATATTGCGGACTGTGGGGAAGATCAATCGGGTAGAGGAATTTCTCAATCTCCCGATAGCCCGGCGGGAAGGGGTCCAACTGTATGTAAAAGATATTGGCACGGTGGAGGACAGCGTTAAGGAGCAGGAAAGTATATCCCGCTACCAGGGGAAACCCGCCATTGGAATCGATATCGTCAAGCAGTCAGGGTCCAACACCGTAGAAGTGGGTAACAACATAAAAAAGGTCGTGGAGGAAGTAAAACAGGCGCTGCCTCCAGGGGTTACGCTGGAGATCGTAAGAGATAATTCTCTTTATATCAAGGACGCAGTTAATGACGTCAGGAATACCCTAATTGAAGGCAGTGTACTGGCGGTGCTCACGGTATTTGTTTTCCTGCGGGATTGGCGCAGTACCCTCATTAGTGCTTTAGCCATTCCCACTTCGATTATCGCGACCTTCTTTGCTATGAAGATGTTAGGTTTTACTCTTAACTTTATGTCCTTGATGGCACTTTCCTTGGCGGTAGGTTTGCTTATTGATGATGCCATCGTGGTCATTGAAAATATTGTGCGTCATCTGCGCATGGGCAAATCCCCGCTGGACGCAGCCCGGGATGGCACCAGTGAATTGGGGTTAGCCGTTACAGCCACCAGCCTAACCGTGGTAGCGGTGTTTCTGCCGGTGGGGATGATGAGTGGTATTGTGGGGCAGTTTTTTAAACAATTTGGTATTACCGTGGTATTTAGTGTGCTGGTGTCCCTGTTTGTGGCTTTTACTTTGGTGCCGATGTTGTCGTCCCGCTATCTCAAGGACGAAGAGCAGGTCCCCAGGGGACCCTTTGGTAAATTTATCAACGGGTTCAACCGAGGCTTTGATCGAATTACCCAAAGATATGCCAATTTTCTTACCATTGTTTTAAGAAACCGTCGTAAAACCATTGGGGCAGCGGTATTGTTGTTTTTTGGCAGCTTACTGCTGATTCCTTTCCTTGGTTCCAGCTTTGTACCGGGTGGTGATATGGCGGAGGTCACTGTGGTGGCAGAATTGGATGCGGGTTTAAGCACCGAAGCCGCCAGCAAAGTTACCAGGCAGGTGGAAGAGATACTGCAGACGTATCCCGAAGTAACCAAGGTGTATTCTACCACGAAAAGTGAGAAAGCTAGTATTTTTGTCAAAATGGTGGATAAACACGACCGTGATCGCACCCTTGATGAATTGGCGATGGATATGAGAGGGAAGCTGGCTGCTGTGCCAGGTGTGAGAATCACCGTCAATCAACAGGCTGGCATGAACGACGGTGCAGCGGTTCAATTTAGATTACTGGGTGACGATCTGGAGCAAATGCAAGGCTATGCTGAACAGGCTCAAAGAATTATGGAGACCATTCCCGGCGCGGTGGATGTTTCCACAAGTTATAAGCCAGGCAATCCCGAGGGGAAGATTCAAATAAAACAAGATGTAGCGGCAGATTTAGGTGTGAGTACAGCGATGGTGGCCGACACCCTACGCACTTTGTTTAACGGTGTGGTGGTGAACCAATTTGAAGACGGCGAGGACCGTTTTGATGTACGGGTTCGTCTGCAAGAGGCGAATCGTCAAGACTTGGTTGCCTTGCAGACGATTTATTTGACGAGCCTGTACGATGACAATGGTAGGCATCCCATGATCCCCTTAAGCCAGGTAACCGAGACGGTTTTCTCCACTTCTCCCAGTCAAATAGACCGTTTTGATCGAACCAAAGAGATTCAGCTATTTTGTAACCTAAATGGTCTCTCGGTGGGTGAGTTTAATAAAATTTTTTTGGAGAGGGTAAGCAAAGAGATTAAACTTCCTTTGGGTTACAGTTTCTATGCTGGCGGTGATTCAGAGATGATGGGCGAGACCTTTACAGCGATGATTCTAGCCCTTGTCACCGCAGTGTTGTTTATTTTCTTCATTCTAGCGGCTCAGTTTGAAAGCTATGTTGACCCCTTTTCTATTATGCTTTCGTTGCCGATGGCCATTGTTGGTGCCATTTTGGGACTATTAATTGTTGGCAGTGATCTCAGTATTATGAGTATGATCGGTATTATTATGCTGATGGGCTTGGTCACCAAAAACGCTATTTTGCTCATTGATTTTACCAAGCAGCAGCGAGCCAAAGGGGTGGAGCGCAACGAGGCTCTGCGACGGGCGGCTCTCACCCGTCTACGACCGATCATCATGACATCGACCGCGATGATCCTAGGGATGTTGCCTCTGGCCTTGGCACTGGGGCCCGGTGCCGAAGGTCGGGCACCGATGGCGCATGCAATTATTGGGGGTCTGATTACCTCCACGCTGCTTACCCTGGTGGTGGTGCCGGTGATTTATACCATCTTGGATGATTTGAAAAGCAAGAGTTCTCATCTAAAGTTGCGGCTGTTTAGTCGCTGGGGAAAGTCGGCCAAGGCTAGTAATAGCAGGATTCAATCATAGCGAGCCAGTATTTAGTACACAATCACTAAGCAGGTCGACGGGCCATTCCATAATCGAAGAATTCATAGCACTAGAGCAACAATTATTCCAGCACGCCCTTGGCGTGCTGAATTTTTTTGACCGTAGTAAGGTACCCTACAAAGGACAAAATTTTTGTGGGGTGAAAAGAATGCAGAAAAGAACGGTACTTTATCTGATGATGCTTTGTGTTTTAGCACTATTTGTTACCGGAGTACCAGCGGCAGCCCAGGAACCGGGCATCCAAGATGATGTAATTTTTTCCTATGAGGAGTCCTTACCCTGGGTTGAGGCAGGCAGCTTTCTTCAAGGCAACGGCCCACATTTATCGGCCGCCGCCGCCCTGGTGATGGACGCTGATACCGGACAGGTGCTCTATGCGAAAAATCCGCATCAACCAAGGCCGATTGCCAGCACCACCAAGATTATCACTGCTTTAGTGGCCTTGGAGTGCGGTAATCTAAAGGATACCGCCATTATTAGTAAACGGGCAGCGGGAGTGGAAGGTAGCAGTATTTATTTAAAGGCTGGGGAAAAGTTGACCTTGGAGGAACTTATCTATGGTGCGTTAATGCGTTCGGGCAATGATGCCTGCGTGGCCATTGCCGAACAGGTGGCTGGGGATGAAAAGGATTTTGTCAATTTGATGAACTATCAAGCCTATCGGCTGGGGGCTCACAACTCCAATTTTTGCAATACCAACGGCTTACCCGATGACCGCCATGTATCAACGGCATATGATTTGGCGTTAATCACCCGCCATGCTCTAAAAAAAGCTGCCTTCCGCAGTATTGTGGCCAGCAAAACCCATACCATTAGGGGACCCCAGGGGAAGCGTTTTTTAAATAACACCAATAAAATGCTTTGGGATTACCAGGGAGCAGATGGCGTTAAAACCGGTACCACCAATGCTGCAGGAAAATGTCTGGTTTCCTCGGCCACCCGAGATGGCCGTAGTCTGATAGCGGTGGTTCTTCATAGTGATGATCGCTATACAGAATCCATTCAATTATTAAACTATGGGTTTACCCATTATAAGCATCAAAAGGTGGCTGCTAAAGGGCAGTTGTTTACCCAACTTCCTGTAAAGGATGGCGTGAAGGAGAAAGTGCCAGTCATCGTGGGCGCAGATTTGATGGTTTCGGTGCCTGTAAACCCGGAGTTTGTTCTAGAAAAGGATATCATCTTGGAGCAAGGTCTTAGTGCCCCAGTTCATAAGGGGCAAGTCCTGGGTAAACTACAAGTAGTAGTAAAGGGCGAGCCGGTGGGAGAAATAGACTTATTGGCCCAGGAAACTATCGAGCAATTACCCTACCATCGCCTGCTGTTGAAAAAGATGTTAAACCATTAGAAACCACCACTAAAAAATGCCTGTGAGTCACAGGCATTAAAAATATTTCCCTAAAAATTGATGAGAAGCAGTATGTCCACAGGGGCAGGAGAGGGTTACCTGGACAACATCGTAAACATATTTAAAACCGGATTGGTCCAATTTTACTTTCACGGTAACACCTTGATTGCCGCACTCATTGCAGGTTAGTTTTATACCTTTGGGCAGAGTGGTAAATTGGCTAATATCTGCATTACCGCGCATTTCGCCATCCAGTTCAAAATAATGATAGGATAAATTGCGGCATTCCTTTGAAGAACAAAGAACCGAAAGACAGATGCTTTTTAATTCTTTATTATTGATAAGTTCCATTTCCGGTAGCAGAGTAGCCCCGATATTGCCACATAAATTACACAACTGTTCCAGTTGGCCCGGTTTGTCAAACTCATCTATGGGGGTTGGGGTGAATTTTAAGTTCTTAACATTTGTCAAGCGATAACCACCTTGTTCTAAATACTTATCTTTATATACTATTTTACATAAATTTCATTATTCCTCTAGGCCAAAGGGTAGGATTTTTAGATAAAAAAGCTGCCGATTGTTTTTCGGCAGCTTTGCATGGCAACACGTAAGTCAATAACTCGTTTTTTCTAAGCCTGTTTACTCTTAAAGCGGGGCAATCTAAACTTGCCAAATTTACCGGCTAGCTTTTTACCCAAATCATCAAAGAGGGTATATACCACCGGTACCAGCACCAGGGTAATCAAGGTGGAGAAGGTTAAGCCAAAGGCAATTACAATCGCCATGGGAGCCTGAGCCTCCGCACCTTCGCCACTACCAAAGGCCATGGGCAGCAGAGCCAGTACCGTTACTAGAGCGGTCATTAAAATGGGACGTAACCGGATCGGCCCAGCCATTAGAATGGCCTCATTGCGCTCATGACCTTGCCTGCGCAGCACGTTAATGTAATCCACAAGCACGATGGCATTGTTTAAGACAACCCCCACTAACATGATTGCCCCGATCATGGCAGTTACACTAATGGGATTACCTGTGATACCCAACCCAAAGATAGCCCCAATGAAAGTGGGCGGTAGGGAAAACATGATAATAAAGGGCTGGAATAAAGATTCAAACTGGGCGGACATAACCATAAAGACCAGTAATATCGACAGCAGCAGGGCCATTCCTAAGCTAGCAAAGGATTCAGCCATATCCTCGGCCTGACCACCAAAAACAACATCGTAGCCATCGGGTAAGGCTAACTGATTAATTGCCACCTGGATGTCTTTGTTGACACTACCCACGTCACGGCCGGTGACATCGGCCGTAATTTTTACCTGTCGGGCTTGATCAGTACGGGAGATGGCTGTTGGTACTTGGTGTGATTCGATGCTCGCCACCGCCGATACCGGCACCCTAGCTCCGGTGGGGGAGACAATGGTTAGGTTTTCTAAGGTATCAACACTTTTTCTGGTATCTTCCGGAGTTAGCATACGAATATCAACTTCATTGTCACCGGTACGCATTTGACCTACCAATCTACCATCAAAGGAGGTGCTAACTGCCGAGAGAATTTGGCTGGCCGAAAGTCCATAGCGGGCAGCTTGCTCCCGGTCAACATTAATACGCATTTCAGAACTGGCTGCGGTCAGGGAGTTGTTCACGTTACGGGTGCCTTCTACATCCTTTACGGTCTCAACCAGTAAGTTCCCGATTTGTTCAAGGACGATTAAATCATCACCTTGGATGGCAATTTCCACTGCTGTAGCGGAAGGACCACCGGAATTATCCGAAACGGCTACGGTGATATCCGCACCGGGGATATTTTGCATGGCCTGACGCAGTTTCTCGGCAGCTTGCTCCGTTGTAATCTTCCGTTTCTCCAAGGGTACTAGCTTAATTTGCAAAGAAGCTTGATCGCTGGCACTACCCCCCAGGAAAGAGAGCTGTCCCCCGCTACCCACCGAAGTATAAATCCGCTCAATTTCCTTAAGCTGGTCGCGGGTTAATTTTTCCAGATCCATAGCAACTCGGGACGTTTCCTCTACCTTGGTACCTGTGGGCATTTCGATCTTAACTGAAATTTCACCTTGATCCATGGTAGTCATAAATTCTGTACCAATGAAAGGAGTGGCCACGATGCTGGCGATTAGCAGAGCCACCGTGAAACCAACCACTTTTTTACGATTTTTCAGGGACCAACCTAAGAGGCGGCCATAACGATGATTCAATGAATGTAAAAATTTCCCGAAAACAATCACGGGATTTTTGGTTTTACCTTCGGGCAGTGTTTCATCTGCCGGGGAGACGTTTCTTAGCAACCGGGCAGACATCATGGGAACCAAGGTTAAGGCAGCAAAAAGGGCTGCGATGTGGGAAAAACTTACCGTTAAGGCCATTGGCTTAAAGAGAATCCCAGCAATCCCCTGGACGAAGACAATGGGCATGAAAACCACCACTTGGGCTAAAGCCGACGCGGTTACCGCATTGGATACCTCAGCGGTACCCAGTTTAGCAGCTTCGATAATGCCAAAGCCATTCTGACGGTAGCGGTAGATACTTTCTAAAACGACCACAGAAAAGTCTACCAGAGAACCCATGCCCAGGATTAGTCCACCCAGGGACAGCATGTTAATGCTCTGGTTGCCAAAATACATTAGGGAAAAGGTAGCAATGATGGAAATAGGAATGGTCAAAGCTACCACCAGGGTACTACGGACACTGCGGAGGAACAGATAGAGAACAATGACCGCAAAGATGCCACCCAATAGTCCATGCTCCACAACATTATTAATGGAATCCTTAATGAACTTGGAGGTGTCCATCACTGTGGTAATCTTAATGCCATCCGGCAATGTTTTGTTCAGTTTTTCCACCTCAGCCATAACCTCGTTGGCCACGGTGACAGTATTGCCTCCGGTTGCTTTCATGACGCTCATACCCAGGGAGGCTTTACCATCGGTAAAGGTGAATTGTTCTTCCTTTTTAAAACCATCTTCTATCGTGGCCAGATCCTTTAAGGCCAGGGTATTACCAGTGGCCAGACTGATCTGTACTTGCTCCAGTTGGGCGAGGCTTTTGTATTCACCAACCACCCGGATTGTTGTTTTACTAGAGCCTTTGTCTACTTGACCCGCAGTACCGTTGATATTGTCAGAGGCAATGGCTTGCATGACTTGCCCGGCAGTTAAACCATAGGACTCCATTTTGGCGGGATCTAAAACAACTTTGATTTCCCTCGTTTTACCGCCGCTAAGATAGACCGTACCAACACCCTTAATCCGTTCCAAGCGGGGTTGGATATCATCTTCGGCAACTCTCTTTAATTTGACTAAGTCTCCCTCAGCACCGGTTAGGGCAAAAGAAATGATGGGTGCCTGGTTAGGATCTAGTTTCATTACCCGTGGGGAAGAGGCATCATCGGGCAGCATACCCTTGACAAAGTCGATTTTTTCCCGTAAATCAACGGTGGCATTGTCCATATTGGTGCCCCAGTTAAAGATAACAATGACCAGGGAGAAACCATTTTGGGATTGGGATTGAATTTCTTTGATGTTTTCAGTGGTGGCAATGGCCGACTCAAGACGTTTGGTGACCAATTCTTCCACTTCTGCCGGTGCCGCTCCCTCATAGGAGGTAGAAATAACGGCATAGGGAAGTTCCATATCCGGATAGAGATCCACCGCTAAGCGTGGCAAGGAAAAGAGCCCCAGCACAACCATGGCAATGATCAGCATGGAAATGGCAACTGGACGATCTACAGATATATCTGCTATTTTCACTTAGCAGCACCCCCCAGTTCTTTAACCACCTTCACCTTCTGTCCTTCACCTACCAGTCGGTTGCCGGTGACAATAACAGTTTGGCCCTCTTTTAAACCGGCTTTGATCTCCATTAATTCGCCAGAGGTAGCACCAACTTTTACCGAGGCTTCCTTAGCCTTACCGTCTTCTACGATAAAGACAGAATGCTGGCCATCTCGTTCCAGCACGGCATCAATCGGTAATGCGAGAACAGCGGAGGAGGTACCGGTGGTTAAGTTTAACCGTGCAACCATACCCGGTTTTATTTCGCCAGCCGGGTTGGCTATACTAATTTCTACGGCAAAGGCTCGGGTGGCAGAATCTGCTTTGGGAGCGATGGAAATTACTTTACCAACAAAATCCTTTTTTAAAGCATTAATGGTCACCGGTACATCGGAACCAGTCTTAATTGAATCAACTATGTTCTCGGATACATTGACCTTTACTTTTACAGTGTCGATTTGCACAACGGTTATCGGGGCCATCTGAGAGCTAGCCATTTCTCCGGGTTCTATCGTAACAGCGGCTACAATACCACTGACCGGAGAAGTCAAGGTATTGTTGTCCCGGGTTGAAGTTACCGTTGAGCGGGATTGTTTTACTTGAGCCTCTGCCAAGCGCACATTAGCTTGGGCGTTGACTAACGCCGATTCCACTTGCTCAAATTGAGCTTTGGAGATGGCTTGGGCATCATAGAGAGTTTTATTACGCTCATAGGCTATCTCGGCATCGGTCAGACTTCTTTGAGAGATGACAAGCCGTGCCTCGGCCTGTTCTAAGGCTGCTTCAGCCTGTTCCAGGACATCTGCGGCATCTAAAGAGAGCAAAACTTGTCCAGGATTAACGCGATCCCCCACCTTAACAGCCACAGAAGCTACCTTGCCGGCGGTCTTGGGTACCACGGCAACATCCACCCCAGCGATCACTTCGCCAGAGGAGTTCATGATCTGGGTTAGGTCGGTGGTTTTAATTTTAATTGTCTCTACCGGTACTAATTTTTCCTCGACGGCCTTTTCTTCCTTCCCACCACAACCGGTTAACGAGGCTGTAAGAAGTACCATGAGACTCACCAGAAATATTAACCTTTTCAAACTATGTACCCCTTTCTTATCTATACTAACTAATTAGTTTTTACGTACTCCCTGTAGAAAAACGTCTAGTGCTGTATCTAAGGTCTCCCTGAGCAACTGTTTATCTTGATTATGTATCTGGGCCTGCATACCAATGCCATGAAATATTGCCAGGAAGGTCTGCGTGAGGATAAACGGGTCAAAAGGCCGGAATTCCTCATTTTTTATAGCGTCCTCCATAATTTGTATCAAAAAACCATGGGAACTTTCTGCACCCCGCTTCAATTTATCAATGATTTCCGGTTCCTTTGATTGCAAAAGAAATTCCAGTAATAAGGCGGATATGGGGGTATCTATTTTTTCAAAATTAATTTCCAGATACTTCGTAAGCTTATCAGCAGTGGTATCCGTTGCTTTAATTTGAAATAGATATTCTTTAGTCCACTCGCTTACCCAACGTTCAATAAGATAAAGGAAAATATCTTCCTTACTTTTAAAATACCAGTAAATACCTCCTTTGCTGACGCCTGAAGCCTTAACAATTTCGTCCACCGAGGTGCCACCATAGCTTGAGGCTATGAAGCAGGAGAGGGCAGTATCGGCAATCAAATCCTTTTTTGATTTTTTACTCAAAACTCTACCCTCCTTCTACAGACAGACTGGTCAGTCTGTTTTAATTTTATAAATACAATGGGACACTGTCAATAACTACATGAAACAGTAGAAGAAATAAATAATGGAAAGAAACTAGAGAAAATAGTAGCTATAAAAACAGCATGTCAAAAATCAAAGGGAGAGGGACAAAAAAGCCTTCATTAAAAGGGTTATTATTTAGTATTTTGATTAGGATAACTTTGCCCTCGGATGTAAGAGTATTTAGTGCTCAATACACTGATAAAAAAGTTTAAAAAACACTTGCATTAAGTCTGAACAAGTGTTAACATAATAAATGTCGCTGCGAGGCGATGAAAAAAATTACCACTTGATTTAAAGTACTGATAGTGGTAAGACAATAAACGGTCGCGAGAGCGGCTCAAGCAAACTGGTCTTTGAAAACTAAACAGAAGATGATGGATGCATAGGTCAAGTCAAAAGTCA
>CAMKDG010000041.1 GCA_946411205.1 uncultured Desulfotomaculum sp.
CTTACCACTATCATTTCGTTTGTGCAAGAACTTTTTTCAAGAATATCAATCTTTTTTTGCAACTTAAATTGCAAGAAAGAAAACTGTATTAATTATCCAAGCTAAAACCTATTATTATCCCTTTTTGAAATATTATTCATTTATTTTATCTTCTATATAAAAATTCTAATTTCCTATAACTCCCCCAGGAAGAGTTACCAGCGAGGGCGGAACATCCCCCACGATGATGCTCTCTACTAAGGGAACCTTAGTATTTACTTTGAACACTTCCTGATAGAGAGGAACCGCGATTTGAAATTCTGAACTGAGATCTAGCCAGATAAGATGTCTGGTTTGATTAATGCCAGCCCCTTCAAACTTATCAATAATATCAACCCGAATCACTCCCACCGGAATCATTTTAACATTTAATTCGGGTCCCATGGCGGCCAGCAAATGAAAGCCTAGTAATTGTCCTAAGGGTATACCAATTTGCTGATCATTTATGTTTCTTAAAGCTTGTTGTACCTTTAACGTAATCTCATTGGATATTTTGTTAATACGGATGGTATCCGCCTGAATCAAAACAATCTTCCCTTGCTCATCTTTATGGATTTGGACAATATCTTGATACCTTATCTGTTGCCCAGTCAGATTATCGTGGACTGTTTGATTCACGACCTCAGTGGCCATGTGAATAGCCTTGGCTCTGGCGATGGTGAACAAAGTAGGCTGCAACAAACTATCTACGAGAAAAAATATCCCTAAAATAATTGCTATAGCAAACAACGGAAGTACGATCCGGGGCACTTGTCTCCTTTTCTTGAACAAAACTTTCACCTCCACATTTTATGTATATGTGGAGGTGAAAGAAAAGGTGATAGGCTAGTACTGTTTGTTTATGATTTTACTTCCAGTTTAGCAAAACGGCGTTTGCCAGCTTTAATGATCATACCGTCTAATGGGGCAAAATGCATATTAGGATCGGTAGCTTTTTCGTTATCAATCTTAACTGCGCCTTCTTTGATTAATCTTCTGGCTTCACTGTTGCTGGCGGCTAATTTTGCTTGGGTAAGTAAGCGGGGTAAAGAAACCATTCCCTCTTCATAAAGATCCGCAGTAACTGCAAAGGTTTCAATTTCATCGGGCAGTTCTCGCTTTTGGAATACCTTTTTAAAGTGTTCTTCAGCTTGCCAAGCTGCCTCTTCCCCATGGTAGAAGGTCACAATTTCTCTCGCCAACCGCATTTTGATATCTCTGGGATGAAGAGTACCCTCTGCTAAACCTTTGGCAATGGACTTGACTTCAGCTAGGGGAACCGGTGTCACTAACTCATAGTATCTAACCATTAACTCGTCCGGTAAGGACATGGTTTTACCATACATCTCCTGGGCTGGTTCATCAATGCCAATATAATTACCTAGGCTCTTACTCATCTTGTTGACCCCATCCAGTCCTTCCAGAATGGGCATCATTAAAGTGATCTGAGGTTCCTGACCAAATTCCTTTTGCAGAGTACGTCCCATTAATAGGTTAAATTTTTGGTCTGTACCCCCCATTTCCACATCTGCTTCTAGTGCTACCGAATCATAGCCCTGCATTAAGGGATAGAAAAATTCATGTATGCTGATGGGAAGGTTTTCCCGGTAGCGCTTGGAAAAATCCTCACGCTCTAGCATTCTCGCTACGGTGGTGGTCGCTGCTAGCCGGATCACATCTTCAAATTTCAACGGTGCCAGCCAAGTACTGTTAAACTGAACCTTCGTTTTTTGAGGATCGAGAACTTTAAAAATTTGTTGTTCATAGGTTCTGGCATTGGCTAGTACCTCTTCCTCTGTCAACGGCTTTCTAGCCTCTGATTTACCGGTAGGATCGCCGATCCGACCCGTGAAATCACCAAGAATAATCGTAACGTTATGTCCTAATTCTTGAAATTGCCGTAGCTTCTGTAACACCACAGTATGTCCTAAATGAATATCCGGTGCGGAAGGATCAAGTCCTAGTTTTATATGTAATGGCTTGTTATTGGCAATTGATTTCTTTAGTTTCTCAACCAATTCTTCTTCAGGAACAATCTCAGCAGTACCCCTTTTAATAATTTCTAATTGTTGTTGAACATCTAACATGAAAACGGGACTCCTTTCAGGAACAATATATTAAAATAGTAGGTTTTCACAATCTTCCTAATTATATCAAAGCATCTAGTAAGTGACAAGAAAGCAAAATCACTACTATAGTACCACCATGTTATGTTATAATTCTGTTATCATTGGCCCTTTCATTCTCACAAAGGAGGTTCAAAGTTTTGTCTAAACGGAAAAGCCGAAGGTTAAGACCTGGACGCTTACTCTTGGTAATAGGAGCTTTATTCGTTCTAATAGGTGGATTTGCAGCCTTCGGTTACTTAGCCTATGCTGTTTCTGACATGCCGGCCTTTAACCCAAAAGCACTGGAACTTTCTCAACCAACAACCATCTATGATAAAGACGGAAATTTTGTTACCAGGATTGGTTCAGAAAACAGGGAGTCTATCAATCTAGATGAGGTTCCCACGGTAGTCAGGGATGCTTTTTTATCCACAGAAGATGATAGTTTTTATGACCACCACGGCATCAATTTTCGTAGTTTAGGGCGAGCAGTTTATAGAAATGTGATGGCTGGTGGTATTCGAGAAGGCTTTAGTACGATTACTATGCAGTTAGTTAAATTATCTTATTTAACTCCTGATCAAACATTTAAAAGAAAAATGCAAGAAATTGTACTTACCCTGCAAATGGAAAGATACTTTACCAAGGATGAAATCTTTGAAATGTATCTTAATAAAATTTACTTTGGTCAAGGGGCTTATGGCATTCAAGCAGCTGCTCAAACCTATCTAGGCAAGGATCTAAAAAAAGATGAGCTAACCTTGGACGAAGCTGCCTTTTTAGCAGGAATCCCGCAGGCACCGTCCGCCTATTCTCGTTATTTAAACAGTGCGGAATCTCTGGATGATGCCAAACCCTCGGGCGAGGACAAGCAGGAATTCAAGGAAAAAAAGCAAAAAGATTATGATTTAACACTGAACCGTCGTAACAACGTGCTCTTAAGAATGAAAGAAACCAATAAAATCTCGGAGGAACAACGCTTAGAAGCCGCTGCCAAGCCTTTGCCTGATGGAGCGAAGATGCATGCCGCGAAGTATCCTTACCCCTACTTCATTGATTATGTAACAGAAAAGCTCGTTCAAAAGTACGGGGAAGATATGGTTTACAAGGGCGGTTTAAAAGTCTACACGACCTTGGATCCTACTGTACAGAAGATTGCTGAAGCAGCTTTGGCCAACCCTAATAATTTCCCTAAATCACCGGCTGATAAAAACGGTTTGGCCCAGCCCCAAGGTGCAGCCATCTTTATGGAACCTGGCACCGGTTATTTGAGAGCCATTGTTGGTGGACGCGAACACAAATTCCAACGGGAGCTAAATCGGGCCACTCAATATCAATCCTATATGGGAAAAAAGATTGGACGCCAACCTGGGTCTGCCATAAAACCCATTGTGGCCTATGGTCCCGCTATTGAGTTTAATGGTATGGGTCCTGCTTCAGTAATTGATGATTATCCACAAAGTTTTGGTAACTATTCTCCCAAGAACTCAGATGGCACCTTCCGAGGATTGATTACCATGCGTGCCGCTATGACCAGTTCTGTTAACATCGCAGCCATCAAGCTACTGAATGGTGTTGGCATTGGCAAAGCAGTGAAATTTGCGCAGGGCATCGGTATAACCACCCTGGATGCTGATCATGATGGATTGGCCATGGCCTTAGGTGGCGTAAGTAACGGGGTGGTACCCATAGACATGGCTGGGGCTTACGGTGCCTTTGCTAATCAAGGTGTCTATGCAAAACCTCACGCCATCGTGAAGGTAGAAAGCAATGACGGCACTGTACTTGATGAGTTTAGACCTGAGCAAAAACGCGCGATGAAGGCTACCACAGCTTACTTAGTAACCGATATGATGCGTTCAGTTGTGCAATCCGGTACTGGTACAAGAGCCAATCTGGGTGCCAGACCGGTAGCCGGTAAAACCGGTACGACAGATGATGGTAAGGATACTTGGTTTGTCGGCTATACACCGGAGCTGGTAGGTGCTGTTTGGATGGGCCATGATATACCTAAAGCAATGCCTCATTCTTTCGGCGGTATTTACCCAGCCATGATTTGGCGTGAAGTTATGAGTAAATCCTTAGCCAATGTACCCATTCGCGCATTTGACAAACCCAGTGGCATTATCCCAGCAACCGTAGACAGCAAGTCCGGCTTGTTGCCTGGACCTAATACTCCCAGTGAACATATGGTTAGTGATATGTTCGCCGAGGGAACTGTCCCCACTGAGGTAGATAACACCCATCAACTGATGGATGTTTGTGCTACCACCGGGGAACTTCCAAATGACTATTGTCCAGACCGGATAACCAAAGTAGTTATAAAACTACCTTACACCGTTCCTTCTAATGTAGCTGATTTTGCTTTACGGGCTCCAGTCAATACTTGTAAGTTACACACTGCCAATGGTATCGATCCTAGTGCGGCCGAAAAGTACAAGCTACCGGAGGTACCCGTCACGAAGCCTGATCCCAAAGAAGTTCCTCCCGTGGAAGATAAGCACACGAATACTAATAATCCGGATAGTTGGCTACCAGGTACCACTGGCTACAATCAACTGGAAAAAGAGTTGAGGAACAATACCAAAAAGGCAGCCAGGCTCAAAGAGTCTGTTAAAGAAAGATTACGGGAGTATAATTAAAAACAAGGGGAGTATCGCAAAAAGTAGTTTTGCGATACTCCCCTTGTTAGCTGTAGACCTAACATATCTGTGCCGCTAGACTATGCTTACGGCCTAAGGCTAATAATCTTACTAAATTCCGGAACTAAAGTAGACAAAGTTGAAAGCGACGACTAAGAATTCGTCTTCTTCCCTCTTTGCTTTTCAGTTTTCTGGCTTTGGAAAGAGCCCGCTACCCCTAACAATACTAATGTGGTACCTGCCAATGTCCAATGGGTAATTGGTTCATGAAGTATGCACCAGCCTAACAATACAGCCACCACTGGATTGACATAGGCATAGGTCATGACAATGCTGGTGGGTAACAAACGCAAGGCCATAATATAGGAAGTAAAGGCTAATAAGGAACCAAAGACTAAGAGATACGCAAAGGCTAGCCAAGCTTCTGTGGATGGTGTTGGTAACGGCTCTCCTAAGGTCATTGCCAGAAGGGCAAATCCTATCCCACCGGCTATTTGCTGATAACCTGAACTTACCATGGGGTTAAGAGAGACTGGCTTCCTACGCTGCCACAGAGATCCAATCGCCCAACAGATTGGTGCTATAAAAAGAAAAATAACACTTACTATGTCTGAGGAAGAGTTTTCCCTCAGCAACACCGGCGCAGACAATATGCCAATTCCCAAAAAACCCACCAGTAAAGAACCAATAAACAATTTTGACGGTATCTTACGATCCAAAATAGCTTCCATTAAGGCTACCCACATGGGCACAGTAGCCAACAGCAGGGCCGTATAAGCAGAATCAGCGAACTGTTCCGCCCACATGACTAAACCATTGGCACCGATCCAGAGAAATAGACCAGATCCTGCTAAAACTATAAATTCATCCTTGGTAATTCTAAGGGAATGTCGAAATAAAAAAGCTGCCATCAATAGGAGCGGGCCCGCAATTAAGAGACGCATAGCACCCAAGGTAAACGGAGGAAAACCACCACCATCCATAACCGCCACGCGAATTGCTAAATAAGTGCTCCCCCAAACAATATAAACAACAAACAAATGAAAAAAACCTACCCAAGAACTGGAGGAGGTTTTGGCGACCCTTCCGGCCTGTAGTGCTTCTGCCATATTATTACCTCACTAGTTAAAATTAATCCAGTATCAATTTTATATCTAAAAGGTTCGTCTTTCAATATTATTTATGAAAACACTATGCTTAATACGAGAACTCTACCCATCGGCTGGCTGGGTAGAGTTTTTTCACAATAAGTTTAACCTATTACCTTAGGATCCTTAACCTATAAATCTTTTTTCTTGAAAATCTGTATTGTCAGAAAGACACACACGAAAATATAAAAAATTGTGTAACCAAGCATAGCATTGCTCGGGGGAGCCGATACACCAAAGGGTCCCACTGATATTGATAGTACGGCTAAAGGATTTGCATCACTGGCGGTTACCTCTGCTAATAGCTTTCTAAATAAAGCATCACTGGGCATCACCAAACTACTAATGATACCTATATTAATTAAAGTACTATTGCTAATAGCACTACCGATTTGTTCCAGGAACCCTCCCACCATCCCTAAACCGTAAAGAATAATGGAGAGTATACCGGCCGTCATGGTTCTTAAAAAGGTACTAAAAACCATAGCCAGACTCAAAAGCACCAGGGGTTGTAGGATAAATATTACCGCTCCCGACAATATGCTAGCGGCAGTAGACAAATTAAAGATGCCTGGATTATAGTGATAGTTTATTAGCAGGATAGCAGCATAAAGGAAAATTGCGTAACTGGCAAGCATTAAACCATAACCAGACAATTTACCCAGCACAATATCCCGTCGCTGAATTGGTTTAGAAACAATGGCATGTAACAAACCACTTTCAATTTCGCTGGAAATGGAGCCTACACTGGCCATCAGAGCCAAAAGGGCAATTAAAAATGAAGAAAAATAAAGACCCGCTCCCAGCAACTGATTACCAATCAGCTGCTGTATTATTAAATTGTTGCCCCCAGCCGACTTCATCTGCACCATTTCCTGTGCGGTAAAATCTAAGGCTACACCATACAAAAAAAGAAACAGCATTGACAAAATAAAGGTAACCAAAAATACTTTTTTACGAAAAACTTCTAAAAATGTTAAACGGGCGATGGTAAACACGGCTACCTTCCTTCCCATCCACGGTTACTGACATAGTCTAAGAAAATCTTTTCTAAGGAATCTGTAACCGGAGTGACTTCAAAGATTGGATAATTAGCTGCCGTTAAAGAATGAATCAAACCAGGAATATCTTCCTCAGAAGGGCAGCTGATTAAAAACTCATACCTGGTATTTTCTACTATTGGCGTCTCAGAGATCACTTGATACTTGGCTGGCACAACATCCGCCAGTCTATTTTCATTTCCCACTATATCTATCACTATTTTTACCCGCACTTGCCGGTTTGTTAATTCTCGCCAATTGCCTTGGAAAAGTAGGCTTCCTTGTTTAATAATGGCGATATGATCACAGATGTTCTCTAGTTCACTGAGCAGGTGGCTATTAATAAAAACTGTCTTCCCCTGCTCCTGCAAAGATGCAATCAAATCCCGTACCACTTTTCTGCCAATGGGATCTAGGGCTGAGGTAGGTTCATCTAAAAAAATCAGTTCCGGGTCTGGCAACAGGGCACACCCCAGCCCAATCCGTTGCTGCATACCCTTACTATAATTACCGACGCGCTTATGCCTGTGCTCAGATAATCCCACCATGTTCAGTACTTCTGCGATACGCCCAGCGGATTCACCGGCTGACAAACCAAATAGGGAGGCGTGAAAACGTAACAAATCCTCCCCGCTAAGCCAATCATGGTAGCGGAAGTTCTCCGGTAAAAAACCTACTTTTTGTCGTGAGGCAGCATCCTGAATGGGTTTACCCAAAACTTTTGCTGCCCCGGATGTGGGCTGCAGCAGCCCCACCAGCATTTTCACCAGGGTGCTCTTGCCTGCCCCATTCGGTCCCAGCAGGCCAAAAACGGTGGCTCGGGGAACTGCCAGGGATATACCCTGGCAGCCTCCCTGTCCCTGATAGGTTTTCGTTAGGTTATGAGTTTCGATGGCTAACAAATTGCTTCTCTCCAATTGTTTTTAGTAAAACTTAGCTTGTTTATGCCCTATAGGGTACGCCAAGTCTTTAGACGCAGGCGGAAGTTTAGTTTGCCTTTAGGCATATCGGAAAGTTTTATACTTTCCGATATGCTAAGATAGGGACTCCACAATCTTAACAGCTTCCTCACGCTGTAAATGACCATTTAATTGATATATTACACCTTGATCAATCCACATGAGATTGCTCCTACCATTCTTATTTTCCCCAAAGATAACTTCTTTGCTACCAATTGTAATTTTTTCAACACTACCTTCACCGGTATCAGGAATAATCATGGTATTCTGCCAATCTTCAATACTGGCCAATTGACGTCTGAAATCCGAGGGTAAAATGGGTAAATCCAACAAAGCTGCTCTTAGATCCCGGGGGTCTACACCATCTGGGACAGTCAATTCCGGTGAAGTGAACTGGCTTAAAGTGAAGGCATATCCCTCTCCATTCAAGTAATCCAGTCGAACACCGGCCGGTACACGAACACTAAAGTCTTTACCTTCTAAAGATTCTGGGAGAAAGGTCTGTGCACCTAGTCCCTTCAGTAATGAATTAGCTTGCTTCACATTTAACTGAAACTCTGCCTGCCCTTCACTGTGTACAGACACCTGCTCTGCTACCGAGAGTCCTGTTGGTAAATAAGACGGTTGTTTTAACTGAAAAGGCAATTGGCTTTGTGCCTTAACCAAAGGCAACTTCATATGTTCTTGTTTTTTGCTTACTTTCATTTTACCAAATTGTTGTAAATCCACTTCTCCAACCTTGGTTTCGATAGCTCTGGCCATTTGCTCCAGATCACTAGAATTTATTTGAACCATTTGGAACTTCTGTACCCGGAAGATGGATAGAAAATCCGCCACAGCTTGTTGCACCGGTGAAAAAGTCAGCAAGCCTGTTAATACCGTTACAGATGCGGCGACAGCAACCCATTTTTTAATTCTTTTACTCATCCAAATATCTCTCCTAACCAATGACTTTTGTTGTTTCATCAGCAAATCCTTTATTGTATGCTCCTGTATATTTACGGCAACTCGCTCTCTAATGTCTTGTTGAAAAGGAATTAGACGCTGGGAAGTCCATTGATCTAAACCCTGTAGCTCCTCAATGATTTTCTGACATTGGGTGCAACTGGCTGCATGATTTTTTAGACCTTCTCTTTCGGTTTCATTAACTTCGTAATCTAAGTAGGCCTGCCAAATTCCTTTGTCTGGACAATTCATGATGTCACCTCCTGGGTTTTTATGCCAACCCTTCATACTCGCGTTTAAAGCGTTCCCGAGCCCGAGCTAAAATGGTACCCACTGAACTCTTGTTAAGTTCAACGGTGGCTGCAATCTCATCATAACTGTAACCCGAGAACTTCATTACTAGAACCATCCGGTCCCGCGGCTGAAGTTTCTCCAGAGTTTTTTGCACTAAGCGTACTTCTTCTTTACCCATGACTTCATTTTCCGTGGAAGAAATGGCTGAGTTAGCAAGAAGCTCTGTCGGTTTAGCATATTTTTCCTCTCTCCGACGGCGGCTTCCCTCACTTCGCAGGAAGTCAAAGCAAAGGTTGTTGGTCACTTTAGTCAGCCAGCCCGCCGGATTATCTATCTGAGACAGACCTGTACGATACAACCGGACAAAGGCTTCTTGAGCCACATCCTCTGCAGCCATCGGGTCTCCCAAAATAAAGGCCGCCTGACGTGTAAGTTTTCCATAATATTCTTTATATAGTTGTTGAAGATCTCTTTCCATATTCTTACTACAGGTAGTAACGGCACCTGTGAACACCGCCGGCATATTGATACTGATTGGTGCCACCCCCCTTTCCCGTTGCGCAACAGATCAAGTTTATGGATTCATCTTATTGACAGAGTCGGGGTGAAAAAAATGACACCCTAGACAGTTTTTTTAATAAAAAGATTTAATCATCTAAACTTGTAGAAAACGTTTTTAGTGATTGGCTGTTATCCCTTGACAACTTATATAATTGTTTTCGTATTGCTATCGGATTTTTCCTCCCCCAGTGAACATGGAGTTTTTACCAAATAAGCAAATTAGAGGACTTGGCTTGCGCCATACCCTAAAGGGCACGAGAGTCTTTAGACGCCGGCAAAAGCTTAGTTTGCCCTTCGGTATGTCGAAAAGGTTTATACTTTTCGATATGCCAAAAAGGAAACTGCCGAAATCAGCAGTTTCCTTTTAGTAAATAATTTTTCTATTATACGTTTTTTAACAGCCCCACTACTTGCTCGGCTGCTTCCCACACCGTTTCAGGCAGCGAGGGGTGAGCATGAATGGTTTCGGCCAGCTCCACCGCTGTGACTCCTAGCCTGATAGCCAAGGCTAGCTCTGAAATAAGACTGGTTGCCTGTGGACCAAGGATATGAGCCCCCAGAATTTTGCCATTTTCTGCATCGGCAATGATTTTAACCAGTCCTTTGTTCTCACCCATAGCCAGTGCTTTCCCACTGCCGGTAAACTGGGACTTGCCCACAACTACCTGAATACCTTGGCTTTTTGCCTGGGCTTCAGTGATCCCCACCGAGGCCAATTCCGGTGCAGTGTAAATGCAACTGGGCACAACGGTGTAATCCATCTTTTTATGACCGCCCATAGCGTTTACTGCAGCCACAACTCCTTCGGTAGAGGCTACATGGGCCAATAAAATACCACCGGTGACATCCCCAACAGCATAAATATTTGGTACAGTGGTTTCCATATAGGCATTAACGACAATTCTCGCCTTTTCAATTTGCACGCCAATTTCTTCTAGACCGAGATTCCCCACATTGGGTCTACGTCCTACAGCTACCAGGACCTTATCAACCTTATACTCTTGGAGTCCCTTCGCTGTCTCAACAGTAACCACCAGTTCCTCCTCTAAATGACTGATCCCCGCTACTTTAGCACTGGTGAGAATCGAGATTTTTTCCCGTGTCATCAGTTGCTTTAATCCATTACTTACTTCTTCATCAGCAAAGGGTAAGATTCGGTCCATTGCCTCAACCAGGGTAACCTTCGCTCCCAGCTTGTGATAAAGGCTGGCAAATTCTACTCCGATGGCACCTCCACCAATGATTAGCAAGCTGCCGGGAAGATCACTCAACAGCAAAGCCTGATTGCTATTAATAATTCTTTGCCCATCTGGTTGCATACTCGGTATAACAGCCGGACGGGACCCAGTAGCAATGATAATCTTCTGGGTTTTAAGAACGGCCTGCTCTGCAGGATTCGTAACCGTTACTTCGTCGATTGCGGTTAGTTTCCCTTCTCCCTGGAAAACAGCTACTTTATGGCTTTTCATGAGAAACTCAACGCCGGTATTTAGACGCTTAATAACTGCCTGTTTGCGGTTAAGAAGTTTTTCAAAAGATATTTCCGGACTGCCTACTTCTACACCAAAATCCTTTGCTTTTTTAACTGTTTCCAATACTTCCGTGGATTTTAATAACGTCTTGGTGGGAATACAGCCCTGATTGAGGCAGGTACCTCCCAAGGCTCCCTTTTCAACCAATGCTACCTTCCCTCCCAGGGCAGCCGCTCTGGCAGCGGCTGTATATCCACCGGGGCCGCCGCCAATGACAACCAGATCAAAAGTTTCGTTAGTCATTTAACCACTGATCCTCCTTAGATTTGTTAGTTGGCGGCTGGGTTGGGTTGATATTCATGCATCGTGCCATTGATCTCAAAGGAATAGGTGATTTTTGCTACTTTATTCATCATGTTCGCTGCGGAACAATAGACCTGTTCAGCCAATTGCAAAGCCTTATTGACCTTCTCAGCCGGAACGTTTTCCCCTGTAAAACGATAGATTAGCTGAATATCTCCAAAAACCTTGGGGTGATCTTCCACTCTGTTGCCGGTAACTTCTATGTTTAAATCGTCAAAGGTTACTCGCATTTTATTGAGAATATGGGTAACTTCAATCCCTGTGCACCCACCCAAAGACATCAACATTAACTCCATCGGTCTTACCCCTTGACCCTGACCACCATATATTTCTGAGGCATCCATGGGAATGGCAATACCGCTATCATCAGCACCTACAAATTTCATGTTTTTTTCCCAGTTGATATGGACTTTCGACATATTGTTCTCTCCTTTTAGGCTAAATTGTATGACTTGATGAAATTTTTCTATAGAGCTCTTGCTAAATTTTTTTCTGTTGGTGAGGTTACAGCTATGGTTACGATAAAGATCCCAGCAACTACCAAGAAACAAGCCAATCCCAGCAAGCCTTTGGTATATAGCCAGTTGAAGGCAGTTACAATGGAAACCAGTGACAGACCACCCAGGGTAACGGCTGTCATCGCTACTTTTTTACGAGCAGCAGTCAGTTCTCCGCCCAGCTTATATTTGCCGGATTGTTCTAAGAGGGTAACTCCCAACATGGTAAGCATATTTAAGGACATCCCAAAGAACACAGGGTGAACATTCAGATAGAATTTTACAGGATCCCAGTTGCCCAGAGCATACCAGGCCAAACCTGAGACAAAGCCCATGGCCAGGGAGGCAGTAGCAGCCCGTTTGGTGGCCAATGGCCAGAAGAGCGCTGCCACCACTGGGGCAAAGGTAGCACCGTTGCGCAAGGTCCAGGCAAATACATTCCACCAGGCGGCTTGTTCGCTGCGGAGGAAACCGAGAATAATCATGAGCGCTGTAAGAATAACCAAAGACCACTTTGTATAGGTTACTTTTTGCTTATCGGTGAGAGCCGGGTTAATGGCTCCGGTTACATCACGACCTAAACTTGTGGAACCGGAAAACTGGCAGGAAGCTCCCCAGCCCAAAGCACAAGCCCAAATACCTAGGAAAAACAAACCAACAAAGGGAGCAGGTAAAACCGTAGCCATATATTGGGGAACTGCCACCATACCGCGGGTGCCATCAGGTACTACGGCTGCCGCAGCTAACCCGAACAGAACTCCAAAGAATACGAAGAAAATATTGGCACCAAAGGCCATCAGCATACCCTTACGACCTTCATCGGGTGTCCGGCAGGAAAGGGCCATTTGGAAAGCTGCCTGAGCTAACAATACGTTAATCAAGAAAGTTGCAAACCAAGAAATAATCATTTGCAATCCTACACCCGTGGGATCATACATGGCCGGTTTAACCTCAGCCAGATGCCGTAGACCCTCAATACCAGGATTAATGAAAAAGGCTATGGTGCCAACAATAAACATCACAAAGAACATCACGGTGTTGGCCGTTTGAGTCATAACCACCGACCACATACCGCCAGCCTGCAGATAGATTAAAAGCAAGATTGCCACAAAAGCAACTGATGTGGTAATGGGAATATTCGTAAAAGCACTCACTGCCGAAGCGAAGGATAACGCGGTGGCTACAGACCACATGGGAAAGGTAAAGGCGGTAATCGTGCCGGCTACCCCCATGGCCATACGACCAAAGGAATCCCCAATCAAACCGCTTACCGTAACCATCATGCGCTTACGGAAGGTGCCAATTAACAGCACTGCAATAATAAGAACATGGAGCATCTCAGCGATACCGTACCAACCGGCAGAAACACCTTTCAGATAGGATAATTCTAAAATAGAGATAAAGGATGAGCCCGAAAACAGACCCGTTATGCAAACAAATACCATCCAAGGTTTAAAGTTACGACCACCAACCCAATAGCTCTCGCCACTGGTGGCTTTTTTCCTTACAATGTTTCCCAGAATAATTAGCAGAGCTGTATAGGCAACGGCTAAGCCAATTATCCAGGCACCATAAGCACCCATGAATATTCCTCCTTCAAGATTTTATAATTTCAAAAGTTACTAACTCATATCCCTTTACTTCTCATCACCGCCCCATTACGTAGGTTCAAGCGCTTGTTCTTGTTATTACTTTTGCAAACTCTGTGCCAAGTTGTAAGTCTCTAAGACATACTCAATTGAGAAAACTTGACTTGCCTGCCTGTGACTTCAAAGACAGTGGCAAGTAGACGGAACCTTCGTTTTTTCTTCCTACCTTTTCAGCAACAGAATTCTTTATCAGTGCAGAAAGTGAAAAAGCATGGTGTTGTAATGCACCATGCTCTTTCCATGTCACGCTAGCGACACTGGCAAATCTCTATTTATTCTATTTGTTACAAGGCTGGTGCGTTTTTCAACCACCCTGTTTACTTTTTGCACCACTCTTACTCCTCATAGGAGATACCCAAGGCCCTTGCTTTCCGTAGCAAGGTAGAATGAGCTACCCCCAGTGCATCTCCCGTACGTCGTAAGCTTCTATATTTTTTAAAGGCTTTTATAATTAGCTCACTTTCAACCTGTTCTCTGGCTTCCCTTAAGGGAATGATTTCATCAATGGATATTTGTAGAGGACTGGCGGCTGATTTGCTAAAAAAGGTTGGTGGTAATTGGTCAGAGTGGATCGTATCCTGTTCTGACATAATTATCAGCCGTTCTACTAAATTGGCCAATTCCCTGATATTTCCAGGCCAAGGGTATTTTTCAAAAATCTTTAAAACCTCGGAGGAAAAAAGCCTATGATAGTTATATTTGCTATTAAATCTTTCTAAAAAATGCATGGCTAGAGGAAAAATATCACTCTTTCGTTCCCGCAGTGGTGGAATGTGGATCGGCACAACATTTAGGCGGTAAAACAAATCTTCTCTAAATTTCTTTTCCGCAATCATTTGTTCTAAATTTTTATTGGTGGCAGCAAGAATTCGTACATCTAATTTCACAGGGGTTCGTCCGCCAATCCGGTAAATTTCCTGCTCCTGCAAAGCCCGCAATAACTTAACCTGCAGATTTAAAGGTAAATCCCCTACCTCGTCCAGTAGCAGAGTCCCTCCATTGGCCAACTCCATCATACCAGGTTTTCCTTCTTTATTGGCTCCGGTAAAGGCCCCCTTTTCATAACCAAATAATTCCGATTCCAAAAGATGTTCTGGAATAGCTCCACAGTTTATTTCAATGAAAGGTCCCTCTGCCCTGGGACTGTTGCGATGAATGGTTCTGGCAATCACTTCTTTGCCCACGCCAGACTCTCCTGTAATGAGTACCGTTGAATCAACCGCGGCTACCCGTAAGGCTTTTTGAATAACTCGTTCCATAGCAATATCCTGAAAAATTAATTCTTTTTGATCCTTGAAGCGTAAGGATTTTAACTCCTCTGAATATCGGGCTGATTGTAATTTTAATTGATTTAACTCTGTAAAATCACGAAGACCAATCACCACACGAACCGGATGATTTTGCTCGTCTAGAATCGGTGAACCAGTAATGGTTAGTTCAATGAGATTTTTTCCTTGAAACCGGGCAAAGACTACTTTTCCTTTCCGCATAACCTCTTGGTAAACCGCAAGCACCTGTTGGCAACACTCCAGAGGAATCTCCTGCAGGAATCGACCGGATGGATCATGAGAAGAATCCTGTAGTCTAAAATAACTGCTATTGACCATTTGAACAATCCCTTGATGATCCACCACAATGATCCCATCGTAGGTAGCTTCAATAATACTTCCTAGTTTTCTATTGGTTTCAAAGGCCTCGGCCAATTTATCTTCGGTATTTTCCAAGGCCCTGTGTACTTTATTGATTAAATCAATTCTTGTCAGAACACCTGTCAACTTGCGTTTTTGATTAAAGATTACCAGTCGATCTATGGGCTTATGACAGATTTCACTAAAACAGGTATCTTCATCAATAATTTGCAAGTTACAATCCATAACTTCGTCCACACGGGTTTCAAAGGTTGCCCCAGTCTCCAGAGCCTCCAACAGTCGGAAGACGGTTAAGATCCCCACTACATTGTTTTCATCATCAACAATAGGGGCACAGTTCACTTTGGTTTGTTTATAAACCTCACTGGCATCCCGTAGTGTTTTACTACGATGCAATGTCCGGGGATTTTCTAACATAACCTGCTTGACTTTCATAAAATTCCCCTCCAAAAAGCAAAAGACATTGTTAGCATTCCCAATTAACATCCTTAGTTTACCATAAGGTAAAACAAAAGGGTATTAAGGGAATGATAACCCTGTCCTTTGTCGTCACCTAGCAGTCGGAGAATTAATTCCCTTCCTTGATAAAGGTGAGATATTCTTGTTTTGTCATTAAATCTGCCACTTCCTCCGGATTATCCAGTTTTAGTTCGGCAATCCAGTCCTCTCCTTCGGGGTCTGCGTTTAAACGCTCCGGCGCATCCCCTAATGCTTCATTTATAGATACTATCTCCCCACTTACCGGAGCATAGATATCTGAAGTAGATTTCACAGATTCTACAACTGTCATGGCTTCCCCAGCGATAGTTTGATCCCCCACCGCCGGAAGCTCCAGATAGACAATATCACCTAATTGCTCTGCGGCGAATTTGGTAATCCCCAGCCGTCCCTTATCACCGGCTACCTCTATCCATTGATGTTCTTTACTAAACCTTTTCATTTTAGGAACCCTCCAGGTTGATGTTTTTTATAAATGCTATTGCAATTGTCATGCCAGCAATACTTTTCTGGATCTTTCTTTTAAATTTTTTACCAAATCATCCCTTCTATGGATAACAACTGGCAGAGTCTTTACATACAATGAATTACGTTAACCAAGATGGTGTTAGGGAGTTGATGAAATGAATACGTCGTATTGTAACACCGCCGTTGCGGAGATTCGAGGTGGCCCCCTGGCACCGCAGATCACGGGGATGGTCTATTTTCAGGATGTGCCTGGTGGTACCTGGGTCTCCGCCGAGATTTGCGGGTTGCCGCCTTACCAACCGGCCCAGAATGGCCAAAGCCCGGTAGGTCCCCACGGTTTTCACCTGCATGAAAAATGCAGCTGTGAAATAGGCGATCCCAATAACCCCTTCCAGGCCGCGGGAGAACATTGGAACCCTTATAACCAACCTCATGGCAACCATGCCGGTGATTTTCCAGTATTATTTTCTAATAACGGCTATGCCAGGATGTCTTTCTTCACCAATAAATTTTGCGTGGCCCAGGCCATTGGTCATACCGTAATCATCCATCAAAACCCGGATGATTACCGTACCCAGCCAGCAGGAAATTCCGGCAAACGACTGGCCTGCGGAATTGTTCGATGCTGCACATCATAAAACTCCATTCCTTATAGGCTGACAAAAAAAAGAGCACTCCTGCAAGGGTGCTCTTTTATCCTTTACCAATGTAAAATTTGCGTCTCAATAAAAGTTGCAGGCTATTAAATGGCAGTCCAGCCGCCGTCGACGCTCAGAAGCTGGCCTGTGGTATAGCTGGATGCGTCCGAGGCAAAGTAGATAAGTGCACCGTCTAGCTCACCCGGGCGACCGGCCCGCTTCATGGGGCAATAAGTAGCCAGAACCTGCTTAAAGCCAGGGTCATCCACAAAGTCACCGGTCATCTCGGAGGGGAAATAGGCCGGACCAATGGCGTTGACCGTGATGTTATATTTCGCCCATTCATTAGCCAGCTCCTTGGTCAACATAAGCACGCCGCCCTTTGACGCACAATAGCCGCTGAGGTTGAGGCCGGTCATTGCCACACTGCTGTGAATAGAGCCAATGTTAATGATTTTGCCGTACTTGCGGGCAATCATGCCCTTGCCAAACTCTCTACTGGCATAATAAACACTGTTAAGGTTCAAATCGATAATGCGCTTCCACTCATCGTCACTCTGCTCTTCGGCTGCGGTAATACCAGCAGTTCCGGCATTGTTCACCAAAATATCCACCTTGCCAAAAGATCCTTCAATCTGCTGGACGGCATTTTTGAGTTCATCGGTCTTTGTTACGTCGCACGGGACCGCAAGGCACCTCACGCCAAGTGCTTCAACTTCTTTTTTAACGGCCTCCAGTTTATCCACTCTTCTGGCCATCAAGGCGACATCGGCGCCCTGCCTGGCCAGAGCCAACGCAAACTGTACACCAAGCCCAGAAGATGCGCCGGTAACCACCGCAGATTTTCCTGTCAAATCAAATAAACTCATTCGATTCCCCACCTTTATTTACATCTAATATACCTAATATATCTCATTATATATTTTTTATTATTCTGAATATACCCTATTGTGTAAATATAACCTAGTAATATATAAAACACAAATTTTTTAGGGGACGATGCCTGCATCGCCCCCTACTGCCCATACCGGGCGCTCATGATTTAGGACTTTCACCTACTAGGCGAAAGTCCTTACCATCTATTTTCTTGTATCCTTTAATTCTCGTTATCTTTATTGCTTATTAAGTTTTACCATTGAAGTTGCTGGATCCCAACCAACATCGGCGCCCATGGCCTCACTAACGGCCCGTAGCGGCAGTACTGTCCGCCCATCTTTAGAAGCTGCAGCGGTATCCATCGGAACAGGTACGCCATCAACCAGGATATTATTTTGGCCGAGGGTAACCTTAACCACTTTGGCACCTAAGGTGAGTGTAGCCGTTTGGGTAGCCTCATCCCATTTGACATCCGCACCCAATGCTTCGGCAATGGCTCTAATGGGCAGCATGGTACGACCATCAGCGTTAACAAAGGGCTTCACATCCGACTGAAGGGGCTGGCCGTTTACCTGAACACTTACATACTGGCTTACCTTAATGGAATTATCATTGGTGGTGGTTTGATTAGTCTGATTGTTGCTTGCAATATTGCTGTTGGCGATGGTGCTCCCAGAAATATTGGTGTTTGTATTAGCGTTGTTGGTTGTGGTATTGGTGTTCTGGTTGACCGTAGTGTTATTATTGATAATGGTAACCGGCGCATTGGGAATACCGGGCGTAGTTGTACCCGGAGTCGTTGTACCTGGTGTAGCCGTACCAGGAGTGACTGTTCCGGGGGCAGTTATACCTGGAGTTGTTGGTGCTGGAGCCGACATTCCAACAGCTAAGGGGGTGGAGGCCAATTCTATTCCATCATTGTCGGGGCTATCTGTATTATACATACGGATATCATAATTCCCAACGGTCGCAGGAACTTCCAGTTCCACGTACTTTTTGCTATTACTATCGTACTTTGCCTCTTGAACATACCCATAAGTAAGATACTGTCCCTCAGCGTCTTTTTCTGCACCATGGGGAACTCCCGGGGGAATTATACCAATCCAAGCATCTTCGAAAAGGGGATGATCAGTTGTGTAATAAACCTTCACTTTTTGGTTGGGTCCCGGCAAAAAGGATGCCTTATCCAAGGTTAAAGTGGTATCGGCATTGGCAAGGGACGCAAAACTGAAAACAAGTAGCAACACAATACTCAAAAGTATAGATTTTTTCATAAAGATCCTCCTATCTCAAATTTTCTGAAACAATTTGCCTAGTAGTGCAAAATGCTAAGCAATTTATCTTTTCCCTATAAAACTCCCCCCTGTTGTGATTAAATTTGCCATCCTAGCCTAAAACGGATTTTCCCTATAATTTAGGAAATAAGACTATTCCTGATCCTTTCTTGATACTACCATGTGGGACACGCTTTTTATTTTTCAAAAAGATCATGCGTTTTTCTAAAAGTGCTCTTTTTAGGATTTTGGCAAAAAAAATACTGTTCACGAAACATGTGAACAGTACAAAATATCTTTACTATTTATTCATACATTTTTCTGTATTCCGATGGTGACATATTTGCGCTACGCTTAAAAACCACGGCAAAATGTCCTGGATTTATAAAACCACACCGTCTTGCTGTATCCTCAATAGAATTCTTTTTTTCTCTTAGTAATTCTTTTGCTTTCTCTAAACGTATCTCCATTAAATACTGATAAGGCGTCTGTCCAGTATACTCTTTAAATACTCGCTTAAAATGACAGGGGCTTAGATAAATCAGATTGCAAATATCGCTAATGCTGATGCTGGTATTATAATATTCTTGCATAAATAGGATAGCCTTACTTATATATTGATTATCCTTAGCAATCTTTTTCTTATTCTTTACGTTATCAGCATTCAAGTCACGGATTAATTGAAATACAATTTGTGTGGCGATACTATGAATCATCTGGGGATATGACTCTCCATAATTCATCAATTCACGCTGAAAACTACCGATTAAATCCAGTAACTGCTTACTGTAACAATTTTGAATACGTTTAAATTGAAAAGCTTCTTCCCCTGCTATTTCGATGGCGACCCTTTGAAAAAAATCTTTTTTTACCGTGATGTTCATATATTTTCCATGCACCAGATTATCACCGGGCATGCCATAAACCTTCTCCCACGGCTGAATAACCAGCATGTCGCCTTTTTTTACTTGATAATCAATATTACTGATTCTCGTTATAGGTGCGTTAGCCAAAATTAGCACAAAATGATAATCATCAACACACAATACCTCTCCAACAACATATTCTTCAGGCTCAAAAATAGCTATGTGCTGACAAATATGAGCTTTCGTTCTTGAATACATCTCTGGTGGTATCGTTTTAACAAAGTAGCTGAAGTCTGACTTCATAATTTCTCCTCTTTAACCTATGAACCCGGGCATCTCTCGGAGGTGTGCTACTTCTGTAAGGCTGGTAACCAATAATCATAAATAATACTTTGTCCATAGGTGGTACCTGGAACCGCCCAGCGGGCGTTTAGTTTTAACCAAGTCGGGGACACTCCGCCCGAGACCAAACTATAGCGTGGGTCAACTAACACCTTTCCTTGCGGCAATGGCCTTTTCGTGGCATAGGCATACAAATGTTGAATATGAGCCTCTACCCCTGCCTCCGGTGTGGCAAAAATTGCCCCATGCACCCCTGACTCAAAACGAACCAAGGAGGGATCTGCTCCATTAAAGGATTCTTGCCCGGTCAAGGGAGCACCGGTAGCCCACAAGCCACAGTAATTATTCTGCCAGGGCTGAACATCTCCGGTAAATTGCCAGTAACGGGTTTCTTTAGCTGCCTGAGCAAAGGCAAGGTCCCCTCGAATGCCATATTCAGCTCCAATTTTTAAGTAGAGCTCGGCCACATCCGGTACCGAAACTATCTGTCGCCCTAACCGTTCCTCATTTTTAACTTTTTCATCCAACCAGGTTTTAAGTTGCTCAGCAGTGGCCACAGATTCACCGAAAATAGACCATTCTGCCAGAGTTACAACCGTACCGTTTGGTAGGGTAATTCTGTCCGGATATTTACTCAATTGATCTCGGTAGGTTTTTAGCAACGCCATTTGCTCCGGGGTAAAAACGGCTGTATTCATCGTGAGCAAATCCTGAGAATTAATGATGGATTTGTCTAAAAGACGTAAGTTTGTTTTATGCTCAGCCAGTTCCTGCAACAAAGCCATGTCTACCGGTGCGGGTTCAGGTGTAGGAGTTTCCGGAATTTGCGGCTGTTCTGGCGTGGTAGGTCCTGTCGGTATTTCAGGTTCAGGCTCAGGTTGTTCCGGTCGACTGGTGATGTTTACTATGCGACCGGTCTGCTGCCATTCTACATAACAGCCCAGAGTCTCTCCCACCAGGCGTAAGGGTACCATTGTACGTCCAGCAGAAATAAAGGGTAAACCATCTTGGGAAACCGGGATGATCTGCCCGTCCACCACGATTTGTACATCTGTAGCCTTATCCCGTTGGGGTATGGTCGTTGCATTTCCACGTGGGGTCGTTATAACCACTTGTTTGGTTTGGTTCAGCCAATCCACCTGAGCACCTAAATTTTCACTGATAATCCGCAACGGCACAAAGGTTCTGTTATTCTTAATCACAGCAGGTTGATCTCCGGCAGGGATAACAACCGGAGTATTATCAATAACAATGTTTGCCTGATAGTTTGTCGCCGCCAGCGACGGTAAAGGGCCAACACATAACAAACTACTACAAAGTAATACAGCTAGAGACTTTTTTATTTGACTAAGATACCTTATTTCTATCATCCTCTCTATAGTAAGTAAAATAAAGAATGTTCGATTGTTACTTAATTGAACAACTAGTTAAAGTATTAGCTAAACAAGTCCAAGAAACCTTCTTCTACTGACATAAAAAATCAGGCAAAATATTGCCCATGGGAGCTAAAAGGAATCGCAAGGGGAATTTGTGCCCTGGCTATTTCATTAAAATTCTGAGCATCCAGGATTAATAAAAATGATTTCTCTAACTGCGTGTCTAAAATTAAAGAGAGAATCACTCCCTCATCTTCCTCCGTAGCATCTGGAGAAGGTACAAAAATTGGCTCATTGGGATATTGGTGCTCTGTATACCAACTAAGGCTCTTGTTTTTTTGAACATCGAATTTTACAAGCTTATTGTTAAAGCCATTGGAATGATGATCACATAGGCCATAAACAAAACAGTACTCTTTGGTATTGTAATGCCGATAATTGATGCGGGGAAACTCCGTATATTCGTGGGACAGCAGTCGATAAGCCGCATATTTACTGCTAAACTGGATGGTATAGCGCCTGATTTCTGCCGTTGGCAGGGTAACCTTTTTTCCCTTTAATTTTTTTAAATAAAGCCCTGCCATAATAGAGGCATCACGATAGGCTACCAAGTCCACCACCAATCCCCCTTCTATCTCAAAGGCATTGATATGATGAAAGGCAAAAAATGCCTCGGCTTGGTATTGCCCTATAATTCGCCCACTCAGCTTGTTCATCACCAGAAAAATCGTTCCTCGTTCTGGCTGCCACTGTAAATTTTGCACAAAGGAAGTGCCCGTTGCAAAGAGTTTAAAATGATTGATTTTCAAGGGAAATTGCGACAGAATTACATAGTTTTCCGTTATAGCAAAACTATGCATATAGGAAGCAAACATAACGGGCACCGAGGCTATCAGTTGCCTTGTGGTACTGCCATGTTTAATGCGGTAAATATTGTAGGAACTGCGTAGGGAAAAACGGGTGATATAGTTAATTTCCTCCTGATTGGTATAATCATAATGGGGATGGACAGTGGTTAGCTGCCCCGTAAGATTGTCAGCGTAGTTAAAACGACCGATGGTTCTAAGCGTTCCGGGATCAAACTCCACCCTGGGTGGCGTTTCGGTCAGAGCCAGAAAACGACCCGCGGTTCTGGTGACATTGACACTGGCATTGTCAGTAAACTGTTGGCTGGCATTCAAATAAATTTTTCTCAGGCGGGAACGACGGGGCATGGTAGCAAATTCCGGGTAAACAATCCTGCCAGTCGCCATCCCTTCGGTGAAGGTCCTTCCCCTCAGGAATTTATTGGTATAGATAATTTTCCCTTGCTGAAAGGAAAATTTATGCAGCATCGCCAAACCATCGAACCAATGCTGGTATTTTTCCTCTCCCACCTCGAATTTGGCAGCCCCATTGCAAATTAAGGTTCCGGTGAGCCAGTGAGGAATTTGCCCAGTTACTGGTAGTACTTGATTTTCAAGCTCCTCTGCCAACGTGCTAAAACCTAAAGCTATATCTAGCATCCCTTTAGCCTCCATCAAGGTAGTCCTTATTTAGTTTACCCAGGCATAGGGGAAGTGTATAAATGTTTATAAAGTCTGTAAAAATATTGAAAAGGGGAAGTGATAATATGGCCTATTGGTTGGCCAAAACTGAACCAGAAAGCTATAGTTACAATGATTTGGCAAGATTGGGTCGAGATCGTTGGAATGGTGTGAGAAACTTCAAAGCACTCAAATATATGCGTGCCATGCAGTTAGGTGACTTGGTGTTTATTTACCACACTGGCAAGGAAAAGGCCATCGTGGGTGTGGCGGAAGTAATGGCCACGGCTTACCCAGATCCAGAGGAGCAGGACCCCCGCTACATTGTGGTGGATGTGGCACCCCGTTATCTTTTAGATAGGCCGGTGACACTCAGGGAAGTTAAACAAAACCCAGTCTTTGGGGAGTGGGAATTGGTACATCAGCCACGGCTTTCAGTAATGCCAGTGATTGAGGAACACTGGGATTTAGTACATCAAATGGCAAAACAAGCTGCTCCTGTGAGTTAGACATAACGTAGATATTTTGTCTTATCAAGTCCTTTCTTATTTGCCTTGTCGAAAAGCCTTCAAGCAAGCATGGAAGCATTTTACAGACTAGAGAAGCCGTGATGCAAGCTCATCCTAATTTTATAAGAAAACAATAAAAATCATTGACATTAACTTGCAATAGTGATAGTATGCACTTTACTCGGGTTTATCCCTAAAAAGGAGTTTTATCTTATGAGGTACGGTATTCTTAAATAATTATTCAATCGAATAATGAAAGGCACTTACATCCTACGATTTTTATAATTGACGTAGGTCTGTTTTATTATGCCTTTCTATTTAAGGATACTCTGATAAGAAATATTCTTCTAATATAATGCTATTCCCAAAAAGATGCTTTGCAGCATTTTTTTGGTATGTCTCTATTGGTAGAATAGAAAACAGCACGAACAGCTGTACCCTGTGATGAGAGTATCTTCATCACAGGGTTTTTTATTTGCTAAGGAGGCTAACTAAATTGAAAATTATAAATTTAGGAATATTAGCGCATGTGGATGCTGGAAAAACCACAGTAACGGAAAGTCTATTATTTAGAAGTGGTACGATCTATTCGGCTGGCAGAGTTGATGATGGGACGACAATCACGGATTCAATGTCTCTTGAAAAACAAAGAGGTATTACAATTCGGGCTTCGACAATCTCATTTGAATGGAATGGAACAAAAGTTAATCTAATTGATACTCCGGGACACATGGATTTTATTGCCGAAGTGGAACGCTCTCTTTGTGTATTAGATGGTGCTGTTTTAGTAATTTCGGCAAGAGAAGGAGTTCAGGTACAAACCAGGGTTATCTTTCGGGCTTTGAAAAAACTAAAAATTCCAACCTTGATTTTTATAAACAAGATCGATAGGACGGGGGTTTGCCTGGATGAGCTTTACGCTCAAATCAGGGAGCAATTAGCACCCCATATTGTTATTATGCAGGAAATAGATGGTGTCGCCTCAAATGACGTTTTCATCAAAGCACATCGAGGAATTTCAAAAGAAACAGCAGAAATACTTTTGGACATAGATGAATTCTTGGCAGATAGATATATTTTAAATCAACCTATCTCAGAAATGGAATATCATGCTTCATTTCTTTCTAACGTTGCCTCATGTAATCTTTTTCCGGTTTTTCATGGAGTTGCTTTGCAAAACATGGGAACTGAAGACCTACTACATGCAATTACACATTATCTTCCGGTTACTACTGCAACCGAACAAGGAGAGCTTTGTGCCTTTGTATATAAAATAGACAGAGATGAACAATTGCGCAAAAGAGCCTTTGTACGAGTATTCGAAGGAAGTTTAAAAATTCGTGATACTGTAACTATTGAAGGCAGTGAGGAACATATTAAGATAAAGAGCCTTGAAAATATGCAAAACGGAAAAATCATGCCAACAGACCACGTATTGAACGGAGATATTGCTGTACTTGTTAGCGTGAAAAATCTTCGCATAGGTGATGTTATTGGAACACGAAGCAGAACTTTGCCACAAATCTCTATGGCGCATCCCTCTCTGCAAGCTTCTGTGCTGCCTCTACATCCAGGAGAGAGAAGTCGTTTAATTCAAGCACTATTTGAATTAAAAGAGGAAGACCCACTTCTTCATTGTGAAATTGACAAATACACAGAGGAAATTACCATGTGGCTGTTTGGTGAGGTGCAGATGGAAGTGGTCAAGGCTCAACTTGAAGAAAGGTCTAATTTGATTGTTCAATTTGGTGAGTTAACGACTATATTTAAAGAACGACCAAAGAAGGCTGCCGAAGCCGTTATTCATATGAACGTGCCGCCGAACCCATATTCGGCATCGGTGGGATTATCTATTGAGCCGCTTCCACTTGGGTCTGGGCTTGTCTTTGAAAGCCAGGTCTCCTATGGCTATCTCAACAAGTCTTTCCAGTGGGCTGTAAGGGATGGCGTGAAAAGTGCCTGTAAACAAGGTTTATTGGGTTGGGAAGTAACTGACTTGAAGATATGCTTTACTTATGGATTTTATTTCAGTCCTGTCAGCACACCTTCAGACTTTCGCCATCTTACTCCGTTTGTTTTTGAGAAGGCACTTAGGGAGGCAGAAACGGAGCTATTGGAGCCCTTTCTGAATTTTGAACTTCGTACCCCAACAGAGTATAGCAGTAGGGTCATGTATGATTTACAGCAGATGAGAGCTTCTGTTGAACGAATCGATACAAAGAATACCGAAACTGTGTTGTATGGCAAAATCCCTGTTGAAACTTCAAAGTCTTATCAAATACAGCTTATTTCATATACTAATGGAAAAGGGGTTTTTCTAATCGAACCTTACGGCTATGACACTTATCTTGGAAAACCCGTAGAAAAGGTCAGGGAAACAAAGCCTACTGGAGATAAAATCAGGAACTTATTTCAGAAAGAAGATCTATAAGATGAAGATTTCTTTACAAAAGAAATGTTTTTAGAAAGGATGCATGTCAAGCATGGCTAAAAAATCATACTTCTAAAGCCAGGCTATTATAAGAAAAGGTCAAAACGCCGCAGTCCTTAACGGGATTGCGGCGTTTTTCATGAATTAAATTACCTACCATACATACTTACTAAATAACTCAGACCGGTTCCGGTTTTAAAATATTTTTGCTTTATTGAGTTTACTTGCTCTTTTCCCAGTTCATCTTCAAAGATGTTGACCAGAAAATCAGCTTCTACCAAAATTTGAAAATCGATATCATCTATTTTAGTATAGGTATGATGGTTTCCGATCAAATAACAAACCCGATCGATAAATTCTGGACTTAAATGAAACTCCTGTAAAAGATCCCGTGCTACAGGAGGACCCTCGATTTGCTGATACTTTCCAGCAGAGGATGAGTATTTCTTTTCACTCTCTTTGATTCCTATATCATGTAAAATAGAGGCTACGACAAGGATTTGTAGTTTTTCCCCAGAGACTTCCTCCAACTCTCCTATGCTTTTAGCCAATGCATACACTTTAAGGGCATGATTAATACGCTTTAGGTCCCCTTCAAAATAAAGGATCATTTTCTTTATCACATTACTTGCCATAGTTACCACCGGCATCACCTCTACCAATCTTTTCTAGCTTATCGGATTAAAATACTAATGTGTTAGTTCCTCTTACTGTTCAATTTGCCGGGACAATTCCCACATCCTGTAATATAGTCCCTTCTGCTGCAACAACTCCCGGTGAGTACCCTGTTCTGCCAGCTTACCCTCGTCCAGCACCAGGATCTGGTCCATCCTCTCCAGACCTGCCAAACGGTGGGTAATCATTAGGCAGGTACGCCCCTGCATCAATTCATCAATGGCCGACATTACTTCCCGCTCGGTTACCGCATCTAGGCCGGCAGTGGCTTCATCAAGAATTAAAATGGGAGCGTCCTTTAATAGCGCCCGCGCAATGGCTAGGCGTTGCCGCTGGCCACCGGAAAGTTTAAAGCCACCTTCACCAATATAGGTTTGATCGCCCTTCGGAAGTTCTTGGATAAAATCGTCAAGCCTGGCCCGGCGGGCGACATCTGCCAGTTCTTCTGCGGTAGCTGCGGGCTTGGCCAGGAGAAGGTTTTCCCGGATGGTGGTATTAAAAAGATGGGTGCGCTGGGCCACCACAGCAATAAGTTGCCGTAACTCCTCGGGCTGAAGTTCTTTGATGTTGCGCTCGCCAAGGTAAATGGACCCCTGCTGATAGTCCCAAAATCGCAGTAACAGGTTGACCAGCGTACTC
>CAMKDG010000042.1 GCA_946411205.1 uncultured Desulfotomaculum sp.
TTAAAGAACATTATATTTCTCCTTAAAGGTTAGTATAAAAAACGCAATATGCTTTACAGGTCAATAATTAGCAAACAGTTCATCATAGGAAAAATTACACTTTATAAGGTAGACTAATTCACAATTGTCTGTGACATATTTGAATTGCCTCTCGATAACCTCTAATAATACTGGAGCTGAAAAAGAAAGATTATCGTTTTGTCCTGTCCAACTAACAATACTACCCAAGAGAAATTCCCCACCGTTTTTTGGAATCTCCTCTAATTGGAGTCCATTGATAACTTCCCAGTTACCTTTTTTTGGACGAGATGACCCAAGAGCTATTACGGGTCTATCCGATTCGGAAAGGTTACGAAATACCCAGGTCTCTTTATCATCCTTTAGAAAGCCCTTATCCATGGTAATTAAGATTAATTCAGGTTTTTTCGAGGTAACAATACATGTGCTGAAAAAAAGTAGGAGTAACCAAAAAAGAATTCTTTTAAAAATAGAATCACTTCCTTCGCTTAGTAATACTTTGAGCACAAATATTTTCAGCACCCCATTTGTACAGACCCTAAGTCTGGATATCAAGAGAACCAGTTACCTTTATTAGCCTTGTGATAACAATTGATTATTTATAAAGCTTGTGATATTCACAAAGAACGTATTTTTCAATTCTTCTTAATTCTTTAGATAACTCATCGGAAGGCACATTTAATAATAAAGAAATTTCTTCCATTGAATAGGCCTTATTGTTAATAAAACCCATTCTTAACTTAAAAATAAAAAAATCCCTATTATTTAAATTTGATGCAATCTGTAAAACTTTTTCCCAATCATAATTATTTTCCATCCATAAAACCTCTTTCTTACTAAAAAATAATATTGGACGGTTCCGTTGACATCCATTCCGAATGGATTTACTAAATATCAGTGGACAATTGTCACGACTAATTCCAGTAATTGTAAGGTCTACCGATACTAGAGGGAAATGGAATTGAGAAAGTCCTATTCAATTGCAGCTACGCTTATTAAAGAAGCCAGTTAATTAATTTTTAAACTTCCTGGGCAATCCTAGGAGTTTAATTTAATCTTCTAAGGTAGTGTATTTTCTGCAAAATCGAGCCTTATCCGGCTGCAAAATCAGGTAAATACAGTTCCGTAGTTTTGGCAGTTCTAGGAACATCACTGGTGGGGATTCAAAAGAACCGTCAGACTGTTACAAAACTAATTCACCTATATTTAATTCCCCATTTTTCTATTGAAAATCACCTAATCAGTATCGTTCGAAACCTAAAGAAGGGTGAAAGTCTCCTAATCCCTCCACTTTTAGATGATTCTTGGAAAACCCATTGACTTTTGTAACAGTCTACCGTTCCCTCGACATCTGTCTATAAAGGGTGTATGGCTGTCTGAAAGGTGAATATGAATGTCTGAAAAAACAGGCATATGAAAACATCTTAAACACATGTGGCTTTATTTTCAATTTTCATTTGAATTTATCCTTTGATTAAAAATATAAAAATCATTGGTTTTTGAAACAAATAAAAATGCTAGTTACATTTAGAGGGCACCTCGCCAGGAGGTGCCCTCTAAATGTAACAGCTTATTTTTCTGAGTTACCCCCCAAGTGAAGCCCAACCGATAGTAACCGGCATAACCGAGCTGTTGCCGCTTGGAGAAGAGTAGGCGTATCTGCCATACATTCCTCCAGGCTCATGGGTTGGGGGACGATGCTCATGAAGGCCGTAACCCCGTGCTGCAAGATATCCTCACAGCCGTGGCCTAAACCACCGGACAGACAGATAACCGGCACTTGATACTGCTGTGCAATCTTGGCAACACCCACCGGAGCCTTACCAAAGGCCGTTTGGAAATCCGTTGCTCCTTCACCGGTAATCACTAAGTCGGCTTGTTTAACCAGATGCTCAAAACCAGCTGTTTCCAGGACAATTTGTACACCAGGCTTCAACTCCGCCTTGGTAAATAGCAGCAAGCCGGCCCCTAAGCCACCGGCAGCACCGGCACCGGGATAGGACGCGACATCTTTACCGGTAGCTACTTTGGCGATGTTGGCATACCTTGTCAGGGCCAAATCTAATTCCGTTATCATCTCGGGAGTGGCACCCTTTTGGGGTCCATAAACTGCGGAGGCCCCTTGGGGACCACATAAGGGATTGGTGACATCACAAGCCACTAAAAAAGTGGCCTCTGCTACTTGGGGGTCTATACCAGAAAGATCTATGGTGGCTAATTTAGCAAGGGCTGCGCCGCCAAGGGGTAATTCCTTACCGGCCTCGTCCAGCAATTTAACGCCCAAGGCTTGGGCCATGCCTGCCCCGCCATCGTTAGTAGCACTGCCGCCGATACCAATGATTAGCGTACGGATGCCCTGATTCAGGGCGGCTTTTATTAATTGCCCGGTACCGTAAGTGGTGGCAAGGCGGGGATCACGTTTTTCCGTTGGTACCAGAGGCAGTCCGGAGGCAGCGGCCATTTCAATAACGGCTGTTTTATGATCCCCCAGGATGCCCCAGTAGGCTTCTACAGTCTCACCTAAAGGCCCCATGACATTTTCATAGATGATGCGACCACCAGTTGCCGTAACGAGGGCATCAACAGTTCCTTCTCCACCGTCAGCGATAGGAACCTTTTTGATCTCCGCTTGAGGCCAAATCGAAAGGATACCCTGTTCCATCGCTGTTGCAACAGCTACAGCAGATAAACTTCCTTTATAAGAATCCGGTGCTAATACGATTCGCATAGAGATCCTCCCTATTTTGAATAATTACGCTGCTAATCAAATTTTACCCTACAAAGTAAGTTACGGCAATTATTTGCAAAGAAACCTAAATGCTGGACAAACAACGGAGTAGCTTGATTGGTAGAGCTTATAGAGAGCAATATTATAGAAGTATCTGAGAAGTTTGGATAAAGACATTTTATAATGATTTTAAAGATATGTTCGACATTTAATACTAAATAACGATAGAGGTGTTTTGGTGTGTATGTAGAAATAACAGCTTAAATAAGAATTTTGAGGAAATTTATGGTAGAAATACAACTAGAGGTATTCTTTATATAAAATTAACTGGAATCAATGTCGATATCTTGTAAAATTTGTAGAATAAAAATAGTTAAGTTGGTATTGGTCAATATGGATAATGTCAAATAACAGTTTGCCTTATAATAGTTATTGGATGGTGTAATGACCTATACCTACGGTGGGATGACTAAATTTGTGGTTTGCTAGCCGCATAGCATAGTAGTGGTTTATGTTTTTGTATAAGAGGAATATATGCAATGATTATATTAAATACAATTCCTTCCAGAAGGTGCCTTGTTGCAGTTGCAATAACTCAATTATTATTTTTTTTTGTGTTAGCCGTCCATTTTTATCTGAGACTTAATGGCGTTAATAGTGTATTGGATTTGCCTATTGCATCAATGCATTTTATTATCATTGCTATACTGTGTGGGGCGCTTATATTAGGGGTTTATTCGTTTGTTCTAATCTATCAATTGTCCAAAATAAATTCACTTCTTAAGTATGAGATTAAAGAACGTCAACAAGCTGAAAGTATATTACGTGAGCTAACAGACAATATGTTGGATATTATCTATAAAACTGGCTTACATGGAGATATTGTTTATATTAGTCCGTCTCAAAAATTTTTACTCGGCTATGAGAATCAGGAACTTATAGATCAAAAATTTTTTAAGCTATTGCATCCTGATGATGTTGAATCTGTTGTCAACTTGTTTCAAGAAGCAATTAAAAATAAAACTGCTTATAGACAGGAGTTTAGGTTCAAGTGTAAGAATGGCAGTTTTAAATGGCTGGAGGCTACCGTAAACAGCCTCTCTGATCCAAAGGGGAGTGTCGTAGGAAGTGTCTTTTGTTGCCGGGAAATAACTTGGCGGAAGCAGTTGGAGAATACTCAAGATTTGGAAAGAAAAAGGTTATTTTCTCTGCTGGATTCACTCCCGGCCTTTGTGTTATTAATTCAAAAGGATCGCTCAATTAAATTTATGAATAAGTATTTTCTTGAACATTTTGGTCCCTTTTATGGTAGGAGTTGTTTTGAAGCCCTTGCCAGTAAAGATTATCCCTGTGAGGTTTGCATTATTGCTGAAGTTTTTGAATCCAAAAAACCTAAGAGCTTTGAGTTTGTCGATTACAAGGGGAGAGCCTATGAAATATTAGCCTATCCGTTTTTTGATGTTGATGGGACTACGCTTGTTTTAGAATTAGGTATCGATATTACGGAGCGTAAGCAATTACAAAAAGAACTAATCCGGATGGATAGATTAAACCTAATCGGCGAAATGGCTGCTGGCATTGGCCATGAGATCAGGAATCCAATGACTACAGTCAGGGGTTTCTTGCAAATGATAGCCTCCAAAGAACACTCTAAGGATTATAGGGAATATTACAAGCTGATGATAGAAGAATTAGATCGGGCTAATACAATAATTACTGAGTATCTTAATGTGGCCAAGACAAAGGAGGCTGACAAAAAGGTACAAAATATCAATGATATTATTAATTCAATCTTACCGTTATTAATGGCAGATGCGATTAAGGATGATAAGTACATTAATGTCCAGATGGAAAAGGTGCCAAACTTGCTGCTGGATGATAAGGAGATCAGACAAATTATTCTTAACTTAGTTAGAAATGGACTTGATGCTATGCAGCCAGGTCAATATCTAACCATTCGTACCTATCTGGAAAATGATTGTGTGGCTTTGGCTGTTCAGGATGAGGGGGAAGGAATTAACCCTGAAGTACTTGATAAGATAGGAACCCCTTTTTTTACAACCAAAGATACTGGAACTGGCCTAGGCCTTTCTGTTTGTTACGGTATTGCCAACCGTCATCATGCAGAGCTAACGATAGAATCCGATGAAAGGGGTACTATAGTAAGCTGTCATTTTAAAACGGAACGAGGAGAATCATGACAGGCCAAGGATTGTTCAAAGTGAAGGGCGCTTTTTGATTTTCTGAAGAACTAAAGCAAAGACAAAGGTCGTGGCTAGTGCCAACCTTTGTCTTTGCTTTAGTTCTTCTTTTTTAAGATAAACTCTACTCCCGTATTATCGTTGGACCAAAAGTCAGTTAGCCGATAGCCTTCTTCAATGGCCCGTTGGCATTCCGAGATAGCTTCTTGAAAATTATTTAACATTATTTGCCCGGAAGTGTCACCCAGTTCAGGGGTGTTGTCAATGGAAACTCTCTCTATCACATGATCCGGCTCGTGAAAATTTTCTACCCTCACTGTCGGCATTTCTCTTCACCTCTATAGGATGGATTTAAGAATATTTTGTCCCAAAAGTGAAGGTTTAAGCAGGAAAATTTAATTCTGGATTGTAAATAGTTTTATTTTTATCGGGCCCATTAAAACGAGGTAAGCAGGCGATTATCAACCCATTTTTTCATTAGGTAAGTTCCTTAATGATAAACCAGTAAAACAGATACATGCCAAGTACCATGAAGCTGAGTTTAACCAAATGTATGGTAAGGTTGTGTCTCTTTGACCGATCAATTTGCGTATACCAACGTTGCCAATTTCCTCCCGTTGTTAAACATGCTTTAGATTGGAAGCTTTGCATCCAACGATGTAATTCTGGAGTACCCTCTCTAATCCAGATCCCCTGGCTGCTAAGCACCATTTGCTGAAAGAGTTCTGCTAAGGGTTTTCCCATCACCTCCCAGGTTGGCCCATGAAAAACAGCCATACAGTTGCCTAGCTTGATTTCTCCCCGGCTACTCATAATCCCAAGGGTAGAAAGTAGCTCCTCTGCAGGTGCCATACCGTTTAATTCAATAATGATGCGTTCTACCCCAGGTAATTGAAAAAGTTTACGCATTTCTAATAAAGTAAGGCCTTTCTCCCAGTCCCAGTTGCGTAAGATTACTCGGTGGCCATAGTCTTTTATTGCCGATTCTCCCCATTCGGTCTGCAGTACCAGGATTTTCTCCAGGGTAAAAACCTCTTGTAGTAGGTGATTGATTAGGGTTGTTTTGCCTGAACCCAAAAAGCCTTGAACAATATCAACAACTTTCATCAAAGTAAGCCTCAAACAATTGAGTTAGCTGTTCCTCTTGAAGGTTAATACCGATAACCACTGCCCGGCCCGTTGGCTGAGGAGTACCTGCCACAATATCCCAGTTGCCGCTAACATATTCAAAATGGATCCAGGTATTTTCTCCCGGAACAATTCCCTTGGCCCGTAGAATCTGTCCGTATTTCTTTTCCTCGGGTAGGCTTGTTACTATTTTTTGAATAGCCTCCGGGCTGAACTTCTTGGGATTTTCCCAAGACCAACTTTGAAAGATATCTGTAGCCGGAGGATTTTGTTGATGAGATTGCCCGGATGGATGGCAGCCGCAGGAATGGCTATGTTGATGGTGGGGGAAAGTTTTCGTGGAGTAGTCACCGGGATTTTGTAGGCTAGGTAGTTTTATAATTGGTGGCAAATGGTTTGTCAGATAGGTTGTTATGGGAGTCCGGGTCCTTAAAATTTGACTCCCGGTTAACTCATCCCACGGAGTGGTGACCCACTGGGCAGAGGTATTGAACGGTTTTAGTGCCTGAATTACCTCTTGAATTTCTTGCCAGTTACTATCCTTTGTTTTACTGAGTATAAGTGTTTGAGCATGTCTTATTTGGTCTTTAAAGAATTCGCCAAAGTTTTTTAAATACATCAGAGCTTTTTGCGCATCAATTACCGTGATAACGTTATCCGCAGTTAATTTATCCTTCAAGATATCCTGCCGAAGAATGGCAAGTATCTCCGACAGTTTTCCCACGCCCGTGGGTTCAATGATAATCCGCTGGGGTTTGACTTGCTCTAAGGCTGCCAATAGCACCTGGGTAAAATCACCCTTTAGAGAGCAGCAAATACAACCTGAGTATAGTTCTTTCATCTTCACATTTTGGTCTGCTAGCAATGCACCGTCAATGCCAACCTGACCGAATTCATTCTCTAACAGGAAAATTTTCTGGGTTTTATAACATTCGTTTAAAAGCTTTTGGAGTAAAGTTGTTTTTCCGGCACCCAGGAAACCGGAGATGATATCTACGGGTATTTGCATTTTGGCATCGGCTCCTTAGTAAGAAGTTTGCTAATACTGGTAAATATAGGGATCTGTTGGCTGGTCAACTTGTTCTATGGAAGTTACTTTGACAATGGGTTGGCTATCCTGATCAAAATGAGTTACCGTACCGCGTATTTTTACCCAACTGTTATCCGGGAGGGAGGTGGTGCCTTCCACCACAAACCCAATAATGGTTGCGTCGGCAGCACAACAGGCAATAGCGTAACGGGCTACCAGGTATTGATTAGGTTCAAGTGCTTTATGATGCAGGATGAATCCCGTAACCTCCAGTTCTTTACCGAGGTACCTTTGCTGGTGGTCTAGCATATCAAACAAAAGTTCAAGATAGTTGTTGGATGTGAGGGTGATTAGCCCGTCTGCATTTGTAGATGCTTTCATTTGATCCAGGTCATCTGGGCTTAGTTGTGGCTGCTGGTCGTCAATTTCTTGGGCTAAATCAGATGGCTGAGGGGTTGCTTGTCTCTGGATAGACAGCCTCCCCTTTTGTTCTGCCATTGAACTGCCGAGCATTTTAGGTGGGAAGGCAAAGGGGGTTAAGCAGGCCAACAATACCAGTAGGCTCACCCCACGGACGGCATTCTTGGTGACAGTACCATTTTTTAAGTGCAAGAGAAATTGTACCAGAGTTAAGAAAGAAAGCAGCAAGAGGAAGGCCAGGGAAAACTTGGTTAACGGCACAAACCGAGGGTTAATATAGTAGGTTATGTCCCCGGTTTTTAAAAGAATTGTCAGGGTAGAGCTAAGACTTATTAGCGCAATCAACCGAATTAGGGTGTTCATGTTCCGATCACCCCCAACTTGTTAATAGCTACGCCGACGATAAAGGATAAGAGGCTTACCCAAAACACCAGACGAGCTACGAACCCTAGGTTAAAAGAAGCCAGCAGCATCAGGGTATTTTTTAAATCAATCATGGGGCCGAAGACCATGAAGGCTACAATGGAGCCAGGGGTAAAGGTACTAACAAAGGTATTCGCCACAAAGGCATCGGCACCGGAACAAAGGGAAAGGAAAAATGCTACAATCATCATGACACCTACAGAACCGGTTTCATGTGATCCAGCTGTAGTTAACCAGACTCTGGGTAGGAATGTCTGGGCTGTTGCGGCTAAGAAGGCGCCAATAACAAGGTAATGCATGATGGTAAAAAACTCTTCCTGACTGTGCGTAAAAGCATTTGCCAGTTTCGTTTTTAAGGAGTTGTCCCGCGGGTAATTATGCTGAAAACCACAACCACAGTAATCGGCTGAGTAATTGGTTTTGCTGGGATTTTTGCCGCTCTGGGAGCTAATTAGCAGAAAACCAACGAGCACGGCAATTAGGTAGGCCCCACCTAGGCGCCAGTATACGAATTCCGGTCGGGTAAAAAAAGCAAAGTGAGTTGCCAGACCAACCACGGGGTTTACCACCGGGGCAGCCAGAAGAAATACCGCTGCGAGCGGAGCGGGCACACCTTTTTGCATTAAACGTCGGACAATAGGTACCAGCCCACACTCGCAAAAGGGAAAAAGCAATCCTAATAAGCCAGCCACACCGATGCCTAGAAACCAGGTTTTCGGGAGAAGACGGCGGATTGTATCCGGTGATACAAATAGTTCTAAAAGAGTGGACCCCACAACGCCTATGACAATAAAGGGCAGGGACTCAATGATGATACTGAAAAAAATAACATGAAGATCACCCGGCACGCCAAGCTGCAGTTGTCTTAATACGCTGCTATTGGTCAATTGAACCTGGGCGCCAATGACTAAGATAACATTCATCAGGATCAAAAGGGCAATAATCCGGGTGAAACTTTTATGTTTTTTGCTGGCTCTTGACTCGTACATACAACCTCCAACTATACCTGGGCAGGGCAGTCTTTGTTAATCAGTGCATGCGAAAACGGCTCTATATTTTTTTTACAAAGGAAACACGGGTGTCAGTATTTACGGTGCTTCTAAGGCAGTTTTTAAATTTTTGAGGTTTTCCCGCATGCCGGCAAGATAATCCTTGCCTGCGGCGATATCCTGGTCGGATAAACTTTCCAGGGGGTCCAGCACAAGGGTTTGACCCTTTAGTTCAGAGGCAATGGCTTCGGAAACTTTGGGACTTACCAGGGTTTCAAAGAAGATATAGTTAATATTTTTTTCTTGGGCCAGTTTTATTATAGTAGCCATATCCGCAGGGCTGGGTTCGCTTTCAGCGGCAAGTCCCCTGACGGGTATTTGGATTAGCTGATATCGTTCGGCCAAATAGCCAAAGGCTGCGTGGGAGGTAATAAACTCTCTTAGTTTAGCATTAGCAAGCCCCGTTTGATATTCCTCATGAAGCTGATCAAGTTCTTTTTTGTAAGCCTCGGCATTAGCTTCATAGACGGCTTTATTTTTTTCATCTACTTTAACCAGGCCCGCTAGAATCGTATCTACCATGGTTTTGGCATTCAGAGGATCAAGCCAAATATGGGGGTCTTTACCGGCATGATCGTGATCATGCTTATCTTCTGCATGAAGATCTTGATCAGGGGAAGGTTCTTTGGTCTGATCTGTAGCCGTTTGATGAGTGTCCGTAGAGTGCTTATCTTCATGCTGTCCGGAGTTTTCCACTTGTTCGTTTGATAGTGGCTCAAGCAAGTTTATATTTTGAGCTGCATAGATAACCGTAACTTTATTTTGATCAATAACGCCAAGTACCTTGTCGGCCCAGGGTTCCATGCCGGAACCGCTGAGAATCAAGACATCGGCCTTTGTTATTTCCGCTATATCCTGGGGACTGGGTTCCCAGTCATGCGGTTCAGCCCCGGCAGGTACAATATTTTTAACGGAAATTTTGTCACTGCCAATATGCTTGGCAAAGTCATAAAGAGGATAGATACCGGTTAATACCCGTATTTGTTCCTTGGGTGTGGAGCTTTGCTCAGAGGAAGTAGTACCACAACCCCCGATTAGCAAAGAGAGTAGGAAAAGACAAGTCAGCAGGATCGTTGATTTTTTCAAAGCGTTACCCCCAGTAATTTTATTTTGTTCAGCCAGTCCCAGAGAGCTCCTTTGATAGGAATAATTCTTATCTAATATTTATTATTAGTTTTAATGAGAATATATGTCAAGTATGTAGGGGCAATTTAGAAAAATTTTTGTTTCATATGCAAACAACCACCCTGATAATGGGTGGTTGTTAGACGATGATCTGTCACGGAAGTTAACGGGAGTTATCTGGAATTGTTACACGCGGTTGTTACCTGCCTCTTTACCCATTCCTGAGCAGTCTGCAGGTCCCTGACAGTACCCGTAATTTGGGCTTCGGCTAGTTTTTCCAACAGTTCCCCCACCAGTGGACCTGCGGGAATACCCATTTTGATGAGGTCTGCACCGGAAAGGTATTTGGTGGGCTGCCAGTTATGGTAGCGTGCCAGATATTGTTTGATCAGATTGTGAATAAAGCTTCGGTAAGGAGTTAGCTCGCTGAGCCGTTCCCCGGCTGTTAGGGTAGCTGTTAGATCTGCCATGGATAAAAGCAAGAGATCCAAAGATTCAGGTCCGAGAGTTCGGAATAAGCGGTAGGTTGCCAGGTCAGAATGATCCCGGGCTGTGTAGTGGTGCAGCGGTTGCATATGATAACGCACCAGGTGCAAAAGGTAATCCCGTTCTGGATTAGAAAGCTTCAGGTTATCCGCCAGGGCCTGGGCATAGGGCAAGCCCGCCAGCGAATGCCCATGAAAAGAGATGCGTCCGTTGGGTTGGGTGACGGCAGTGTCCGGTTTCCCAACATCGTGGAGTAAAGAGGCTAGTTTTAGTACCTGCAGTCGGTTTTTATTACCACCCAGGGGTTGCCCTAAGGCGGCGAGCACCTCTTGCCCTTCGGCCAAAGCTAGGGGCAACTCCTGAAGAAGCACCTCCAGGCAGCGGTAGGTGCGTAGGCAGTGGTGCCAGACATTTTCTGTATGATAATAATTTTGTTGGGTTTCTTCCATGCGTAGTCGCCCGGGAATTAATTGGTGCCATAACTGCAGGTCTCGATCCATCAGTTCCACCCAGGGGTAGGCCCGGGAATTACCAAACAGCTTAGACAATTCTTGCCAAATACGTTCACCGGCTATGCTAGCTAGGCGACGGGTGCCCTGTCGTAACAAAACCCCTGTTTCCGGTACGATCGTTAAATGATATTGGGCTGCTAGGCGAATTCCCCGCAGCACCCGCAAGGGATCATCCAGCATGGCCCGGTGGTTTGTGGACCGCAGCAGCCCGTAGTGGAGGTCCTGGCAGCCGCCGGTGGGATCAATTAGGTCTACCGATGCTTCTGGCTGGTCTACTTGCAGGGGCAAGGCCATAGCGTTGATGGTGAAGTCTCGGGCCCACAAATCCTCCTCTAGGGTGGTACCCTTGAACAGGCAGAAATCCAGGTGTAAATTGTCTTTTAACACGACTCGTAGGGTTTCTCGCTGCTCGTCTAACAACACAACCGTTGCTCTGTGCTGCTCGGCAACCCTTTGTGCCAGGACTGAAGCCCCGCTGTTTACGGTTAAATCCAAATCCGTTGGCGTAATTCCCCTTAGGAGGTCCCTCAGGGAACCACCCACCAAGTAAACATTAAGATTTAAGTGTGCCGCGTGGCTGGCGATGTCCCTAAGCAAAGTCCACATTCGATCACCCCAATGTTATTTGCGGAGAATAAACAATTGATAAAGCATCCAACCGGCAATGCCTACAATTAGTATGGTGAAGAGCCAGACAAAAGATCCTAGCCCGGACCAAACGCCTTTTACAATCTGAAAAGTACCGAATTGAATATAAAAGAGCATGGTGCAGGTTACTACATTGAGCCAGGACATACCGTTAACGATGGCCATGCGAATGCCTTCTACTTGCCCATCCGTTAACTTATCTCGATTAGGCAGATTAATCATGGGACGGATATCCCGCCGGGTGGTAAAAAGGTAAATTAAACCCGAAAGCAGAGCATACAAGGCAATTTGTAAAAGGGGTAAGCTAAATATGCTGCTAAAGGATGTTTTACCCCAACTATCCGGTGCTCCGCTGGCATTAAAATGGGTGGGGATTTGTTCGGGTAAAGTAGGGTAATGATGAATGGCCAGATAGAGAGTAATTAACACAAGAATTCCGGGTACAGCCAGCCGGTGCCGTATCGTTAGCTTGGGCATGCGAACCTTCCTTTACATTAAATTTACCCCATTATATCATTTGGCATTATTTTCTGTCTTGCCAGAGACTTACGAAAAATGAAACTATCGATATAATAGTTGTGGGGTTGGCAAAACAATGGTATTATTTGATACGGGTAGTATCCCAACGGGAACTGCACCTAGGTCAGTGTAAACAACAAAATAGGTAAATACCGCTTGGAGCCAGTTGGACCGAGACGGGGAGGTGTTGTAATGAAGAAACCTTTCGAGTACTCGGAGGTTTTTTGTGCTTTTTTAAGCTCTTAACTAATTTTTAGAAGAACGGGGAAGGATCGATGAACCATAAATCTTCCTTTGCAATTATAGGGGCAGGGAAAGTAGGTAGTGCTCTGGGAATTTTGTTAAAAGAGCAGGGCTACCAGCCGGTGGGAGTGGCCAGCCGCTCCTTTGTTTCTGCCCGTCGGTTAGCTGAGACGTTACAAACCGCAGCTTGCCAAGATGTGGCTGAGGCAGCAGAATTGGCTGACTTGGTATTTATTACTACCACAGACAGAGAGATTGAAGCGGTTGCCGGTTCGTTGGCACGCAAGGGAGTTTGTCGACAGGGGCAAATTATTATTCATACCAGTGGTGCCTTGGCCAGTGATATTATGGCCCCGGTGCGTCAGCAGGGAGCCGCTGCTATTTCTATGCATCCCCTGCAGTCCTTTACCAGCGTGGAAAGTGCCAAGGAGAACCTGCCGGGTTCCTGTTTTGCCTTGGAAGGAGACGAGTGGGCTTTGCCAAGGGTCATGGAGGTAGTAGATGCTTTACAGGGGCGCTACTTTGTGATTAGGGCTGAAGACAAACCCCTCTACCACGCTGCAGCGGTGGTAGCCTCTAATTATTTAGTTTCTTTGGTTCACTTAAGTTCAACGATCTATCAAAGGCTTGGATTAGACGAGGCACAGGCTATGGATGCGTTGTTTCCCCTAATCCAGGGTACATTAAACAATATTGCCAAATCCGGTCCTGCAGCGGCCCTAACAGGGCCGGTGGCCCGGGGAGATGGTACTACACTGAAGGGTCATTTGAAAGCCCTCCGTAAGATGGACTGGCGGGTCAGTGAGGCCTATCGTGCTCTGGGGTCGTACACAGTCGGGGTAGCCATGGAAAATGGCAGCATTACTACGAATGAAGGGGCATCCCTGAGTAAACTATTTTTGGAGGAAGGTAACTATGAACAAACGGGTAACTACTGCCGATTTTCGGCGCATGAAACAGGAAGGACAGCCCATAGCCATGTTAACAGCTTACGATTATCCAATGGCTACACTGGTCGACGCTTCCGATATAGACGCGATCCTGGTGGGGGACTCCCTCGGTAACGTGGTGCTGGGGTATGAATCCACCGTTCCGGTAACCATGGATGATATCATTCACCACCTACGGGCGGTGACCCGTGGAACGAAAAGGGCAATGGTGGTTGGCGATATGCCCTTCCTTTCTTACCACATTTCCCGGGAAGAAAGTGTTCGTAATGCCGGGAGAATAATGCAGGAGGGATTAGCCCAAGCTGTCAAGCTGGAAGGTGGCAGTGAGGTGGCTGAGACGGTACGGGCGATTACCAACGCCGGCATCCCGGTGATGGGGCATTTGGGTCTCACACCTCAATCGGTACACCAACTGGGAGGCTATAAAGTACAAGGTAAGGCAGGAGACGCCGCCCGTAAGTTGCTGGAGGATGCCAAGAGCTTAGAAGAAGCCGGGGTGTTTGCCATTGTCTTAGAATGCATACCCCAGCAGTTGGCTAAGCTAATTACGGAGAGCATCTCAGTACCAACCATTGGGATTGGTGCCGGTGCCGATTGCGACGGACAGGTTCTGGTTATCCAGGATTTACTGGGGTTGTATGCTGACTTTACACCCAAGTTTGTCAAAAAGTATGCCAACTTAAAGGAGCAGGTTGTACAGGCCTGCCAGGATTACCGGGAAGAGGTTAAGGCTAGGTCCTTCCCAGGTCCGGAGCATTCCTTTAACATGGCTGAAGAGGAATTAAAAAAACTGTATTAGGGGAGTGCCATGAGACTCTGTAAAACCATTGAAGATATTCGAAGCTATGTGAATGCTGTTCGTTCTGAAGGGAAAACAGTAGGATTGGTGCCCACCATGGGTTATTTGCATCAAGGACACCTGAGCCTGATGCAGGAGGCCAAAGGCCGGTGTGATGTGGTTGTGGTGAGTATTTTTGTAAATCCTACTCAGTTTGGCCCCAATGAAGATTACCAAGCCTATCCCCGGGATTTGCAGAAGGATGCCGGCTTAGTGGCCGAGGTCGGGGTTGATGTCATTTTTACACCGGATGCGGCAGAGATGTATCCAACTGGTTTCAGTAGTTATGTGGAGGTAACCGGGGTCAGCGAATGCCTATGTGGAGCCTCCCGACCCGGGCATTTCCGCGGCGTGTCCACGGTAGTGAGCAAGCTCTTGCATATTGTACAGCCGGATGTGGCCTTCTTTGGCCAGAAGGATTTTCAACAACTGCTGGTGATCAAAAGAATGGTGGCCGATTTGAACATGACAGTGCAAATTGCAGAGGTTCCCATTGTCCGGGAAGACGATGGACTGGCCATGAGTTCCCGCAATGTCTATCTCACACCGGAAGGAAGAAAAGCCGCCTTGGTGTTATCCCGCAGCCTGAAATTGGCCAGGGAGTTAGTAGCCCAAGGGGTGTTGGAGATCCCCAGGTTACGCGAAGCCGTTATCCAAGAAATTAACGGGGAAGCACTGGCCAACATTGATTATGTGGAAATTCGGTCAATTCCTGATTTGCTCCCCTTGGATAAACTTGAAGGGCAAGCACTGTTAGCCCTGGCGGTGCGATTTGGTAAAAGCCGTTTGATTGATAATACCGTTTTGGAGGCATAATGACGTGTTGTTATTTATGTTTAAATCAAAGATACACAGAGCCATTGTCACCGAGGCTAATTTAAATTATATGGGCAGTATTACCATTGATAAAGCGCTAATGGATGCTGCGGGTATTTTACCCAATGAAAAGGTGCAGGTGGTCAACAATAATAATGGTGCCCGCCTGGAAACCTATGTTATTGAAGGGGAGCCCGGTTCCGGCGTAATCTGCCTGAACGGGGCAGCGGCTCGCCAGGCACAGCCTGGAGATTCCGTCATTATTATTGCCTACACCATGTTGGAAGAGCGGGAAGCCAGAAACTTTAAACCCAAGGTTGTGATGGTGGACGAACAAAATAAGATTGTCCAGGTGATGAATCAGGAGTGCCACGGGGTTTGCGGTTAGCCCGATATATTGACAATTTTTATTAGGGTGGATAGAATTGCTACAAGAGTGAAACTATTCCAATAATGTCTAAGCAGAGCAGAAGGTTTGATGCTTTCTGCTCTGCCTAAGGGCAAACTTCTTTCCACCTGCTCGTGCCATTTAGGGTATGCCCTAAAGGACGTTTTAAAGACTTGGCGGAAGCCAAGTTTTTCTAGCACATTCAGTCAGTATAAAATTCTATTGATGAAAAAAACCAAGGCTGCTGCCGTCAAAGATTTGACGTACCCTATAAGGCATAACCTATAGGCGATAGATCACAGGCGGGGCAGGCCAAACCAAGTTTTTCTAACTTGTTTTCTGACAAGGAGTGGATTCTATGACCGTAGAGGAAAAAATCAGCCAGCTTACAGACGAAGTTAAAAGGCTGAAGACCGAACGAAATGCCCTGATTCTAGCGCATGTTTATCAACGGCCGGAGGTACAGGAGGTAGCCGATATTATTGGGGATTCCCTGGAGTTATCCCGCAGGGCTGCTGCCACCGACGCGGAGGTTATTGTCTTTTGCGGCGTTCATTTTATGGCTGAAAGTGCAGCCATCTTATCCCCGGATAAGATTGTTTTGCTGCCGGAAGAAAATGCTGGCTGCCCGATGGCTGATATGGTCACTGCGGAGGAACTGCGAGCTAAGAAACGGGAAATACCGAATGCCGTGGTGGTCGCCTATGTCAATACCTCGGCAGAAGTAAAGGCAGAATGTGATATCTGCTGTACCTCAGCCAATGCGGTAAAAATTGTTCAATCCATTCCTGAGGACAAGCCGATTATCTTTATCCCCGATAAAAATTTAGGTGCCTATGTGGCTAACAAAACCGGCCGGTCTATGACCCTTTGGGAGGGTTGGTGCAATACCCATGACTGGGTTACTCCCGAAGAGGTACGAAAGGCTAAAGAGGAACATCCGAATGCCTTGGTGCTAATCCACCCCGAATGTCGTCCAGAGGTAGTGGCTCTGGCAGATTATGTCTCCAGTACCACCGGGCTGATTAAGTATGCCAAAGAGAGTGATGCTAAGGAATTTATTGTGGGTACGGAAGCCGGTATTATGCACCAGTTATACAAACAGTGTCCCGACAAAGATTTTTATCTGGCTACCCGCAGGTTGGTTTGTCCCAATATGAAAGCCACCACCCTGGAGAAGGTAAAACAAGCATTAGAAACCATGCAGCCGCAGATTACAGTGTCTTCGGATATCCGTCAAAAGGCTTTGGTCAGCTTGGAAAAAATGCTGGCAGTAAAGTAGTGTGAGAAGGGAGTCTGGTTTCTTTGCAAAACCGCTACCTAGTGAACTTTGATGCCAGGGAATTACCCCAATATGAGGCTGAGTATTTAATCATCGGCGGGGGAATTGCCGGACTTTTTACAGCCTGGGCTGCGGCCAAGGCTGGGGCACAAGTAACCTTGTTAACCAAACGTACCGTTGTCGAGAGCAACACCGACCGAGCCCAGGGAGGCATCGCTGCAGCTTTGGGAGTTCAGGATTCCCCCGAACTACATATGCAGGACACACTAATCGCCGGGGCTGGGCTTTGTGATGAGGATGCCGTACGAATTTTAGTCAATGAAGGCCCCGAAAGAGTTAAAGAACTGATTGAGATGGGTGCTTCCTTTGATCGTACCGGTGAGGATCTTTGTTTCACCAGAGAGGGTTGCCACAGCCAGCATCGGATTCTGCACGCCCAGGGTGATGCCACCGGAGCTGAGATACTGCGGGCACTAAACCAAAATGTATCGGCTCTGGCCAATGTGGAAATTTTAGAGAATCAATATGTGGTTGATTTATTGGTGAGAAATAATGTTTGCTATGGTGTGTTGGCTCTCGATCAAATAACCGGCCAATGTAGTATGTTTCGAGGCCGGGTAGTGGTTTTAGCCACCGGAGGTTCTGGCAGACTTTATAACTATACCACCAACCCCGAAGTAGCCACGGCCGACGGCATTGCTTTGGCTTACCGAGCCGGTGCCGCCGTAATGGATATGGAATTTATTCAATTCCACCCCACTTCTCTGGTGCTTCCCGAGGCACCTCGCTTTTTAATTTCTGAAGCTGTCCGGGGAGAGGGTGCGATACTTCGTAATTCTCGTGGAGAAAGATTTATGCCCCAATATCATGGCATGGCTGAACTGGCACCTCGAGATATTGTTTCCCGGGCAATTTTAAGTGAAATGGCGAAAACCGGATCGGATTCGGTCAGCTTAGATTTAACTCACTTAGATCCGGAAAAAATAAAAGAACGTTTCCCCACCATCACCCTAACCTGTGCTAAGTATGGTGTAGATATTACCCAAGAGCTCATTCCGGTGGCACCGGCGGCCCACTATATGATGGGTGGTGTAAAGACTGACCTTTGGGGAGAAACCAGCATAGAGCGGTTGTTCTCCTGTGGTGAAGCCAGTTGTATGGCTGTTCACGGAGCCAATCGGTTAGCCAGTAATTCCCTGCTGGATGGATTGGTTTGGGGTGGTCGGATTGTTCAAGCTGCTTCCCGCGTGCTAGAGAACCGTAACACGGGACGGCCGGATTTTGCCAATCATGAACTGTTGCCGACCCCAGATATTAATTTCCGGGAATTGCGTAAAAAATTACAGCATATTATGGGCGATAAAGTAGGGCCCCTGCGCACCGCCCAGCGGTTAGCGGAGGCACTGGCTTTCTTTGATCAGTGGTCTTATTTAAGCGCCTACGAGGTAAAGGATACCTATCAGATGGAAGTTCGCAACATGCTGGAGGTGGGTGGTCTGATTACAGAGGCATCCATGATGCGTACGGAAAGCCGGGGAGGCCATTTCCGGTTGGATTACCCGGAAACAGCAGAACGTTGGCAAAAACACATTTTACTGAAACGGTAAAAAACGGAGGGGTCTCATGGAACTGAACATGCTAGAGCTTAGGCGGATCATTGAGCATTCTTTGACGGAGGATATCGGTACGGGAGATATTACCACCAATAGTATTGTGTCCCCGGATTCTGTGACCCGTGGAATTATTTTCGCGAAGGAACCCGGTGTTGTAGCCGGTATTCCGGTGGCAGAAGCAGTATTCCGGTTTCTCTCCCCGGGGATAAAATTTACGGCTAAGGTTAAGGATGGTGATAGTTTACCGCTAGGTGCTGTGATTGCTGAGGTGGAGGGTGATGCCAGAGCCATTCTGACCGGTGAACGTTTGGCCCTTAATTTTCTACAGCGGATGAGTGGCATTGCTACCCGCACAGCGACATTAGTGGAAAAGATCAAGCTTTATGCCGTTCGTTTGGTGGACACCAGAAAAACCACACCGGGTTTAAGGATGCTGGAGAAATACGCGGTACGGGTGGGAGGCGGTTTTAATCACCGCTATGGCCTTTACGATGCGGTTCTCATCAAAGATAACCATATTAAGGTGGCCGGTGGCATTACGCAGGCTATATTAGCGGCCAGGCAGAATGTAGCTCATACCATAAAAATTGAAGTGGAAGTGGAAAGTCTAGCAGGGGTAACGGAAGCACTGGAAGCCAAAGCGGATGTCATTATGCTAGACAATATGGACCCAGCTACGATGAAGGAAGCAGTGAAAATGGTGGATGGCCGGGCCCTGGTGGAAGCCTCGGGCAGTATTCATGAGGACACCATTGTAAATGTTGCCAAGACAGGGGTTAACCTTATTTCTGTAGGGGCCCTGACTCACTCCATTAAATCGTTAGATATCAGCTTAGATATTGGCGAGATAAAACCTCGCTCCACTCAGCCCTAACCAAGCGACCTGCCAAAGATCAGCGCCTAGAGCAGGGCGCTTTTTGTCCGAAGATTGTTAACCAATAACGGATTGATAGTTGACGAAAAGGGCAATAATACTTTAAAATGCTAAAGGGTGATAAAGTGACCTTGCTAGCCAAACAAAAAATTTTAGATTTACTAAGAGCGGAACAAGAGTATGTTTCTGGCGAGTACATATGTCAACAACTCCAAGTGTCGCGGACGGCTATCTGGAAAATGATAGAAGGACTGCGCAGGGATGGCTATGAGATTGAAGCCAGATCCAGGCTTGGCTATCGGTTAGTCAGTACACCGGATGTTTTAGACCCCGCTGTTTGGTTGACCGATCTTCGTGTCAGTTGTATTGGCCGTAACAGCAGCTACCATAAGGTCTTAGCGTCTACCAACGAGAAAGCTAAAGAATTGGCTCGCCAAAGAGTTCCTGAAGGAACGGTTATTATTACCGAAGAACAAACCCAGGGTAAGGGCCGATTGGGCCGGGCATGGCAGTGTCCGCCAAAGGCCGGGCTTTGCTTTTCGGTGATTCTGTATCCCACCGTTAACCCCATGGAAGTAGCCCAATGTACCATGCTGGCGGCTGTGGCGGTGGTGAGAGCACTGCACCATACACTGGGAATACAAGCCCAAGTAAAATGGCCTAATGATGTTTATATCAACGGCTGTAAGGTCTGCGGCATATTAGCTGAGATGACGGCAGAGGCGGACCGGGTAAAATATTTGGTGTTGGGAATCGGCATTAATATCAATCAGTCCCAGGCGGATTTTGCGGCCGCTATTTCCACAGCAACCTCCTTAGCCATGCAACGAGGCTATCCGGTGAGCCGGGTCCAAGTGCTGAAGGCAGTATTAGAGGAACTGGATGCCCTCTATCTTCAATGGCAGCAACAGGGGTTTGCTCCCTTGAAGGATATGTGGCGGCAAATGGCCCTCTGGTTTGGTCAGCCAGTATTAGTGAGTGGTCTGCAGAGAACTTGGGAGGGTATTTTGGAAGACATTGATGACAGCGGTGCTCTACTTCTGAGGCTGCCCGAAGGTGGCAGAAAAACCTTTTACTCTGGTGAAGTATCTCTTCGGTCAAAATAAACAGGGGTTAGCAGCAGACAGGATTTTTCTGTGGCTGGTTGCTAACCATGTTTTATAGCCTGTTTGTCAACCGAAAAATATGTTGTGGTTAACAAAAGGGAGGAGTCGAATTGAAAGTAACAACTAGAGATATTACGTTAGCTGGCTTAATGGCAGCTATGACTGTGGTGGTTGTGGTAATTACCCGCATTCCCTTTGTCAGTGCAGTGGTACCCTTCAGCTTGCAACCTTTGATGGCCCTATTGGCCGGAGCTTTGCTTGGCCCCAAGGTGGGTTTTTTGAGTATGGTGGTCTATATTTTGCTAGGCTTGGTGGGCTTACCGGTTTTTGCTACAGAACCCTTTGGCGGTTTGGCGTACATCTTGAAACCATCCTTTGGGTTCCTCCTGGCTCAATTGCCAGCGGCCTATGTAACAGGTAAAATTTTGCAAGGTAAGATGCCACATCAAAGGACCTGTTACCTGTTGGCCTCTCTGGCAGGTATGGCTGTAATCTATGGCGTTGGCTTACCGTACCTCTATGTCATTTTAAATGTTTATGTAGGCAAGGCCATATCGGTGGCCGGGGTTATCAAAACCTTCTTTTTGCCTTTCGCTTTGTGGGATTTGTTTAAGGTTATCGTAGTTGCCAGCCTGGCCCGGGCCATACACCAACGGTTACCGCAAACAACGAAAGGGATGTAGGCCACAAGGGGGTGGTGCAAAAAAGTTTGCGCCACCCCCTTGATTATAGAATTGCTTGCTTAATTTCTTCGATGCCTAGACGCTCCACAAACTTGAACATTCTTTCGCCATTTTTAGCATTTTCTTTATAATAGTTAATCAGGCGACCAGCCAGTGTAACCACTTCATCATGGCTCAAATCTTCAGCCAATAGTTTACCAATATGAGGTACAGCACCGGCATTACCACCGAGTAAAACGGTAAATCCATTGGGCTTGCCAAAGGCGCCGAAGTCCCGGGTCCAGGCTTCACAGCAGTTGAGAGGGCAGCCGGAGATACCCATTTTGAATTTATTCGGCAGGGCAATACCACTAAAATTTTCATCTAAACGGGTGGCTAGTCCCAGGGAGTCTTGTTTGCCGTATTTGCAGAGGCTATTACCGGGACAGGCTTGGACACTTCTTACACACATACCGGTGGCTGGGGCAGGCTCCATATTTAGCTCTTGCCAAACCTTGTCCACATCTTCTTCTTTTAGGCCCACCAGGGCAAGGCGTTGGGATGCAGTCATTTTTACAATGGGGATCTGATATTTATCCACCACATCGGCCAGTTTACGTAAAACTTCACCGTTTAAAAGTCCGGCAACTCCAGTCTTAGGAATAATGGCATAGGTATTGTCACGCTGTAAAATAGCACCCTTGGGTGTAGTTGTCATGTTGCTAACCCCTTTCTGAATCTTACTGGCAATAAAGTATACTTAAATAGTATATTATAACAGACTTTAGGTTGGCAACCCATTCCGATGGGGACAATAGGATTGTTGAGACAAATCTTGTACTTTAGAGTATTTTTTTGGTAGAATTGCTGTTGAGTTAATGAATTTTCAGGAAGGCAGGGAACTATTTGATACTGGCAATTGATATAGGCAATACCAATATTGTTTTTGGTGTTTTTGAAGATAAAAAATTATTGGCTAATTGGCGGTTGTCCACAGACCGTAACCGTACGCCGGATGAATATGGTGTTGTCTTAAAAGAACTGTTTAGCCTTTCGAATATAAGCATGCAGGCCATTGAGGGAGTAATGATGTCTTCTGTAGTGCCACCGGTTAATGCATTGCTGGAATCTATGGTTAAAAGATATTTCAGGTTAAATCCTTTAATCGTGGGTCCCGGAATTAAAACCGGGCTTTCCATTAAGACGGATAATCCCAGAGAAGTGGGAGCTGACCGGATAGTCAATGCGGTGGCAGCTTATTCCCTCTATGGTGGTCCTCTGATTATTGTGGACTTTGGCACGGCCACTACTTTTTGTTGTGTGACAGCCAAAGGGGAATATCTGGGCGGTGCCATCGCCCCCGGCATAGGCATTTCTACCGAGGCATTATTTGCCCGGGCGGCCAAGTTGCCCCGGGTAGAGCTGATAAAACCCCCTTCAGTGATTGGAAAAAACACAATTAATGCTATGCAATCAGGCATTATCTATGGCTTTGCCGGTCAGGTAGAAATGCTGGTTAAGAAAATCAAACAAGAAATGGGAGCCAATGCACAGGTGATTGCCACCGGTGGATTGGCGGAGACGATTGCCCGCGAAACAAGTGTGATCGATAAAATTGTTCCGTCTCTGACCCTCACGGGTTTACAGATCATTTACGAACGGAACCGGGGACAAACGTCAGCAGGGGGCCAACATCCATGCAAATAGGTCCGATTACGCTTGATAACCCGGTGATAGCGGCTCCTATGGCAGGGGTTACGGACAGGGCCTTTCGAATTATTGCCAGGGAGCAAGGCTGTGGCCTGGCTGTCACGGAAATGGTCAGTGACCTTGCTTTGCTTTATGCCAATCCGAGAACGTATCGGATGCTAGATTTTCGGGAGGAACAATATCCCCTTAGTGTACAGATATTTGGCTCTAATCCCGATACCATGGGAAAGGCTGCCGCCATTGTGGTAGAGCGGGGGGCCCATCTGGTAGATATTAACATGGGTTGCCCGACGCCTAAGATCGTAAAAAATGGTGAGGGAAGTGCCCTCATGAAAAGCCCGGAGCTGGCTGGTAAAATTGTTGAGTCGGTGGTAAAGGCCATTCCCGGTATACCGGTTACGGTCAAATTTCGGAAGGGTTGGGATGAGGACTCGGTCAATGCTGTAGAATTTGCCCGCATTGTAGAGGCAGCGGGAGCTTCGGCCGTGGCGGTGCACGGACGTACCCGTAATCAGTTTTATAGTGGCAAGGCTGATTGGCAGATTATTGAACAGGTTAAAGCAGCCGTTGCCGTGCCGGTGATTGGCAATGGGGATGTTTGGACACCCCAGGATGCAGTACGATTATTGGAGTCTACTGGCTGTGATGGCATCATGGTAGGTCGGGGAGCCATGGGCAACCCCTGGCTTTTCCGTCAGATTGTTCACTTCCTCCAATACCGAGAGGAGTCAGCTCCGCCCACAGCCCGAGAAAGAATTGATACCGCTATTCGGCACCTAGAGCTAATGATTGAATCCAAGGGTGAGCATGTGGCTGTGTTTGAGATGAGGAAGCATGCTGCCTGGTATACGAAAGGAATCCGGGGTGCTGCCCGCATCCGGGAAGTTATCAACCAGGCAAGAACGCAGCAGGAAATAGTGGATATATTAAATAGCCTGCTTTAACTAGCCATTAGCCATTGGCCTTTGGCTTTTTAAGACTAATGGCCAATGGTCGGGATACTTCATAAAACAACCACTTTTTATACTAACCAAATCAAAAGTTGCCCCGCCTCTGGTGGGGCTTTAACTTTTCCCTATAAAACAATAATGAATAACTGGCTGCAAGCATATGATGGTAAAGAAATAGCCAATAATAGGGAACGGGGGCAGCGATTATGAATCCTTTTGCCTTTATCATCCATCCTTTAGATTGCAGTGATGTGGCCAGAAAATTTCCCTTTACAAAATACATGCCGGACACCTTACTGGAACAAACCCTAAGATTGCTCCCCCCCATTAAAATTTCTCCGATCACAGGGATTCGTTCGTCTATAGCAGAAACCGAGGGAAACTTTATCTCCTGTCTGCTAACAACAAAGCAAATGGCTACTCTCCCGAGTTCTTTTGTTCTTAATAAAATTATTCAAGCGGGACGGCTGGCAGAAAAGTTAGGTGCCAAGGTGATTGGATTGGGAGCCTTTACGAAGGTAGTTGGCGATGCCGGGATAACCGTAGCAAAGCATTTAAAAGTGCCAGTGACAACAGGTAACAGCTACACCGTGGCCATGGCCCTGGAAGGGGCCAAAAAAGCGGCTGGGCTTATGGGGCATGACCTCAAAAAGATACGGGTTACCGTGGTAGGAGCTACCGGAGCCATAGGCAGTGTCTGCGCGTTGTTCCTGGCTAGAGATGTAAAAAATCTTACCTTGGTGGGGCGTAACGAAGCTAAGTTACACTTGCTGGCAGATCGTATTCTCTATGAGACAGGGTTAGCCGCAGAGGTGACAGCCAATCCCAAATTGGCCCTCAAGAGATCCGACTTAGTGGTGACGGTAACCAGTTCTCTGGACACCCTTATCCAACCGGAGGATTTAAAGTCAGGTGCGGTAGTTTGTGACGTGGCCAGACCCCGGGATGTTTCCCGACGAGTAATGGAGGAACGCAAAGACGTATTGGTCATCGAAGGTGGCGTCGTGGAAATACCAGGAGACGTCAACTTTCATTTTAATTTCGGGTTTCCACCTAAAACTGCCTATGCCTGTATGGCAGAAACCATGATTTTAGCATTGGAAGGGCGCCTGGAAAGCTACACCTTGGGGCGAGAGTTAACGATCAAGCAAGTAGAGGAAATCTTCCGGTTGGGTAACAAACATGGTTTTAAACTAGCAGGCTTCCGTAGCTTTGAAAAACCCATCTCAGAAGAGCAAATAAATTTGATTAAGCAGCGGATAATCAAGGTGTCATAGGAACACAATAGGTAATGCCAAAACCCCGCTTGACAAATGATGAAAGGTGTTTTTATAATGTACAGGAACAATCACCCTGAATAGGGAAGCACTGCATTTGGTAGCCACCTTTGCAGTGCTTTAAATGTAGTTAGACGGTTTGTTATTAAAAACTAGAACAAGAAAATTTTAGATGTAGAGATAAGGAGAAGTTGCATGAAAGAAAAAGATGTTATGCTTACTGTCACGGGTTTAAAACAGTTGGAGGATGAGTTAGAATTACTAAAGACAGTAAAAAGACGTCAGGTGGCGGAGAGAATCAAGCAAGCTATTGAGTTCGGTGATATTAGCGAAAACTCAGAATACGAAGACGCCAAAAATGAACAGGCCTTTATTGAAGGCAGAATTCTGACCTTGGAAAAGATGCTGCGCAATGCCAAAATTATTGATGATGAAAACCTAGACAGTGATATTGTATCATTGGGTTCAAAGATTATTTTAAAGGACTTGGAATTTGGAGATGAACTTGAATATTCCCTGGTTGGCTCCGTAGAAGCAGACCCGGATGCAAATAAAATTTCCAATGAATCTCCGGTAGGGAAGGCCGTATTGGGTCAGAAAAAAGGCAGTGTTGTTGAAGTAAACGTGCCTGCCGGTGTGCTAAAATACGAAATTCTTGATATTCTTAAGTAGACGTTTGGAGGTTTTTGCATAATGAGTGATCAAAATCAAAAAAATCCTGTGCAGCCGGCTTTCCCAGAAGTGGAAGCCGGCCAAACTGGTGTTGAGGACCTTAATGAATTGCTGAAAGTACGTCGTGAGAAATTGCAAGAGCTTTTAGATCAGGGAATCGAACCCTATGGGGAAAAGTTTGAACGCTCTCACTATACCTCGGAAATTATAGAAAATTTTGAGGCTATGGATGGAACGAATGTAGTGATCGCCGGTCGAATTATGGCGAAACGAGTTATGGGCAAAGCTAGTTTTGCCAATTTGCAAGATACCTGGGGCAACATTCAAATCTATGCCAGATTGGATGATCTGGGGGCGGCAGACTATGCCCGGTTTGAAAAGCTGGACATTGGCGATATCATTGGCTGCTCCGGTAAAGTCTTTAAGACCCGCAAAGGTGAAATAACCATCCATCTGGATCAATATCAAGTTATGGCCAAATCTCTTCGACCACTGCCAGAAAAATGGCATGGTCTAAAAGATGTTGATTTACGCTATCGCCAAAGATATGTGGATTTAATCGTTAATCCGGAAGTTAAACAAACCTTTATTACCAGAAGTAAAATTGTTAGAGCCATTCGCAACTATTTAGATAACAGGGGCTTCTTAGAAGTGGAGACTCCCATGATGCACCCCATTGCCGGGGGAGCCAGTGCACGTCCCTTTATGACTCACCATAATACACTGGATATGAAGCTCTACATGCGTATTGCCCCGGAACTTTACTTAAAGAGACTCTTAGTGGGTGGTTTTGATAAAGTTTATGAGGTCAACCGTAATTTCCGTAATGAAGGTATTTCCACCAGACATAATCCCGAATTTACCATGATCGAGTTATATCAGGCCTACGGTGATTTTGTTACCATGATGGATCTCACCGAAGATCTTATCGCAGAGGTAGCTCAAGAAGTGCTGGGAACTACCACTGTGGAGTATGAAGGGGTAGAAATAAGCCTTGCCAAACCCTGGCGCCGTGCACCGATGTTAGAGATTGTAAAAGAATATTCTGGCTTGGACTTTACTAAGCTTAAGGATGCCAAAGAAGCCTATGCGGCAGCCAAGGGACTCGGACTGGAGATTGAAAAGGGTGCCTCCTGGGGGGATATCTTGAATCTGGTATTTGAAGAAAAAGTTGAGGACAAGCTGATTCAACCCACCTTTATTATTGACTATCCCGTTGACATTTCACCTTTGGCAAAACGCCAGAAGGAAGACCCGGAACTTACTTATCGTTTTGAATTATTTATTTATGGCAGAGAAATGGCGAATGCCTTCTCCGAATTAAATGACCCTATTGACCAAAAGGGTCGATTTATGGCTCAGGTCGAGAAGCGAAAAGCCGGTGATGAAGAGGCACAAATGTATGATGAAGATTACATTCAAGCTCTGGAATACGGTATGCCTCCAGCGGGTGGCTTAGGGATTGGGATTGATCGTTTGGTGATGCTGCTGACCAATTCATCTTCAATTAGAGATGTCATCTTGTTCCCGTTGATGAGACCTAGGGATTAATTTTAATTCCCTTTAAAAATTCTTTGACATTGGCCGCCGATAGTGATAAGATAACACTTGTCGCTACGGCGGTGGTTTGCATTGTACTTTCGTCAAACAAAAGCAAATAAATCTTGACACACTTTTTACAATGTGATAACATTTCAAATCGAGGGCACTAATCCCCTAAAGGGCACAGGAAACCTCGAAAACGGTCTTTGAAAACTAAACAGAAGATGATGGATGCATAG
>CAMKDG010000043.1 GCA_946411205.1 uncultured Desulfotomaculum sp.
GTTTATGAAAAATGGCAGCAGCGCCTTTACACCCTAGAAACAGCAAGTAAGGAATTGGGGGTTACCGTAAGCCAATTTCGTACAATGATCAAAAAACATACGCAGTCTCTTTTATAAACCCAGTTTAGTTACCCAAGCTCATAAAACTTTCTTATACTTTCTGAAAGTGCCAGTAAGGTCCTGCGCAGCATCCGCAGGACCTTACATTATCTTACTTCTCTTTTTCCGGCTTACGGGCAGGTTCAGAAACTGCTTGTCTTACTACATCCTTAGGATGAAAAATAGCCGGTCGCTTATTTCTTACTTCAACAGGCGTACGAATTAACACATTTACCATTTCTTTGAAATTAAAAGGAAATAGCGGCCACATGTAAGGTACACCCATTGATTTGGTGCTTACCAAATACGCTAACGTCAACAAGGTAGCAACGATAAGTCCCGGTAGTTTGAAGATGGCAGTAGCTACCAGCAGGAATAACCTAACCAAGCGAATGGACCAGCTCATTTCATAGCTGGGTATCAAGAAAGAAGCAACAGCCGCAATGGCTGTGTACATAACCACCTCTGCATTAAACAATCCAACCTTAATAGCTACATCACCTACTAACAAAGCGGCAATGATACCCGTGGAAGTAGCTAGGGGCGTAGGGGTATGTATCGTAGCCAGGCGAATCATATCAATGGCCAACTCTGCCATGATAAACTGACCTATGAGAGGAATTTTCCCTGGTTCATTTGGACCAATAAACTTTAAGGCCGGGGGCAGCAAGTCCGGTTGGATGGCCACTAAGAACCAGAGCGGTAAGAGGAACAGTGCTATCAAGACCCCAATGTATCTTATCCAGCGAATATAGATACCCACAGGCGGTCCTTGACGGTATTCCTCTGCTGCCTGCAGGTGATCCCACAGGGTACAGGGAGTAATAATAATGCTGGGAGAGGTGTCCACCATGATGAGTATTCTACCCTCCAGTAGATGGGCTACAGCTACATCGGGACGCTCGGTAAAACGTACCTTGGGAAACAAATTACCGAACTTTCCTGGTTGGATCAGTTCTTCAATGGCTTTTTCTGCCATGGGAATGCCATCAATCTTAACTCTTTGCAGATTTTCTTTAACTTTTTTGATTAAATTGGGGTTAGCTACATCCTCTATGTAGGAAATAACAATATCTGTTTTAGACCGGGTACCGACCTGCATAACTTCGTTGCGCAGCCTAGGATCCCGTAACCGTCTCCTAATCAGCAAACAGTTTGGGACCAGGGATTCCACAAAACCATCCCGAGGGCCACGGACAACCTTTTCTAAATCCGGTTCCTGGGGTGAACGGGAGGGATATTGCCGCAAGTCAATGATGAGAGCTTGTTCTTCTCCTTCAATTAACAAGGCCAGTGGTCCGCTAAGAACCTGATCAATGACTTTCTCCAGTTCATCCACTGCTTCAACTTGAATGTGGTTGATATGCTCATTGAATAATTTATGAAAGCTATTGGGTGTGACATCTACCCGTTTAAGCTGATCCAGGTTACGTAAAATGAGTGACATAACATCATCTTTGACGAAACCATTAACAAAATACATGGCAATTTCTTTGCCACCTACATTAAAACGCCTTAACACAATATCATAACTTTTTCCATAACCCATCACACTGTTTAAATAGGCAATGTTTCTTTCCAGATTGGTCGATACCTTCGGAGCTTGCTTCTCTATGGTTGCCGCTCCCATTTAAATCCACTCCTTTCTATTATTTCTTGTAACGCCCGGGTTGTGATCGCAGCACCATAATGGTAGTCATCTGCGCCCTCCATCTTTCCTATATCACCAACCCCAATCACCACAGGTACATCCATATCATTTATAATTTCCACCGTATCCCCATGTAACTCTTTGAGGCGGGAGGCCTTGCCAAATTTATTTACCGGCCCTGGGATAATATCACCGGTTCGAGTAACAGAGCAATCCACCTTGGTCCCTCCACAAAAGCCACTATTAGAAGCCACTGCCAATATACCTAACACCTGAATACCCGGGTCATTGTACACTTCCACCATAGCCTTTTCACCAAAGCCCATCCCTTCATGTCCTTTGTCATCAAACATGACAATAACTGGATCATGGGCGGCACTTTTAATTAAATCGATTAGCTCTGCCCCACTCAACAAGGTGGGATTCCCCGCTGACATCGAGATACACCTGCCCCCAATATTTCGCGCCGCTACCTCTAGGGAGCGACGGGCAATCTGATCTCCGTCAGTAACCAAAATAACACTTCTTTTTTCACTCATGAGACACATCCTAACCCTTGGGTCTAAATACCAGGGCAGCCAGATAACCAAAAACAATGGCTGCGGTAATGCCACCGGCAGCAGCACTAAGTGGCCCTTTAAAAATACCCAAAAAGCCACTCTGCCCTGCCTCTTTAATGGCCCCCTGAGCTAACAAATGACCAAAACCCGTGAGTGGCACCGTTGCCCCTGCCCCAGCAAAATCCACTAATGGTTGATATAAGCCCAAAGCACTGATCACTACGCCAGCGGTGACAAATCCTACCAAGATATGGCCTGACGTAATTTTGTGACTGGTTAAATCCATTAATAATTGTCCGATCAAGCAGATAGCACCTCCCACCAGGAAGGCTTTTAGTATCATTAACGTCCCCCTCCTGAGGCTTCTATGACAACAGCATGGGCAATACCAGGAATGGTTTCTCCCTGCTGTGAACTGCAGGATGACAATAAAGCTCCGGTACCGATACCCAAAATACGGGTAAGTCTACCTTGTTCCATTTCTCGTAACAGATGACCGCAGGTAACTACCGCTGAACAGCCACAACCACTCCCCCCCGCATGGGTATCCTGTGCTTCATCAAAAATGAGAATACCGCAATCGATGTAACTTTGGGTCAAAAAGACATCTTGCTGTTCACATAGTTTAACCACCAATTGCCGACCGTATTTGCCCAAATCTCCGGTGGCTATGATGCTGTAGAAATCGGGAGCTAATTTTCTGTCCTGCAGATGTCGTAGGAGAGTATCCGCAGCAGCAGGTGCCATGGCAGAGCCCATATCACTGGCATCTCCCTGGCCAAAATCAATGACCTTGCCGATGGTGGCATGGGTAATTCGTGGTCCGTTGCCTTGAGCTCCTAAGACAATTGCCCCGGCCCCCGTTACCGTTCGTTGAGCTGACATAGCCCTTTGCACTCCCTGCTCGGTGGGAAATCGAAACTGCCTCTCGGCGGTGGCAAAGTGACTGGAAGCTCCCACCAATACGTACTTGGCATAGCCACCGTCGATGAGCATACTCCCCAAGGCCAAGCTTTCATACATGGTGGAACAGGCTCCGTACAAACCAATAAATGGAATAGCTAAACTGCGTGCTGTAAAGTTAGCCGTAATAATTTGGTTCGTTAAATCCCCGGCCAATAAGTAGTCCATATCCTCCGTTGTTAGCTGGGCTTTGGCCAAGGCTAATTCCATCGTTTCCAGAAATATTTTTTGTTCGGCCTTTTCCCAGGTACTTTCTTCGTAATACATATCCTCTAAAACTTTATCAAAAACATCCCCTAAAGGCCCTTCTCCTTCTTTTGGCCCAACGATACTGGCATGGGATAAGATTACAGGCGCTTGTTGAAAGGCTACTGTTTGTAAACCTATTTTTTTACTGCTTATGCGTCAGGCACCCCCTTACCCTACCGTGCTAGAAGATAGGTGATCAGTCCAGCCAACCAGGCCGCCACAATACCAAAAACTAACACTGGCCCGGCAATCATGAAAAGCCTTGCCCCCACGCCAAACACCATCCCCTCACTGCGAAACTCCATAGCCGGAGCTACCATGGAATTGGCAAAACCGGTGATGGGTACAATCATGCCCGCTCCGGCATATTTTGCCATTTCATTATAGATACCTAAACCGGTTAAGAGGGCTGCCAAAAAAACCAGTACCATGGAGGTAGCCAAAGCGGCGTCTTGAGTTGGCAAGCCCTGGGTCTTAAAAAAACCAATACAAATTTGTCCCAGGGCACAGATAGCCCCCCCCATTAAAAAAGCCAACACGCTGTTCCGTAATACCTTTGGCTTAGGTTTTACTTGTTGAACCAGTGTCTCATACTTGGCTTTGTCCACTTCCAGCGAATTAGCTCTTGTTTTAGTAGCCATCTAAACCACCTTATAATATTTTGAAGGACACCTGACTCCAGTCTCGGTGCCCTTTTTGTATTAATGCTATTATGTGTGTCTAAAAACAAAAAAATTCGGTTGTCTCCAACCGAATTTATAAACCGCTGCTTTGCGTCATGGAATCCTTTAATTTTTTTAGTGCCTGACGCTCCAGCCGCGAAACCTGTACCTGGGAAAGTCCTAGGCGCAAGGCTACCTCCGACTGGGTTTTGTCCTCAAAGAATCTCCACAATAAAATTTGCCGATCCCTCTCCGGGAGGCTAATGAGTAGCTGCTTAATAGCTAGTTTCTCCAACCAGGGAGAATCACCATCTGCGTCACCACTTAATTGATCTAAGATATAAATGGGATCTCCATCATCCTGATGCAATGTTTCGTAGATGGAAGTCGGTGTTTGCGCAGCTTCCAAGGCATTGACCACTTCCTCTCGGCCAAAGCCAAGTTCCTCCGCTATTTCATTAATGGATGGATCTCTGCCTAAACGGGCCGTCAGTCGATCCCTGGTTTGTTGTATTTTGTAAGCAGTCTCTTTCAGCGAACGGCTGACTTTAACCGGACTGTCATCTCTTAAAAAACGACGTATTTCCCCTACAATCATGGGCACGGCATAGGTAGAAAATTTCACGTCATAGGTCAAATCGAACTTATCAATAGCCTTCATTAGCCCAATACAACCAATTTGAAAGAGGTCCTCTAGCTCATAACCCCGATTATTAAATCTCTGTACCAGGTTAAAGACCAATTTTAAATTACAATTGACCAGCCGCTCTCTGGCATCGCCGTCACCGGACTGGGCCCTTTTCAGAAGGTTTCTCATTTCTTTGTCGCCCAGCAAAGGAAAACGTGGAAGATTCATTTCCAAAAGCCTGGTTGAACTCATGGACAACCCGCCTTTACTAATTTGCCCGCGCCTTGGCACCTCGTAAACCAATGCGTTTATACATGGTTACGGTGGTGCCTTTTCCCGGAGTTGAATCAACCTGTAGACGATCACTAAAGGATTGCATAAAGACAAAACCCAGGCCCATCCTCTCCGGATCGGTGGAATAGGCCGGCTGCATAGCCATCTCTATATTTGTGATACCAATGCCGCTATCCTCTACCCGTATCTCCAACCCCTCTTTATAAATCGTCGCTAAAACTCGTACTGTTTTATCCTCCTTGTTACGATAGCCGTGGATAATGGCATTGCCCACTGCCTCGGAAACTGCCACTTTAATTTCCTCCAACTCCGGTAAGGTGCAATCCAGCTGGGAAGCAAAGGCTGCCACGGAAACCCTGGCAAAGGCCACGTTTTCCGGTATACTGGTAAATTCAAGCATACATTTATTTAAAATTACCAACCCGACCACTCCTTTAAACGATCTTTGTCAGTGCCCGGTTTTCGTCCGGGTATTCCTCCATAATTTGCAGCAAACCAGATAGCTCTAGAATTCTTTTGACTTGAGGTTGTGCCCCTACTAAAATTACTCTACCCCCAGCATGATGCAGGCGTTTATAACGACCCAAAATGACTCCTAAACCAGAGCTGTCGATAAAAGTCACCCGGGATAAATTGAGTACCAAATATCGGATTCTTTTCTCTGCCAGCTGCTTGTCCAAGGCAATACGCAGCTTATCAGCCACCCCTAGATCCATATCTCCGCCCAAGCGAACCACCAGGGCATCTTGTTGTTGATAGTCCATATCCAAATGCATACTGCCTAGCCTCTCCTTCCACATTTGAAGTATTCCCTTAGGCATATCGAAAAGTCTTATGCTTTCCGGTAAGTCAAAAATTTCTCTTTTTCCGAGCTAAATTCCTGCTAATTTTTTCCAAAATGAATGTCGAAAAAGCAGCTTGTACCTTGCCAGCGAGGATCTGCCGAAAAACATTGCCAAGGCGTGGGACCGAGATGACAAAGAGGTGAGAATTTCAAGTTCCAGCATAAAAGCGGCAGCTTTCCCAGTCCTGGGATAGCCGCCGCTCCTTTTTATTGCTAGTTTCCTATGTTCATTTGTATCTCCGATATCTTAGACGTAAGCACCACCCTGTCAGGTCTTATTTAGGCTCTAATCCAAACATGAGGTCTAATAAGTGTCTGCCCTTTTTCCCGCCAAGGTTGATGCCGTTTATACAGCTTGTACAATAACAAATAACTTCATTAGAATTAATTTTATCACTATGTTCTTTCATTAATGCCACCTGTTCTTCTTTCGTATGCGGCAGAAAAATACCTTCGGCATTCTCAATGAAACGCTTTGGTGCAAAATCTCCATTTTGCTTAGGTAGTGGTTCATAAAGCGATACTCCACAAAAATTTGTTTTATCATAATTCTCATCTAATTCTTCAATATCAATATTCATTCTCTTGATGATTCTCCGAACTGCTTTTTGCTGGGAAGTATGATCATATACACGCCAGCAATCTTGAAGGGCCATTTTTTTATGACCATAATCAGGATAGAGAAACTGTTTGTCGTTATCCAATAGCTCCCAAAGGGAAACTACTTTTTCAGCAGCAGAATCCTCTGCACAAAAGGCTGCACAGGTATTACAGATATAAACCACCGTATCACGGTTCGTAAGCTTCTTGTGATCTGGCCGGCAGCACCCGCCAATTTGCATATCATAATTCGCTGAGAGATAATTCTTTATATTTTTGCTGGCCTCCGGGGAATACAAGGTAAATTTGCAACTGGGTAAATAAATCATTGACATCGTAAGCACTCCTTCGTTATGCATTTAACTCCGTACAATATTGTCTATACTTTTATTTTGTGCTTAAAATTGTATGTAATCAATAACAAAATTGTATTGAATACATTTTTCAGGAGTGAAGCGATGCCAGATTAATTTCATCTTCACCAATATGAGCAAGCAGGTGAACGCTAAACAATAAGCATGGTATCCTTTTGGCTAAGCTCGAGGTAGCCCGCTTTAATGATTTGCAGCCCCTGGCGTAATGTATTCTCATCTGGCGGTGAGGATGTCGCGATGCGGATAAAGTGATTGTTTTCTGTGTCGCCCAGCGCAAAACGTTCTGAGCCATATACCCGGACACCCTGGACCGCCATCATAGCCTCAAATGCTCTGCCCGTACAGTTTCTCGGTATGGGAAACCACTGAAAAAATGATCGCGGATGAATGATATGCGGAAACGCTCCCATGATTTCCTGATAGTGCTGATTCCTGCAGACTGCACGCTCTCGCTTTTTTTGCAGAATTTCTCGATACACCCCGCTGCGGATCAGTTCCGCGGCGATTTCTATGTTGAGCGAAGGTGTTTTGAGATTTAGATTAAAAAGCCCCCTCTCCAGCAGTACCTTAAATTTTTCCGGAAAAGCAAGGGCGGCCACCCGCAACCCAGCACTGATCGGTTTTGAAAAACCATTGAGGTAAATTGTCCGGTCAGGAACCAGTGTTGCCAAGGGTGGAATTCTTTCATCTGATAGAATGGCGTAGCTGTCATCCTCCAACACAATCATATCCTGTTCCATGATTACCTTGGCTAATTCACTTCTTCGCTTAGCGTCCATGCACTGATTGGTTGGGTTGCTCCAAGCGGGCATAAGGTATATCCCCTTGATGTTGATCAGCCGGCATACTTTTTCAAGTTCCCCAGGATTTATACCCAATTCGTCGCTTTTAATGGGGATTAATTCGATATTCAACATATTGGCAAGACCAATAAAATTAGCATAGGTGTAGGGATCGGCGGCAATTTTATCACCAGCACTAAAAAGTGAAGCCAGTACAATAGAAAGTGCATTCTGGCCTCCTGCGGTAATCAAAATATGATCGGTATCTACTGAACAGCCAAATTCCTCTAACCATTTCTTCATCATATTCTTCTGAAAGGGGCTGCCCAGAGGAAAGCTGTAATCAAAATACTGTTCGGCAGAAGGTTTTGCCAGCAATTCAGAAGCAACTTCACGAACAATGCAGTTGTCCTCGTCAAAGGGAAATACCATTCCCATTTCAATGGCCGTTTCATCTTTATAGTTTACAACGGTTGTTTGTACCCCAATATGAGGAGAAACGAAGGTTCCTTTACCCACAGCTGCATAAATCAGCCCTCTTTTTTGACACAGCTTGTAAGCCCTTGTAATGGTACTAAGGTTTATGTCCAAATAATCAGCAAGTTCCCTTTGAGGTGGGAGTTTGCAATTTTCCTGAAGTTTACCCTTCTTGATATCGTGCTCCAATTGCTCTGCGAGAGACAAATAATACGGGTGCTTCAGCCTCTCTTTGTCTGGTTTCCAGTTCATGGGATACTCTTCAAAGGAGTTAACTGGCATCGCTTCACCTTCTTAAAAATGTACTGTACTAAATACAATAGTATCATTGATACCTACAAATTCAACGTACTATAAGAATATAAGCAAAATAACCGCCTAAAACTTGTCGTTTTAAGCGGTTTACTAAGGCTACATTTGCTGTTTACTTATTCCATACTATAAACCCGATCTAACATATTATTAAGTAACTGTAGCGGTGAAGCTTTTTTAACCTCTTTGGCTGCCAGCAAATCTACTTTTAGTACCTCCTGGCCGTCCTTGGTCACAATATAATTACCAACAACCTGTCCCTTTTCAATGGGGGCATCCAGTTTGTCCGGTAGATTAATTTTGCCCTCGACATTCTTTTCCTGCCCCTTAACCACCACTAAACCAACTGGGTCTTTGGTAATCACCTTAACCTTTTCTGCTTGTCCTTTGCCCACCTCAAGCTCCTTAACAACCTGACCGGCATCTGCCAGGTTAACCGCTTTGTATCTGGCAAAACCATAATTGAATAATTTAATGGTTTCTGTAAAATGGGTTCTGGGCATCGGACACCCCAACACCACAGATACCAACCTTAAACCATCTCGTTTGGCCGAGGCAGCCAGACAATAACTGGCCTCATTGGTCCAACCAGTTTTCCCGGCATCTGCACCGGAGTACCATTTTAATAGCTTGTTGGTGTTCCAAAGCTTAAAGTCTCCGCCCCGCAGGTCATATTCATAAATGGCAGATGCTTCACGAAAAATGGGGTATCTTAGGCATTGTCGAAGAACTTGGGCCATATCATAGGCAGAAGTATGATGATTTTCTGTGGGTAACCCGGTGGGATTGGAGAAATGAGTATTCTTTAATCCCATCTCCTTGGCCTTCTGATTCATCATCTCCACAAAGGCCTCCTCAGAACCGGCAATGGCTTCTGCCATCGCCACACTGCAGTCATTAGCGGAGCCCGTGGCTATGGAGATTAACATTTCCTTAACCGTCATTTCTTCACCAGGCTCCAGGAATATCTGAGACCCTCCCATGCTACAGGCATGTTCACTGGCCACTACTTTATCTGTCATTTTAATCTTACCCTGAGACTCTGCTTCACAGATCAACAGCATGGTCATTAATTTGGTAACACTGGCCATGGGTCGAGAGGTATTCATGTCCTTCTGGAATAAAATCTGCCCAGAACTATAATCCATTAGTACAGCTGTTACCGCAGTCGTCTCCAACTGTGCCACTGGCACAACATCTTCCTTCGCGGGCTTTTTAGCCGTAGGTGCCGCCCAAGCCGAAGATAGGCCTACGGTAAGTGCCAGTGTGATCGAAAGAATAAGACAGAGTAGAACCATCACCTTTACTTTTAACTGTGTTTTCATTTAATATCACCCTCCAGGATCTCTGTTCATATTGCTCCTATTATTGTTATCTTTTGGGGCTGTAATATGCTGCAAAGGTAGGAGGGATCTTTTTCCAAAAAAATACCCCGAAGTTATTCCGAGGTTGCTGTAAAAATTATATGTAATTATTGTTTTAGCTGCTAGGCTATCACGCCCAGAATTAACTCCTTTGGCCCAAGTTTCTCCTGACTAAAGGCATAGGCATGACTAATCATTTGTATCGCTTTAGCATAATCCTCTACATTAGTATGTAAAATACAAAGGGTATCTCCAATTTTTACTTTATCACCAATTTTTTTGCTCAGGGTTATCCCCGCAGCATAGTCTATGGCATCACCCTTTTTCTGCCTGCCAGCGCCAAGTAACATCGCAGAAATGCCAATACTCTCTGCATCGATACTTTCTACATAACCATTTTCCTCAGCTTTCACTTCGATATGGTGAGCAGCCTGCGGCAGTTTTGCCGGGTTATCAATAACCGCTGGATTGCCACCTTGTATGGTCACCAGCTGTTTCAGCTTTTCGATGGCTTTACCCGACTTAATAATCTTTTCTAGTTCCTGATAGGCACGATCAAAATCCGTATAGACCCCACCCAGTATTGTCATATAGGAGGCAATGGTTAAGGCCACCGTTGTTAAGTCCTCTGCCCCTTTGCCTTGCAGGACATCTATGGCCTCTTTAATTTCATTGGCATTGCCGATTTCGTGCCCCAAGGGTTGACTCATATCGGTTACAATGGCAATGGTTTTGCGGTTTAGCGAATTACCAATTTCAACCATAGTTTCGGCTAGTTCCTTCGCTTCTGCAAGGGATTTCATAAAGGCCCCGGAACCAACCTTAACATCTAAAACAATAGCATCTGCCCCAGAAGCTATTTTCTTTGACATTACCGAACTGGCAATTAAGGGGATACTGTCCACAGTAGCGGTAACATCCCGTAAGGCATATAGTTTCTTATCTGCGGGAGCCAGATTGGCAGATTGCCCGGCAATGGCCATTTTATAGGTGTTCACATGGTTGATAAACTCTTCCCTGCTTAGTTCAATCCGAAAACCTTCTATGGATTCCAGCTTGTCGATGGTTCCCCCGGTATGACCCAGACCCCGCCCCGACATTTTTGCCACCGGAACCCCCACGGAAGCTACCAGAGGAAGGATGATCAAACTAACTTTATCTCCCACACCACCGGTTGAATGTTTGTCTACCTTGATTCCCTCAATGGCTGACAAATCGATCGTTTCACCGGAATGTACCATCGCATTGGTAAAATCCGCAATTTCTTGCCGATTCATTCCTTTGTAGAAAACCGCCATCGTAAAGGCTGACATTTGATAGTCCGGTATTTCATCTCGGGTATAGCCTTGAATGATGAATTCGATTTCTTCTTTGGTGAGGCTTTCTCCCTCTCTCTTTTTATGAATTAAGTCAACCATTCGCATCAAGAAAACCCTCTCTCCTTTATTTCAAAACCTCACCGGCAAAGCTTGTGCCTACCGAAAAGGACAGACCAAAGAAGTCGGCCAAAGTAGCAGCAATATCACTAAAGGAAGTACGCTCTCCGAGATTTATTCCCGGTTTAATCGGCTGGCCATAAACTAACAGGGGAACATACTCCCTGCTATGATCGGTACTGGCTGTGGTAGGATCACAACCATGGTCAGCTGTGAGGATTAACACCTCATCCGGCTGCATGGCCGCCAAAATTTCCGGTAGCCTGCTGTCGAAATCCTCTAAAGCCCTGGCATAACCCACCGGGTCATTACGGTGACCATAAAGTGAATCATATTCCACGAGGTTGGCAAAGATTAAACCCTGCCGGGTGTTTTTCATAAACTCGAGGATCTTGTCTACACCATCCATATTACTTTTGGTTTTAATGGTATCTGAGATGCCTACTCCGGCAAAGATGTCAAACACCTTACCCACTCCCATAGTGTTTACACCAGCCCGCTGCAGTTCGGTAAGTATATTGGGTTCCGGGGGTGGTACGGCATAGTCATGCCGGTTAACAGTTCGTTTAAAAGAACCGGGCTGTCCCACAAAGGGACGGGCAATCACTCGCCCTACTTTATGTTCACCATCTAATAGAGTACGGGCAATCTCACAATAATGGTAAAGTTCTTCCAGCGGGATTACTTCTTCATGGGCAGCCACTTGAAAAACACTATCCGCCGAAGTATAAACAATGGGCCTGCCAGTTTCCATATGTTGCGGACCCAAGTCTTCAATAATCTGCGTACCAGAAGCCACCACATTACCCAAACTCTTTCGCCCAATTCTTTTTTCAAACTCTGAGATTATCTCTGGTGGAAATCCCTTGGGATACGTTCGAAAGGGTTTCTCTAAAATGATCCCGGCCATTTCCCAGTGACCTGTGGTGGTATCTTTACCCCGAGATTTTTCTGCCATTTTACCGTAAGCCCCCTGGGGTACTGCCACTGCCGCCACCCCGTCGATGGCATGGATGTTACCTAAACCCAAACGACCTAGATTCGGTAATTTTAGGCCCTGCACCGCCTTCGCAACATTGGCCAGCGTATTGGAGCCTGCATCTCCGTATTCAGCAGCGTCGGGCAATTCACCAATTCCTACACTGTCTAAAATAATTATCGTTACTCTGTTTACTTTTCCCATCTGTCATGATTCACTCCTGTAGTAATAATGATTTATGCCCTGGGATGGGCACTATTATAAACTTCCCGCAATCTGATTTTGGTTAGGTGAGTATAAATCTGTGTCGTGGAGATATCCGCATGACCCAACATTTCTTGCACAGACCTCAGATCTGCCCCATTTTCCAGCAGGTGAGTGGCAAAGGAATGCCGTAGCGTGTGGGGGGTAATGGGCTTATCTATTTTACCTTCCCGGGCATACTTTTTAATAATTTTCCAAAAGCCCTGGCGGGTAAGTCTTTTGCCCTGTACATTGACAAACAGAGCCTGATGCTCTGCCTTACCTTTGGTTAGTTTGACCCTGGATCTGGCCAGGTATTCTCCGACAAACTGTACCGCTACCGATCCTAGGGGGATGATACGTTCTTTGGCACCCTTACCAAAACACCGGATATACCCCATTGCCAGTTCAACATCTGGGAGATTTAAAGAAACTAGTTCAGAGACCCTGATCCCTGTGGCATAAATAAGTTCCAACATAGCTTTATCTCGCATGCCAGCAGCGTCAGCCAGTTGGGGCTGGCTAAGCAACATTTCGACTTCTGTGGTACTCAGCACCTGCGGCAACCGTTGGGCTAACTTAGGAGATTCCAAATTAAGGGTAAGGTCCTCTACCACCATGCCATCGGACAATAAAAACCTATAAAAGTGCTTTAAAGCAGCTAAGTGCCGAGAAATGGTGGCGGGGGCCTTCCTTTCCTTTTGTAGATTATAGAGATGTGACAGTATATGATTTCTATCGGCTTGTCCCAGGGAGATTACCCCTTGTTTCTTTAGATGATCCAAATATTGGCTGAGGTCGATACGATAGGAGGCTAAGGTATTTTGGGCCAGACCCCGCTCCACTGCCAGGTAATGGATAAATTCTTCCAACCAGCGTTCCATTTCCCTCCTCCTTATTAGAAAACTGCTTAGAAACCCTTGGCTTACTTACCTACTTGTGACCTTTAGGTTTTGCCCTATAACATACAGGCAGGCAAATTGCTCAAGTCTTCCGTATCGCGCTAAAAACAAAAGTAGTTCCAGTGTTTGGAACTACTTCAACAAGACCCATATAATTCCTTTTTTTATTTTTCTCCTTGTCTATATTTTAGTAATCTTTCAATTAATTTCTCCAATATACCGTGATTCATTTCATCTTCACAAATCTCATTAGAAGGTACCATTACTCTCATAGGATTGCCGCTGGGCATTTTATCCTCGGTGGAGAAACCCAAGGAACGAACCAAGCCCACCAGTTGCACCAGAAGAATAACCAATATCGTAAAGACCAGGGTAAACCGTAAACCCTTTAATAGTTTGTGCTTTGTCTTGGTAATAAAAACCACCAACACATTCTTCCCTCCCACCATAAGCTAAAATAGATCTTGAAGGTGTTCTTGGCCTATCCATAAAAAAGAAATATCTAAGTTTAGTTTCCCTTAGACATATCGGAAGGTTTAATAGTATCCGATATGCCAAAATATGCTAACTAAGAACTTTTTAGAACACAGACAACAAGAGGCAGTAATAGGACTTACACCTATTCAAGTCTACACCCATATACTGGGTAGTAAGCTGTAGGAGGTGCAAAAATAAGATGGATTATCAAACAAAAAATCTAGATCCCCATAGCCCGTATACGTTATTTCTTATTCTGGTTTTATTACTTCTAGGACAAAGTAAAAGTGTGGAAGAAGTACTCGCTAAAGCCAGAGCTTTTTTGTTAGAAACAAAACGTTCTATTGCGGGGGTTCGCGGCGGTCTCCAGGCCATGAACACCAGTATTGAAACCTTTCATGCAAATTTTGTAGAATTACACAACAAATAGTACTAGGCGTGAGTTACATCGAAGCCCACCCTTTAAGTTTTAGTATTTTGTGGCTCCCTTGGCTGTATTTTTGGCTCCCTATCACAAAATTTTATTTCTTTACATTTTTAATCCAATACCAATGGCCTATGGCATAGCTTACATCCTTAGCCGTAGGCCATTGGTATTTTTTTCATCGGTTAGCATAGAAATTTACAATAGGAGGTATGAAACATGCAGAAAAGTAACCTTATCTTATTTTCATTACTTTTGCTTGGCTTTGCTGCAGAATCTACCTTATTAGCTACAGCTGCTTGCATTTTACTTTTTTTTAAGCTAAGTAAACTGAGCCGATTTTTATACATACTGGAACGTCGAGGCTTGGAAGTAGGTCTAATATTTTTAATGTTATCGGTACTGGTCCCTTTAGCTCATGATAATGTGATTTATCTGGACATGCTGGAAAAGACCCTTTCACCCCAAGGTATTTTGGCAGTAATCGGCGGTGCTTTAGCCACTCATATGAATGGTGAGGGATTAAAATTATTGAAATTGGATCCCCAGTTAATTTTTGGTATGGTGATTGGCTCTGTAATTGGCATTGTATTTTTAGGTGGTATACCCATCGGTCCTTTAATGGCTGCGGGTCTCACGGCTTTGTTTTTAGAAGTAATCTATTGGTTCAAGTAAAAAGAGGCTCACGCCGTTACGATCTGGCGGAGCCTCTTATTTATTCAGTTATTAAAACCCTGTTTTTATAATGCCAGGCTAAAACAGCTTCTGCAAAGGTAACCATTTTTTTGGTCATGCCTCCACCTACATTGCCGTTTAGTCGGCTGGGTAATTCTCCTTTATCCATATTAGCATAATCTGGCAATCCCAATTCGGCAGCCATTTCATTTCTAAACTCTGCTAAAGCCGGTTTTACATAGGGAACCAATTCTTTAGGAACCAAACCAGAAAAGGCTGTCTCCTTAATTAAATTGTATGGCAAATCTACGCGGGTCAACTCTTTAGACATGCTGTTTTCCCTCCTTAGAGATTTGCTTTTCAAATGCAAAACCTTAGAATACCCGGTTGTTGCTATTAATATGCCCAAAAAAACAGAAGTTATGTAACCTTGTTTTACCAAATTTTTATATATCAGCTTTATTTCAAAAATGTTGCTGTGGCTTTAATCAACTCCGGGGTGACATAGGCTTCCACCAAACCAGCCGCTATACAGATACAGCAAACGATAACCATTAGCATATGATAGCCTATAAAACCAGGTAAAATAGGTAATCTGGAATTGATAAATCTTTTAATCAATAACCAAGAAAAAGAAAGGGCAGCAACACTAGCCAGTAAAATAGCTGGTATTAGCAAAATATTTTGCGGCACTACAGAAGTAAAAGCCAGCATAATGCCTTCTCCGGCCTTTTCTTTCGTTAAAAAACTTATCGTAAAACCAAGGGAAAAACCCCTGGCAAATAAAAGAGCCAGTACCACCGGCATACCAATAACGGTTAGCCCTAATAAATAAATGATCCCGATATAAATCAAATTGTTAGTGACAGTATCTCTTACCATAGACGAGCGATCTAGCATCAGCTTATCTGCTTGATGCATAAACTGATCCAGATTTAGCACAAGCTGTTTCACTTGTTCACTGTCAAGCCCCTTAACTCCCCAACAACCAACCCCAATGCCTGCTGCAAAGGTTAAAAGGGCCAGCAAGTAAATGGGCCATCCCTCCCGCAAAGAGGATTTACAGATTCTTTTTATTCCCCTGGTCACTGACTCACCTCACTTTTGTCCCATACCAACTTAAATCCCTGTACATACTATGCGAAAAATCAAATGAAAATGATAAAAGCCCCTGAACCAAGGTGATATGCTCCCTTTGGTTCAGAGGCTGAATGTATTAATAAAGTCCCACGCAGGCAGCCTAGCTATTCCAACACACGCTCCCGCGACTTTTCTAATTCACCGCTTGGTGTTAATTTTTTAGCGCCAGGTAACCTTCCTCGATAATGGTTTTCATAATATATTCCGCCGCTAATAAATCTTCTAAAGAATTGGCACTGGCAGCCACCACACAGATGCCGGTGTCATGCTTCTGGGCGGCTTCTATGGCCCTGCGCGCTGCGGCTTTGGCCGGCTCAGAACCCTTCTTGTTTAGAGTGCGTGCCACTGTGCCGGTAATTACCGCCGGTGCTCCTGCCGTAAAGGCTGCATCATAAGCCACACCACCCGTAGCGGTGACTGCTACCACCACTCTACCAGACAAATTACAAATTTTCGGCGTCTCTGCACCAAGGTTAGGAATAACAGCGGTGACCTCTGCACCCCCCTGGCGGATTCCCCGCAGCAACCTGGAAGCATTGGCCATTCTTTCTTCGTCAGTTCCTACCCGAGGCTCCGTTACCAATACCACACTGGTATCTGCCGCCAGGGCCAATTGGGCTGCCCGCAGACCGATCCCTTCCGGATGCAAAGATACCGGGGGAGTTGCTGTATCCGGACTGGCACCTAGTACAGTCAGTGCTCCTGCATCGAGAGCAGCTTCTAAAGTTGTGGACATATCAATAACATCCACCACCATTACCACCAACCCCTCCCGGGCAGCCTGAACGGCACCGCTGGCATTGGACGTAAGGGTAACAAGTTTCATTAATGGATACTCCTTTCCCAGCAAATACATTAGAAAAACTTGGCTGGTTACCTGTTTATGCCCTATCGGGTACAAGTCTTTAGACGCCAGCGCCCGATAGGGCATAAGGCTGCTTAGTTTGCTCTTATACATATCGGAAAGTTTTATCCTTTCCGATATGCTAAAAACAACAGCCCTTTCATATACTGTCCCATAACCAGTAGGGAGGGACAAACATGAATCAGATCTACGTCTATGCAAACAAAATCTATTTCCTGGCTAAAGCTAAGGATTTATGTAAACTAATCAAGCAATCTGCAGAGCAGTATCATACTGTACAGGAACTCATCAAGGCTAAATTAAACTAGCCACATAGACCCCGGCCGCCCCCGCGGCCAAGAAAAATTCCGGGTCCTGCTCCACGTGGCGACCCATGGTGGTTACTTTCACCTGGTACTCCGCCAAGGCGGCCAAGGCTGGCTGTCCCTCGATAATGGCAACATCATGTTTATGGGAGATCGTACTTTCTTCCACTTGCTGCAGCACTAACTCCAGCTTCTCCGGTAGCAGTTTAGGCAGTACTACCGTGGCCTTAGTTAAAGCAATGGTACCTAAGGCCGTACGGCTGTGGTGACTAAGCCCCCGGTGACGCTCTCGGGCATCGGCAAAACTTATTCTAGGGATGGCAATGGGTCTACCGCCTAAGAGATTAACGGCATTGATAATTTCACCTTGCTCCACACCGGTAAAACCAAAACGGGAACCACTTCCCACAATACCTGGCCCCATAGCCACCAGAATGACATCTGCTCCCAAAACATGTTTGCAGGCTAGCAAACCCGTATAAACGTTAATGGCTTCCAGGTCACCGCCAAAGGCGTGTCCGCAAGTTACTGTGTGCTGAATTAACCCCTTTTCCCGCAGCTCCCAAACCAGGCGAGACAGTGTCAGCGGCAGAGCAGCCCCATCGGTCATTAAATACACTACTTTGAGCTGCTTGTTCGCTAGTTTTTTCAGGGCTGCGGCAGCCGGAGCCAACATACTGTGCAGGGTACCGATAATCACAGGCGTACCTTCCAAAGAGTTTGCCTGCTGCATAAACGCTGCATAGGGACTGTCCGCTTCTTCCACCGAGAGAACTTTTACCTGGTAGGGGGTATAACGCAGCTTCATGATGTGTCCTGCTTCAGGCACATCTATTTCAGTATTAGACAAGTTGGCTAGAACAAAATGGGCACCCCCGGTGCCCAACTTTTTATAAACAGCGGTGGTATTTAAAATTACTTCATCACCGGCAACCACTTCTCCAGTTAAAGAGTCATAATTAACAGCCTTTTGAAGTTCACCTTCCAACTCAACCAACAATTCACTAATGCCGGTCCTGTGGGAGGTTATTTTTTGCACCACACCGCGACGCATACGGATCAAAGGAAGACACCTCTTTTCGAAGTTCGACAGCAACAAATAGCCTGTTTATGTTAACTAAAGCGGGAACGCAGAGAAATGCAATCCGAGGGCATAATTAGCTGCCCTTATCTATTTTACGTTCTACATTTCTTAAGCGATGATCTAAATCATCAATCTCTCTTCTTACTTTTGACGTGCTTCTAAAAGCCTTCACCAAAAAGTAAAAAATCACACCCATTATTGCCAGAAGGACAACAAAATTAAATAACTGTGCAAGTAGTGTACCATTAAAACCTGTACTCTCCATCTACTCACTCCTTATCACAGAATCGTCGCCAACGCAGAATAGCCTACTCTTTAAATTCCTGTGCTGTTTTGATAATTTCCAACACAAATCTGGCGTTATTGAGCAAGTTTTCCTCGGTGATAAACTCCTCGGTGGTATGGACTTTGGACATGCCGGTACCTAAGTTGGCACAAGCAATGCTCCGACCGTTAAAAACATTAGCATCACTGCCACCACCGGTTTGACCAAGAAAAGGTTTTAGACCAATCCGTTCGGCAGCTTTAACAGCAATCCGCACCGGTAAGGCATTGGCAGCTAAATCAATGGGATCGTATTCTTTAACTACCTCGATCTCCGCCTTCGCTCCCAGTCGTGCCGCAGCCTGTCTAAGCTCTTCCACCATATGGTCAATTTGTGCTTTCGCTTTGCTAGGGTTGATGCTCCGGGCTTCCCCTTGGATGGTTACTTGTTCAGGCACAATGTTGGTGGCAACTCCACCGGAAATTAACCCGATATTCGAGGTTGTTTCTTCATCAATACGGCCTACTTTCATCCCGGCAATTCCTTGAGAGGCCACTACGATAGCATTAATCCCCTGCTCCGGAGCAATACCGGCATGAGCGGCTTTCCCTTGGATGGTAGCTTTCAAACTGTATTGAGTCGGGGCCTTCGTAATGATTTCTCCGGCCGGGCCACCACTGTCCAGCACAAAACCGATGTTAGCTTGTAGACGACTGTAATCCAAGCCCTTGGCACCCTTAAGACCAATTTCTTCACCCACGGTAAAGACCACCTGCAAACCACCATGTAAAATACTCTGTTCCTGTAAAACCCGTAAACTCTCCATAATGGCAGCAATACCGGCCTTATCATCAGAGCCAAGAATGGTATTCCCCGCGGAAGTAATCATCCCATTCTGCCGTATCGGTTTAACCCCTTGACCAGGCTTTACCGTATCCATGTGAGCTGAGAACAACAACAAGGGGCCTTGGCCACCGTTGGCTGGTAAGGTAGCAATAAGGTTACCGGTTCTCTGGCCCACCTCCACGTAAGAACCTGCTTCATCTTCAACCACCTGCAAACCCAGAGCATTGAGTTTATCCTTTAAGAGGTCAGCCAACTGCCGTTCTGCCCCAGATTCACTGTCCACCTGAACCAACTCAAGAAATTCTTCTATTAATCTTTCTGCTTTAATCAAAGAGGACACCTCCACATGATATCTCTTAAACAACTTAACCAAATGATAACTTTCTTAGAACAATATTGCAAATTAAAGTTTCCCAAACTGCCATAGGACAAAAATAAGGAGCTGTCCCAGCGGACAACCCCTCTTATAGCAATTTTTCTTTACAGCTTTCTAACAAATTCGGATTTTAATTTCATAGCTCCAAAACCATCAATTTTACAATCAATATTATGATCTCCCTCAACCAAACGGATATTTTTTACCCTGGTGCCCATTTTTAAGGCAGTTGAACTCCCTTTTACTTTCAGATCTTTGATTATCGTTACAGAATCACCATCGTTTAAGATATTTCCATTAGCATCTTTGACCACATTTTTATCTTCACCATTGTCGGTCCCTACTTCTAAATTCCACTCATGACCACATTCCGGACAAATCAAAAGACTTCCATCATCGTACGTAAATTGCGAATTACATTTTGGGCAATTAGGTAAATTACTCATAATCCCACTTCTCCATTCATTATGTTAATTCTATCTGCCTATATTCTGCCATATTCCGTATCAATTTGCTACCTTTGATCTACTACAATACAATAATTACCGACTTAGGATAACACAGTTAATTGTCTATTTCTCCTTATAAGGTGGAATTACGTCATGTTTTTGCAAATATTAATTAACTATATTCATGATAGTTGCTATAATAAATGAGGGTGATAAAGATGCAAATATTGAAAAATGATTGGCATGAATTATTAAAGGATGAGTTTCATCAGGAATATTATCAAGAGCTTCGAAAGCATTTGATCCAGGAATACCAAGCCCGAACCATCTATCCTGATATGTACGATATTTTTAATGCACTGCATTTTACCTCTTATCAAGATGTCAAAGTAGTTATCCTGGGGCAAGACCCCTACCATGGTCCGAACCAAGCCCACGGCCTGAGCTTTTCTGTCAAACCCGGTGTACCGGCCCCACCCTCCTTGCAAAATATCTTTAAGGAATTGCAGAGTGACCTTGGCTGCAGTATCCCTAACCATGGTTACCTCAAAAAATGGGCGGATCAGGGTGTCTTGCTGCTAAACACTTCCCTGACAGTTCGCGCCGGTCAAGCCAACTCGCATGCTCAGATAGGCTGGCATCTATTTACGGATAAAGTGATCGCTCTCCTAAATCAGCGTCAGGACCCTGTGGTGTTTATCCTTTGGGGAAAAAATGCCCAAACGAAACAAAGTATTATCAAGGCCCCTCAGCATTTTATCATAAAATCCGTTCATCCCAGCCCGCTTTCCGCTCATGCCGGATTTTTTGGCAGTAAGCCTTTCTCTAAGGCCAATAATTTTTTAGTGTCCCTGGGTAAGGAACCCATTGATTGGCAGCTGGAGAATATTTGATCCTGCCTGACAAAGCAAAATGATCCACAATCTCAAACCCGTTCCATAGCGAGAGGCGCTATCCCTTGCAGGATAGCGCCTCTCGCATGCTTTTCCGTATCGGTTTGGGGTTCAATACTATTGCTTATTCTTGAATTCCCTAGCCAGTTGCATACCCTTTTCTAAGGCCTGCTGATTAACCGGAATTAAGTTGTGGCGCCGGGCTGGCAGTACCTTTTTTAAGGATTCCACCACAGCTTCTAAGGAGACAATCCCGGTTAGCTCAATTAAAACTCCCAAAATGATATTATTAGCTACTTTTGTATTGCCCAGTTCTTCGGCAATTTTGTTGGCCGGGATCTCCAGCACCTGCAGGTCTTGCCGGGTTACCTTTTGATCCACCAAAGAAGAGTTAATCAGAATTAAACCACCTGGCACCACTGATTTTTCAAATTTATCCAAGGAAGGGCGGTTCATCACAATGAGCGTAGTAGGCTCGGTTACTAAGGGTGAACTGATGGGTTCATCCGAAATGGTGATGCCGCAATTGGCCGTACCGCCACGCATTTCCGGCCCATAGGAGGGAATCCAAGCCACTTGCTTATTCTCAATCATACCCGCATAGGCCAACAATTGTCCGGTGGATAGAACCCCTTGGCCGCCAAAACCGGCAATTAATACTTCCTGCAACATTTACTTCACCTCCGCTGGTTCTTTGAAGACACCAAGGGGGTAGTACGGAATCATGTTTTCCGCCAACCACTTAATCGATTCCTTTGGTGACAGTCCCCAGTTGGTGGGACAGGTAGAGAGAACTTCCACCAGGGCAAAGCCTAAACCTGCTTTTTGAATTTCAAAGGCCTTCCGAATAGCCTTCTTAGCCTGAACGATATGTTTGGGATCATGCACCGATACCCGTGCCACATAGGTGGCACCGTCCAGAGTAGCTAGCATTTCACAAACCCGTATCGGTAAACCATTCAGCTCTTTTTCCCGGCCTCGCGGACTGGTGGTAGTTTTTTGTCCCGGCAAGGTGGTGGGAGCCATTTGGCCACCGGTCATGCCATAAACAGCATTATTAACAAAGATGGTCGTAATTTTTTCACTTCTGGCAGCAGCATGCACAATTTCTGCTGTACCAATGGAAGCCAGATCGCCATCCCCCTGGTAAGTAAACACCGTACGCTCCGGCAGGCAACGCTTGATCCCGGTGGCTACTGCCGGCGCACGCCCGTGGGAAGCCTGGAACATATCTACATTGAAATAATCATAGGCAAATACCGAGCAACCAACGGGACAAACCCCTACGGTATCCTCCTGTAAGCCCATTTCATCAATTACCTCGGCCACCAAACGGTGAATAATGCCATGGGTACAGCCCGGGCAATAGTGGAATTGTTTATCCGTTAAGGAATCGGGACGTTTAAAGATTACTTTAGCCATCGACTATTCACCCCCTGCCATGAGTTTTTTGACTTCTGCCAAAACATCCTTGGCCAGAGGTACCATGCCACCACTACGGCCATAGAAATGGACGGGCTTCTTGCCGTTCACTGCCAACCGAACATCTTCCACCATCTGGCCCATGCTCATTTCTACGCAGAGAAACTTATCAGCATGTGCCGCTGCTTTGGCATACACCTCTGAGGGGAAGGGCCACAGTGTGATCGGTCGAATCAAACCTGCCTTAATACCTTCCGATCTAGCCTTATCCACCACGGATTTAGCGATCCGGGCTGCGGTACCAAAGCCAGTTAAGACGATTTCTGCATCTTCCAAACAGTACTCTTCCCAGCGAGTTTCCTGGGCGGCAATCACATCGTATTTAGCAAACAATCTCTGATTCAGCTCTTCGCAATCCTCGGGCACAATATATAAAGAATTAACAATATTGGGCTTCTTTCTTCCCTTTAAACCACTGGCAGCCCAAGGTTTTGCAGGAACCTCTGGCAGGGTAACTTCATCAGCCAGCTCAACGGGTTCCATCATTTGTCCCAGGATACCATCGCCAACTAACATGACAGGAGTACGATACTGATCCGCCAAATCAAAGGCCACTTGCATCATATCAATAATTTCCTGTACGGAAGCGGGAGCCAGGACCACCAGCTTATAATCACCGTGGCCGCCGCCCTTAACAGCCTGGAAATAATCACCTTGGGCCGGAGCAATGTTACCCAGACCCGGGCCACCCCGCATGACATTTACCACTACACAGGGTAGTTCAGCCCCGACCAAATAAGAAATCCCTTCCTGCATCAAGCTTAAACCAGGACTGGATGAGGAAGTCATGGTCCGAAAACCGGCTCCGGCTGCTCCATAAACCATATTAATGGAAGAAGTTTCGCTTTCTGCTTGTAAAAAAACACCACCTACCTCAGGCATGCGCTTGGCCAGGTAGTGGGGCAACTCACTTTGAGGGGTGATGGGATAACCAAAGAAATGGCGGCAACCAGCACGAATGGCACCCTCGCCAATGGCTTCGTTACCTTTCATCAGTACTTTACTCAATCCTGCTTCTCCTCCTTCACTACTTCAATTACCACATCGGGACACATCCGTGCACAGATAGCACAGGCCTTGCACTTATCCATCTCTACCACGGTAGCTGGGTGAAATCCCATGGCATTGTAATGCTCTGCCAGGACGATAATTTTTTCGGGACAAACCGAAATACACAACTCGCATCCTTTGCAGCGTTCTTCCCGGAATGTTACTGTGGCCAACTATATTCCCTCCTTGATTGATGAGTATTTAGTTAATATGGCACCTTGGAAATACACCTACTACTCTTCGCCAAAGGCTTCTTCCCAGGGAGTCTTCATATAAAATTCCAAAGGTAGAACAGGTACTTCCGGCAGAATGGTTTTGACCTGTGGTACCAGTTCTTGCGGGGACGCCATAAAAACCATTGGCAGTTCCAGTTGTTCTGCTATTTGAGACACCTTGGTGTAACCCTCTAGCATGATCTGGAGATCGGTGTGCCTACCGAGATTGGTATTGCTAACCAATCCCGTTACCTTCAGACGGGAGTTCTTTTCAATATCTCCCATAATTTTACAAACACCGGCAAGATCCCTGGTAAAGGGACGGCAGGTGTTAACAACAAAATATAGGTCAAAGCGGTCTTCGGTTAAGTACGGTCTGTACATACCTAAGGCAATGGCTCCTACGTCATCCCCACCCACATCGCACACACAATATCCTTCAGGTGCTTGCAAGGCTCCCCGAATGGCAGGAGTCAGGGCCGGTACATCGGCATTTACCAAATGCCCCGGTGGACAAATTACCTTCAGACCTTGGCTGGCCAGATTATCCTTGGCCAAGCGAGTACGGAAATAGGGATTAATAATATCTAAATCCACCAAGGAAACTTTATCTCCTCGCTGCTGCAGCATACGGGAAAAATTAATGGAGATCTCTGTTTTGCCACTCCCTAAATTGGCTGTAAATATGGTCACTGGTTTTATGTTAATTTTCATAGAAGAACCTCCGTTGTACTATCTTAAATATTTCGTTTTGTCTAACAAAAAAACCTGCCAAAGTTGGACAAAAATTAACCAGCTAAGGGGCTTTTATTGATTCCGCCCTAACTGGTCCAGGTAATTTAACATTTTATTTTTTTCTATAATTTTGGTCAGACTATATTTTTCGGTTAACAGATGAAAAGCAATTAAAAAAACCAAATAGCCTAACTTGACAGTTTCGGGTAAAACCATAGCTGCCGTAATACCAATGGTTGCCCCTAAAGCATTGGAGCCGGTGTCTCCCATCATGGCTTTAGCTTTCAGATCATAGGGTAGGTAAGCCAACAGTGCCCCCACCATAACAGCAAGCCAACATAGCTGCTGAGAAGGCCAGCCTCCTAGAAATAAAAGCACTGCCCCCAACAGAAAACCCTTACCAGCCCTACCAGGTCGCAGGTCCAATAAATTTATAGCATTGATAGAGAGGGCAATGACCAGCGTATTAACTGTTACTTGCTGCCAACCTTGACTTACCACCACGGCCACCGCCAAGGAAATCAATCCGCCCGCCAACAGTTTTAAGCCGCCGGTAGTTAATTCCCCCTGCAGCATTTTTTTGATATGACCTTTCAGCCCTGTGGCAGCCCGGGAGCCAAAGATATCATCTACCATACCCAACAAGGTCATAGCGCAAATAGCAAACAGAAAAATCAGAGCTTCTAAATGAACACTCCCCGACTGAAGGATAAGAAACAAAACGGTGGGGGGCAAGACGCTCACGAAAAATAAAAGGCCCGCGCCAACGGGTATATGATCACCTCGGAAATTGGGTCTCACAAAGCCTGCTTCTATAATGAGCTGCAAAATACTGTTGAGGATAAATTTAGCTACCCCAAAAGCAAGTAGGGCAGCCAACAGCATCGGCCAGTAGAAACTTTGAATCATGGAACACCTCACAGAATCGTCATGGTTATATTATGTAAACTGTTAAACCAGAAACTACTGGGTATTATTTCCATAAACAAACGAAATAATGCTTGTTATTGTTCAGTCTTCGCACGGCTTAAGCCGTATTTCATAAAACAACCCGCTAGAACCCTGGCTACATGAACGAACTGTTTACCCCGGTGCATAAATCCCCTTAAATCTCGACCTGTCTCAGCATGGGACATTTGGGTAGCAATTTCTGTCACCCGAAAACCCGCTCGGGCCACTTTGATGGTCAGAGCCACTTCGACACCATAGCCGGAAGCAAAGGGGATCACCTTTTCCAGCACACTGCGGGTCATGACCCTTTGACCGGATAGGGGGGCATTGGCCTCCAAACCGGTGTAATAACGGATACCTTTCCGAGCAAGATTTTTCACCAGACCAAAACCGCCCTTCTTTTTCGCCTGGGGAAAACGGGCAATGGTCATATCTGCTTGATCTTCTAAAATCGGTAAAACCAATAATCTTGCTTCACGAGCACTCGCTCCCAGGTCACCGTCCAACAGGGCAATGACATCCCCGGTAGCTTTCGCCACCCCAACATTGAGAGCGCCACCTTTACCCATATTGCGAGGCAATACCATAACGGTGGCGCCGGCTAACGTAGCCAGCTTCGCTGTCTCATCCGTGGAGGCATCATCCACCACAATCACTTCGGAAACCTCAGCAATGTCCAGTACCCCTTTGACCGTATCTGTAATACGAGTTGCCTCATTATGGGCGGGGATTACCACTGACACCTTGGACTTTTTGAGCATTGCCAACACCCCCAGTCGTATCAAAGGGAGGCAGTAGTTGCTTCGCCGTGGGTTTTACGCCATAATGTCCTGGCTTGTCCGCAATGGCCAGAACTAGAGCCAATTGACCGGGCACTGATTCCACATTATCAACAGTACTCACTCTCTTTTTTTGGTATGACTTCATATAAGAATAGGTAACATTCGTTTCTTCCACACCAAAAACAGGTAGTTTTTGCTGCAGAAAATAATCCATCATCGGGTAATCGACAATTTCAGTCTTAACCAACGTTTGATCCTGACTTCCACCAATGAATATTACTGCATCAACCGGCACACCATAATCACCGGACAGTTTTAACAGCTCTGATTGAGACAAGGTATTGAGCAATGCCTGTTTTTCCCCAGTTAGGATGCCTCGGGCAGTCTCACTGGCTAAAAAAAACATCATATCATTATCATTTTGCTCTTTAATACCTAACTCGCCACGTAACCGTTCTTTACGGCCGCTTAAGTCAAACCCATCCAGGATAGTAGTTACCGATTGGACCGTCGCCCCAGCCATAGATAGTGTGTTAACGAGATCGTCCCTAAAACCATAGCTGTTTGTTTCCACAATGGCTATTCTTTTCCCCG
>CAMKDG010000044.1 GCA_946411205.1 uncultured Desulfotomaculum sp.
CCGGATGATTGCTCAAGGCATCGGCCACATCCCCCAGCGCCAACCCCATCTCCGTAGTCACATTGCCTGACGGGGATTTACTGATACCACTTAGCTCTGCCGCATCCCCCAGCCATTTTTTAGACAGGTTCTCAATCAGTTTATACGTGATAATGGCAGCCCCCATCGAGGGTGCCACCTGCAAAAAAGCCGTTGACAGCAAGGTTGCCAGAATTTCCTGAACCTGCTCAATGCGCTCCAAGCCAGAGACTTTTTGCAGTTTTCTTTTGTTTTCTTTTACTTGATGATGGATAAACAGATTCATCTCGTCAATCGCCCGGCTATTATCACGATATAAGATATTTCTGAGGAGAGCAAAGACCGTTGGCAAGGCCTTTTTGATAAAAGCAAGTTCCGGCCTTTTGCCGTCAGCCTGCAGCGCGGTCTGAACCTCCTCTCGCCCGATGAAGTCCTGCACAGCCCGGCCAATCATTTCATCAATATTCAACAGCAATTCGGGCAGTCTTTTTCTGATCTGTGGATATTCGAGAAATTGAGTGACATCTACATATAACCTTCCACCGGCTTCCAGCAGAAGATCGCTTTCATCCTGCGGCAACTTCTTGCCAATAGGAGCCAGCGTTCTTAATACCGATATCCCCAGGGGCTTCATGGCTTCCGTCATCATTTGCTGGTGACCAAAGGAGATAAAAAGATGCTGTTTAGCATCCGTTACTTGGGGCACGGGATAGAGCGTCGTAATTGGCCGACTCTGTAAAATAAATATTTCATTGTTAGCAAGACACCATTCGATATCCTGTGGATTTCCGAAATGCCCTTCAATGCTTCGCCCCATGCCGGCCAGTTTGATTGCAGCCTCATCCGACAAAGCCTGGGTTGTTTGCTTCTCTTCGCTAAGCACCACTTTGACTGTGCCACCCTCGGACTTAGCATAAATGGCCTGCTCTTTCTTAGCAATTTGCTTTTTGATGAGTTTATTGGCTCTTACCTGGTATAAGTCGGCAGAGACAATACCGGATACTAACGCCTCTCCCAAGCCAAAACTGGCATCAATGGATACGATCTTGCGATTGCCGGTTACCGGCTCGGCTGTAAACATGATTCCCGCTACTTCGGGAAAGACCATCCGCTGTACAACGACAGCCAGCAATACGTGCTTATGTTCAAACCCATTCTTTTGACGATAGGCGATGGCCCGGTCGGTAAACAAAGAGGCCCAGCATTTTCGGACACAGTCCAGGATTTGCTTCTCACCCTCGATATTCAAGAAGGTATCCTGCTGTCCTGCAAAAGACGCTCCCGGCAGATCCTCCGCCGTTGCACTGGAGCGAATGGCGTAGGCATAGTCACTTCCCGTCTGCTGCCAGGCCTGAATAATTGCCTGCTCGATCTGATCGGGCATGTCCAAGGATTCGAGGTGCCTCCGTAGACGTTGTCCTGCTTCCATCAGCTCCGGCATTGCCTCAGCGTTGATTAATTCCAAAGATTTCAGCAACCCGGCAAACTCCGCACTTGTATTGACAAAATCCCTATAAGCACTTGTGGTAACACAAAAACCTGCCGGCACAGCATTTCCGAAAACATGGTACAATTCACCTAAATTTGCTCCTTTGCCTCCCACACTGGCTAGGCTGGATCTATCAATGTCAGAGAAGTAACGTACATACTGATTCATACGGATCGCCCCTTTGATCTAAGCGAAGCTAGTCAGGTACATTCTTCCCTGAAAGAAACCTCCTATACTATCAACAATACTCAGAACAGCCTTACTGACCAGTGGATTATAAGAATAATTCACTGGTCGGTAAGGCTGTCAAGTGTTAGCCACTTTTCTGGCTCTTCTTGCTTTATGATAGAATCAATCCTTTTGTACTTTTACATAAAACGTTCGTCTTCTGGGGCCGTCAAACTCGCAGAAATAAATGCTCTGCCAGGTACCCAGCAAAAGCTGGCCATCAACCACCGGAACCGTTTGGGAGGCTCCCATGGTACTTGCTTTTAAGTGAGCCGCGGAGTTACCTTCCGCATGGCGGTATTGAGGATGCACCCAGGGATAGACTTCATCTAGCCGCAACAACAGATCCCGTACCACATCAGGATCAGCATTTTCGTTAATGGTGATACCGGCTGTTGTATGGGGACAATAAATTGTCACCACACCGTCCTTAACATTTTCTTGCCGGAGCACAGCTCTCACTTGATCGGTGATATCAATCATCTGATCACGGCTGGTCGTTTGGCTCTGGATTTTATGAAGCATCGTATGGCACCTGATAGCCATTGATAAACACTTTATGGTACTTTAGATCTTCCTCCCGCTGGGGAGCTTTAGTTTGGTCTGGATAGCCTATGCCCAAAATGGCTTCCACCTTTAAATGTTGCGGGATATTTAAAACCCGACGAACATAGTCCTCCGAGTTGATCCCCTCGCTATGTTTTCTTTCGCGAATTTGTACCCAACAGGAGCCTAATCCGAGGGACTCTGCCACCATTTGCATCAAGATGGTGGCAATGGAGGCATCCTCGATCCATACGTCACTAACCAGAGGATCGGCCAGTACCACAATGGCTAACGGTGCCCCCTCGAGAAACGCGGAGCCCGCAGATTTAGCCAAGGCCAATTGCTGTAGGATTTGCTTATCGGTGACAACAATAAATTCCCAGGGGGTAAGGCTTCTCGACGACGGAGATAACAAAGCGCCTTTTACTAGTTGGCTAATCTTTTCAGGCTCAATGGCTTGGTCCTTAAATTTTCTAATACTTCTACGTTGCTTTAATAATTCCAACATACTAATTCCACCTTTCGATTTAGTTTGGGTTGCCATACAATTCTTTTATTTATCCTCGGTCGTTAACACAGTTAAAACCATTGGTTTAAAAATAACAAATCATCTGGAAGACCCATATGATATTACAAATCACTTTGTGCGGAGGAAAAAATATGCCCTGTTTAGATCTAAATTCAATATGTCCAGATACTCTAGCAGTTTTATCTTCGCTAATTGCTATTGCTATAGCAAATGGCTTGGACTCAGCCGAAATTAATGTTATCGGTAATTTTCTAGTGGCTATCGGTAGTGTGATGCTCACAATAGCTGCCCAGGAGGATGCTATATCAACCCAAAAAGATACCCAGCAACAAGAAAAGTATATCATGGAGCAACTTGAGTTGTTAAAAAGACAGTTCGCCTTACTTGAAAGACAATTAAAATAGTAACCGGAACTTGTCAACCATTCAGTGGACTCCTTACGGCCCCTTTTTCTTGTTTTTAATTTACCGGAATATCAATAATTTTATTATATTTTTTGACCGAGGTCATCCTTTGGATATCCAGTTGATAGGATTTACCCGTTGCGGGAAACTGTAACGTTCGGGTGTGCAGTATTTTTCCGTCTGCCAGTTTCTGCATTTCATCGGTTATGGTTTCTTTAAGCTCTATTCTTTTACCATCAACAACCAGATACACCCTGGTAAGCACCGTAGCCTCTTCTGTAGTAATGGTTACATAGGTACTTCCTTGGGACTGATAGACCTTATTTACCTCAATATCTTGACCCAAAATCTCTAGCCGCTGCTTCTGCCCATTTTCCTCTAGCGCCACCTGCTGCTTCACATCATAGTCTGCTAAAAGGCTTTCTACGACTATTTGGACCGTGTTAAGCTGGTCGGGCAAAGCATCATAAAAATAACGAAACGTAATCCCCTTTAAGTCAGTCCCCATTTGTGAACCTTGCTCCGGAACTACTTTACCATTAGCCAAAAGCTTTATTGATACTATTTTAGGTCTAATACGCTTTTCTTTTATCTGGTCCATTGCCAGTTCAAAAATATTTTGCATTGATCCATTGATTACGGTTCGAGTGGGAGAAGCTAGGATCGATTCAAGCGAGACTTTAGTTCCTTCTACTGTAAGAGTTTCATTGATGCCTTTTTTCAAGGTGTAGCCCATGGCCTTTTTTCGATCAATGGCAAAGGTTATTTCCCCTTCTTCTGCTTTACTCTTACCGTCTCCTATTAATGTCAGCTTCAAATGCAATTTTTTCTCCAAAAAGAACGGTGGCTTAAAGCTGCCAACCCACGTGATTTGATTTTTTGCTTCATTTAGCTCCCCTCTACCACTTTCCATGTAATACCGTCCCCAGGAACCTTCTATTTGCAGATGATAATTTATTTGCTGTACATCAACTTGACCTGTTGGATCTTGGAGACTGTAAAAGGCAAATAGTTGACTTTCATCAATCATGATGCCGTCTAAGGTGAATACAATTCCATTTTTAAAAGTATAGCTACTCCCGATCAATTGCCCCTTGCCCAGCTCATTTAGTTCTTTTAACGCTCCGCTCATAACATTGTCGTAGCCAACTAATTTCTTGCCAAAATAGGCAAATGTATCAAAGTTATAACCAATCATAAAAAGTGCCAGACAGGCAACTGCTAGTTTAAATTGCCAACCAGTATGCCGTCGGGGTTTTGCTTTTACCAGAGCATTTCTAAGTTTTAATTCTAATTCCTCCGGCACTTCTAATTGATCTAGGTTAGTTTTTCCTTTTTTAAGTTTGTCTTCAATGGTTTTCATCGTTCTCACCTCTGAAACTCTCTTTTAACCGTCCAAGACCATAGGCCATGCGGGATTTCACAGTTCCCAGCGGTATTTTTAAAATATCGGCGATGGCTTGATAGTCTAAATCTAAAAAATAGCGTAGCCTGATAACCTCTTGATGTTTATCACTCAATTGTAGCAAATGTTTTTCAAGTACTATTTGATCATTCTTTTGCTCAAAGTCACCTGGAACGGCTACTTCCTCTATGGTCTCAAAGGAGATTACTTGGCTGGATTTCTTAATTATTTTTTTACAGCAATTAACTAAAATAGTTTTACTCCAGGTATAAAAACTCTCGTCCTTTTTTAATTTAGCTATATTCTCATAGAGTATTACTATCATATCTGCCATGGCATCTAAAGCATCTTCTTTATTACCAACATAGACATAGGCCAATTTATAGTACTCCTGCTTCTTTTCCATGACCAGCTGGAGTAAAGCTTCTTTATCCCCTTGTTTCGCTTTCTTTATCAGAACAGTTCCTTCCACCTCTGCACCTCTCCCTCTCTTATAAGAGTATAGCATTCGGTAAAAAGTTCAAATTGATTACACTTTTTTAGCTAAAAAAAGACGGACTGTGTAAAAACACAAGCCCGCAGCGAAACTGATGTATATGATAGAAAATCATTTACTTTCTATTTTTAATGATCCCACCCACAACTGGACATACTATAAGTACGTTAGAAAAACTTATCTTGGGCCAAGTCTTTAGACGCTGGTGAAAGGCCCTTAAGCCGATCGGAAAATACTATTTGAGGTGTTGTTAGCTATGTTAGTAAATGCCGAACTTAACGTAGAGGGAATGAGCTGTGATCACTGTACGGCTACCGTTAAAAATAGCGTAACAGCTCTTGACGGTGTTGAAAATGTAAGTGTAGATCTGTCCGCCAAAAAAGTAACTGTACGATACGATGACAGCAAGACGCGTTTAGTAGATATTAAACAGTCCATCATGGAGCAAGGCTATGCTGTGATGGAAGTGTAAACCATGACCAAGGAAGCAATTGCTTTATAATTCCATTTCTCGGTTGCCTTGATTGATAAAGCCAACCTCTACTTCGCAATCAAAAAACTGTTGCAACAAGGCGGCCAGCTCGTTTCTGGCCGCCATTACACGATCGTCATTTTGATCGATAAAGCCATCAATCGGAAAAAATATATTTTTACTTTCTGCCGTTACTTTGCCTTGTTCACTCTGCCGCCAAATCCATCTCCGTGTTTTTACTTTATCTCCTGCTGAATAAATCAGTTCTCCCTGTTCCAAAATCTCTTCTTCTTCCTGGCCGAAGGGAATAAATTTATCCCCTTGCTCGGAAAACCTTACATAAATATCCCCGGATGTACTGTCAAGATCATGTGCACCCAGCGGAACCAGGTATTTCAAGGATATGGCGTTGCCAAGATCAACCAGGGGATTTATCTTCGGAAACCCTTTCTTTTTTTCAATGCGGGAGGCCATCGCCTCAATGGAACTCATAAATTTATTCGGGTTCATATCAAGTTTTTGAAAAGCTTCTCGATAGGGGACTATTTCCGTTGCCTCTTTTACTTTGGTGTGCGCAAATTTCTCCTCAATAGATTTTATGCTTGTTTCTAACAGCTCGGCAATTTCCGTATGTTGCACCTTGTTATTGATCCCCCGTGCAATCACAACCCCAAAGCACACCTTTTCCAGCTTTTTAAAAACCTCTTCTGTAACTATGAATTTCATACGCTCCGTTCCTCCATGTTAAAAGTTTACGCTATTTTACACAATCTCAAGCAATTGCCTAATCCCCCGCCTAGTAACGGGAGGTTAGGCTATTGCTTGAGGTTTTAGAATTGGTAACTCTCGTTTTTTATATTCCCCAAGACTTCCTTGACCTGGTGAAAATCTTCATTGATTGCCTCGAGTTTGTTTCGATCATGAAAGACAGCAGCCGGATGAAAGGTGGGCATTATTTTTATTCCCCCTTTGTTAAACCATTTGCCGCGCACCTCAGTGATTTTAGCCTGCTCATCAAATAGACTTCTTGTGGCAAGATTGCCCAGGCAAACAATAATCCTGGGTTTGATAAGTTCAATTTGCCTTTGTAGGATGGGTAGGCAGGCAGCCACTTCCTCCTTCTTGGGAAATCTATTTTTGGGCGGCCTGCACTTGACAACACTGGTAATAAAAATATCCTGCCGTTGAAAACCTGCCTCGGCCAGGACGCTGTCCAGGACTTTGCCCGCTCGTCCAATGAAAGGCTCTCCCGTTTCGTCCTCCTTTTCGCCCGGGGCTTCCCCCACCAGCATTACTCCCGCCCCCGGACTTCCTTTGCCAAAGACAAGACACCGCCGGGTTTCCCCTAAAGAGCACCGCCTGCAACCACCGACTTGGCAAAATAAATCCTCTATTGTTAATGATTCCTGAGCCATTCCTATCTCCTTCTTGGAGCAGTTAGTTTATTTAAACCGGTAGCCGGTTCCCCATAAAGTTTCGATGTACTGTGGATTAGCCGGGTCCTTTTCAATCTTCTTGCGTATTTTTTGGATATGAACCGCTACGGTAGCCAAATCCCCGACGGAATCCTCACCCCATAGCCGGTCAAATAGTTGTTCTTTACTAAACACCATATTGCGATGCGAGGCCAGAAATAATAAAAGTTCATATTCTTTGGTCGTCAAGACAATCTCACGGCCGTTAACAAAAACCTTGTGAGAAGCAGTATTGATCTCTAAGCCCTGATGGCTAATTATTTCAACAGCTGCCTTTTTGCCCATTAAGCGTTCATATCTTTGAATGTGTGATTTTACCCGGGCCACCAGTTCAGCCAAACTAAAGGGCTTCGTTAGATAATCGTCCGCACCGAAACCCAAACCTCTGATTTTATCTATATCTTCTCCTCTGGCAGAAACAATTAACACCGGCACCTCAAATTTTTTCCGTATTTCCTGAACAATTTCATATCCCTCTTTACCTGGCAGCATCAAATCAACAATAATAACGTCGTAAATCCCAGTTAATGCCTGTTTCAAACCCAGCTCTCCATCCTGGGAGATATCCACCTGATAACCGTTAAACTGAAGGTAGTCTTTTTCCAGCTTGGCGATATGGAGATCATCTTCAATGATTAGGATATGCATGGTCAAACCCTCTCCTCAGTATCGATAGGAAGTAGCAGCGTAAAGCAGGAACCTTCACCCAAAACACTGGTTACCTGTATTTTTCCTCCATGGGCCTCCATCAGTTCTTTGGCAATGGAAAGTCCTAGACCGGTACTCATTAAGTCCTTTGTCCGTTCACTATCAATCCGATAGAAACGGTCAAAAATTTTGGTAATTTTATCTTCTGGAATCCCCGGACCATTATCCTGAATATCCAGGCAGATAGCGTCTTCTTTTCGATACAGTTTGGTTTTCAGGCAGAGGCCCTCCGCTGGGCCATATTTGACAGAGTTACCGATAACATTGTGAATTACCTGGTAAATCCTTTTTCTGTCCATGAGCACTGGATAATTTTCTTCCAGATCATCTTTGTAGCCGAAATCAAAGCCTTTTTCTTGAAATTCAAAACTAAACTCGGCCATCAGATCATCCATAAAAGACTTAATCGGTATGCTTTCCATCTGAAAGTCCAGTTGATGCATCGCCAGCTTAGAGAAGAGAAATAAATCATCGATTAGGTGGTTGATATAGATGGTATTCTTTCGAATAACTTGCAGGTACTGATCCATTTTTTCGGGGGAAGTAACCACACCCTCATGGATGGCATCGATATAGCCGCCAATGGAGGTGATCGGGGTCTTTAAATCATGAGAAATATTGGCAATCAGCATCTTCCAGTTTTCTTCATACTGCCGTTTAAGGATTTCATTTTCTTGCAATTGGGCAGCCATCTCATTAAAAGAATCTATTAAAAAGCCAATCTCATTAAAAGTTGTGTTATTTATCTTAACATCATAATTACCTTTGGCAATTTCTTTAACGCCATTATGCAGCTGAGAAATGGGTTTAAAAATTCTCTTTTCCAAGTGGGTTATCCAAACCAACTGAGCAATTTGACTGAGGATAAATAAGCCAAATAAAAACGTCAGCACTTTATTAATCGGGAATTTAAACATCAGGTAAATCAACAGGATGATTAGTAGTAAAAAAAACGGACGCAGGAACTTTAAGGCCCTATGCGACCGGTGAAAGTCTCTGGGCCAATCATTATGCCGCAGATGGTGTTTATGCGAGCAATAAAATTCATGTCTAAACCGATGATAATGATCCTTGTGAAACCTTTCGTGTCTGTTCATGTTTCACCTGCATTCTTTTTCAATCCTATCAAATAAAGAAAGGAAATTAGACATGGGTACTTTCGCCGAAGCCCCATGCCTAACTCTTTCGTTTAATCTACGTTATAGCCTGGTGGGTACAAACTTTTTTACAAGCCAGGCAACCGCTACAGTTTTCCGGCTTGTTCAGACTGACATGCCGATGACCAAGAAAACTCATTTTAGTAAGCACATCATTTGGGCACACTGCAACACATTTATAGCAAGCTCGGCACTTTTTGGTATCGATCGAAATATGCTTGGTTTTGAGGATTCTTTTTCTGGGCTGACGCAAAAGGCTCGTAATCATAAAATTTCCCAGTTACTATAAGGTGAGCTTGGCATTTATGGTCAGCGTACGGGTTTCGCCTATGGTGCCTGCTTGCTGGCCACTTAATGTCAAAACAGCATTCGCTAGCTCATTATTTTTATTGATTGTGGCAATCAGGGTTAGGCGGGGATTCTCCAGGCCATGTAATTCTTTGGCCAGACAATGTCCATGGTGATGCGTTGGCTGCTCTTGCTCATGGTGATGGTGATGTTTTTCCATGAAGTGAGCTTTTAGTTCTCGTAGTTCTGCCGGAAGTTCATCTATTTCTAAGGTCATCAGGGTAGTATTGTCCGGTTGCTCTTCAACTTTGATTCTGTTCAATAGATCCAGAGCCACTGTGAGTTTCGAAAAAAATCCCTTTGGACCCAAATGTCCACAATCCCGATGGTGAAAATGAGGATGTCCTCCCTTGAAAAAGTGGCCTCGACGGTGGCAACCTTCCGTATGGGTAAATTCGGTGCTGCTTTCATGTTTAAAGCTTTTTCCCTCGCAATCCATTTCTGTCTTAATGTTAGCTTTTGTGAGACCGCTGGACAGGTCCTTGGAAAACTCGTTATCCATTTGGAATACCGTTGTCTGATCCTTTACACAGGCGACCTGGAGGGAACCCTGAAAAAGAGTCTTTTCTTTCATGGTTTTAGCAATATTGTACATCAGTTTAATTTTGTTCATCTGAACAACCTCCTTTTTCTCTATGAGGTCATTCTAAACGTCAAAAGTAAACTTTCTTTAATCAAATTATAAATTTTTTATAAATAAAAGTAAAACTTTTCACCATCTCCCTTTAATAATCATCCTGACCAGCCATGCCTTTCTCATAGATATGTCGAATCATCACATCAATCTCTGGATCTTTGATAGTTATATCCTTAATCTCGTACTTCTCCGAAATTTGATTGATTAACTGGGAGGCAGTTACCTCATCCCGGTTAAACCGTAACCACATTCGGTTCCCCTCTTGTTTAATTACTGCCGCCCCGGCGCCGAAAAAGCCCGTCGCCGCTCCGTCCAAGTCAACAATAAGAACCCGCTCCTTGCCGAACCTCTCTTTAATCTTCGCCAACTCACCGTCGTACATTACCCGCCCGTTATCAATTAAAATCATCCGCTGACAAAGTTTTTCAATATCGGACATATCATGGGTCGTTAGAATAACCGTGACGCCGCGCTCCCGGTTAATTTCCTGGATAAAGGTCCGCATCCGCTCCTTGGCCACCACATCTAAGCCAATGGTGGGCTCGTCTAAAAAAAGAATCACCGGATCGTGCAGTAGGGAGGCGGCAATATCGGCCCTCATCCGTTGGCCCAGGGACAATTGGCGCACGGGGGTATACAGGAATTCCTCTAATCCCAAGATGTCGGAAAAGGTAGCCATGTTTTGCCGGTAGCGTTGGTCGGGAACTTCAAACACCTGTTTTAACAGTTCAAAGGACTCGATGGTAGGCAAATCCCACCAAAGCTGCGTCCTCTGGCCAAAGACTACGCCGATTTGCCGGGCATTTTTCTGCCGTTCTTTAAAAGGGATCACTCCATTCACCCGAATCTCACCGGAGGTGGGTACCAGAATACCCGTCAGCATCTTAATGGTGGTGGATTTCCCTGCCCCGTTGGGACCGATATACCCTACCACTTCTCCCCGGTTCACGGCAAAGGAAATATCCTGCACTGCCATTTTAGTAATATATTCCCGGTGGAAAAGACTTCGCAAAGCTCCCCCCAGCCCCTCTTGTCGTTTGGCAATTTGATATTGTTTAGATAGATGGTTTACCTCAATTAAAGCCATGGCCGCCTCCCGTTTTTATGAGCCTGCGCTCTTATACCGATTTAGACCCAACATCCAAAGCCGAAAACATAGCCAAAAGAAAATCAACCCTACGAAAGGGCTTAAAAAGCCCCAAAAGGGTGCCATAATTTGACTGGTCTTGCCCAATAAAAGCAGGGCCGGTAGATAGTTGACAAAGGCAAAGGGCAAAACAAAGATAACCAGCATTTGGATGACCCGGGGATAGATGGTTAGCGGGTAGTTCATCAGGTTTTTGGCGGGCCACATGACCACCCAGTAAAGCCGCTCTGAGCGGGTGGTCCAAAAGGCCATGGCGGATATAGCTACCAATAGACCCCCCTGAATAAGGGTTCCCCCAACCAGCGCCCCCAGGAAAACAAACCACTGCCAGGCTTGCCAGTGCAGACCCAGGTGGCTGTAGGACAGGGCCACCGCAACGATACTAAACAAGAACTGACCAAAGGCGCCTACATCAAACTTCATGGCCATAAAATGAAAGAAGGGATGAATGGGCCTGACCAAAAACCGGTCAAAGGTGCCATTAACAATGTATTGATCCAAACTTCGGAAGTGAAAGAAAAAAATCATGCAGACGCCCCAAGACAACACGGCCAGAGCAAACAAAAAAATCAGCTCCCAAAAGACCCAGCCCTCCAGGGTTCCAAAGGAATAAAGCAATACCCACATGGTAATAGCGGTTCCCGCGTAGGTCATGGCCCAGCCTAGGATGTTCATGATAAAAGCATAGCGATACTGCAGCTGTGCCCGGATGCTGGCACTTACCATATAAAAATACATATCAATTCCCCGCAGCCAAGACTGTACCATGGGCTACCCTCCCTGAATGACAATTTTCATCGACACCTTGGCCCAGACAAAGCGTAAAATTGCATAGCATATCAGTAACCAGATTACCTGGCTAAGCAAGGCATCCCAGACAGCCTGTCCGGTTAATTGTCCAACAAAAATAGAGTTGGGCACAAAAAAGATTCCCTGAAAGGGCAGGTACCGCGCCACTTGCTCCAACCAGCCGGGAAAAAACCATAGGGGTATCACCGAGCCAGAGAATAGGGAAATAGAAAAATAAAAAATATCCTCCACACCCCCGGTTTCCACCAGCCAAAAGGTAAACAAGCCAAAGGTAAGTTCAATGCAGTAGCGAATTAAATATCCCAGGATTACCGAAACCACAAACAGACCCCATTGGGAGAAGGACGTGGGCACCACCGGTTTTAAAATCAGAAAAAGCACGGTGTACAGGGGTAGAATAGCGGTCATAAAATAAAAGGTAATGCTGCCGAAATCCGAAAATAGCATGCGGGTAGGGTAATCATAGGGTCGCAGCATTTCCATGGCAATATCACCGGTACGCACCCGCTCCTGAATTTCCCACAGCGGTGTACCTGCTCCATGCAGCCCTTGCAGGGCTTGGCTGACCAAGATATAGCTGAGCATGGCCGGAAAGGATACGCCTGCCACCTCACCCTTCCCATGGTACAGTCCATACCAGATAAACCCCCACATAAAGAGAAACATAACGTTCCCGATTATTCTTGTCCAGGCGTCAAAACGATAGACCGCCGCTCGCTGAAAGGATTTGCGAGAAAACGCCCCATATACTTTAAAAGTTGCCAATCTGATAACCTCCAGAATCAAAGGGACGGCCCTCGGTAGTCTATGCCGGAATTCATCAGCTACCTTGATCTCCCATGCCTTGCTACAAGTTTATCCTTGGGCTTATAATCGGTCACCCTGGAGACCGGCGGTGAGCTGAAAAACCGGATGATGGCGGCGATTCATCATAAAAACCAAAATCGCCGTTATCGCCTGTGCCGTTGGAAGCGCCAGCCAGATCCCCTGGAGACCAAACCAATGGGACAGCAGCCACAACAAAGGGATAACAAACAGCATTCCCTGGCATAAAATAATCATCAACGATTTTTTAATTTGTCCCACCGATTGAAAATATTCAGCGTAAACAAGATTGTACCCTAGGAACAAATAGGTGCAAAAGAACAAACCCAGGCCATTAACGGTAAGCTTGAATAACTGTTGCGACTGTACATCGAACAGAGATACCATAAATTCGGCTCCGACAAACCCAATGGCAACGGCAAAAAGACCGGAAATTAACGCTGTTTGTACGGTAAGCCGCAGGCTTTGGTTTAACCGCCCAAATAACCTTGCCCCAAAATGGAAACTGGAAATAGGCTGCAAAGCCGCTCCCATTCCAAGGAAAACGAGCAGCATGACCGAATGAATGTAGTTGACGATGGCATAGGCAGCCACCCCGGTTTCTCCAATAATGCGCATAAAAGCGAGATTAAAGCTAATGGTGACAATAGCCAGTGAAATTTCGGCAATGAAGCTGGGAAATCCTATCGTCAAAATTTGCCGAATGATCGTAAAGCGGAAACGGAAAGGAACACATTTCAAATTACTGCCGCGTCTGAAAAAATGACTCAATAATACGAGAAACCCGATACCGGCAGACAATACGGTAGCTTCTGCCGATCCTTTAACCCCCCAACCAAACCTGAAAATAAATAGATAATTAAATAGGATATTCAGGATGGCTGTAACAATCAGCGCACTCATGGACAGTGTCGGATTGCCATCATTGCGAACAAACACACTCAAAATATTTTCTAACACGTAAACCAGGCCAAAGGTCAGCAAAATCGAGAGATAGTCCATCACATACGGCATGATAACGTCATTGGCTCCAAAGAGGAGTGCAAGTTCTTCTATTCTCCATAGACATATCACCGTAATCAAGCCGATAAGTATAACCGCAAAGGTTATTGCTTGTGAAAAGATCACTTGTGCCTGTTTCCACTCATTTCTACCGAGTGCGATCGAATACAAGGTAGCACCCCCGAATCCGATCCATAGAGATATGGATAAAAAAATGGAAAATGCCGGTACCGCAATATTAACACCCGCCAAACCATCTGCTCCGACACCGCGGCCAATAAAAATACCGTCAACAACAATATTAACCGACATTAGGAGCATCCCTAACACGGAAGGAATTAAGTAAGAGATAAATAGTTTTTTTACCGGTGTTTCCCTTAGTTTAACGGTAGCTTCTGTCATTTTGGTAACCTCCTCAGAGAAACATTATAAACCTTCAAGTAACTTGAAAGTCAAGGAGGTTATCGTAAACAGAATTAACACGTAACAACCGGAATTTGCATCTCCGTCACGTATTCGCTTTCCTTCTGGGCCACAGAAAGATCAATAACTCCCAACTCCAGCGCATCTCCATTTATTTTATAACCCTTGAGGGCGATCTCTTCAAATAGGCACTCATAGGTGTTCTCCGTTTGTTCATACGGCCCACGATGATACATGCAGGCATAAATCCCCGCCGGGAGCTTGGTTAAATATTTGTTTTGCTCCGGTGGATGACGTAAAACAATGAATATCCGATTATAATTTTGATAATTCTTTTGCAAAAGGGCTGTTTGGGCAATAGATATCCCGATATCCCCGGTAAACAAGGTGTAATCCAGTGACAACAAGTCGTTTTGCAAGGAAGTTAGATAATAATCCAACATCTCATCGGATGTTTTGGCACCAAGCTTAATGGAGGCAATCGTGCGGCTGGGCAACTGCTTAAATGATACCTTGAACGGTTCCGCCCGGAGTCCTGTTTGGATTGCAGCAATTTTGTCGTCGAGTATTTCTTTCACCAGAGCTAACTCCTGTTGTTTGCGGCTGACCATTTGTTGTTGCTTTTCCAGCAGTTCCAGTGCAATCGCCGGATTCCTTCTATGAATATACTGTTTAATTTCGCTAAGAGGAATCTCCATATTACGAAGAAATTTAATGATATCCAGTTGGGCAAATTGATCCATTGTATAATAACGATATTTTGATTTCGGGTCGACAATTTTGGGCTGAAAAATACCGATTTGATCATAATAACGCAAGGTAGATTCGGCTATGTTATGCATTTTGGCTATCTCGCCGATGGAAAAGGTTTGTTTTTCTCGCAAAAGCTAACCCTCATTTTTATTCATTTTTACGGATAGTTGCTGCACCTATTGTGATGGCCTGCGCACCGAGCCATGGGAAACCAACTTTTGTAGTTATTGCCACCATTTAATTTTCCCTATACTAATAAACAATCCTTATCCCAGCTAAAAAAACAGCCAGAGGTGTTACCTTAGCTGTTTTAGTGTAAGTTACAGTACGAAACGCCTCAAGGAAAGCTGTTCCTACGATTCAAACGAAAATTTTCTAGGACCCACTTGCACAAGATAAAATACGGTTCCTAAAAGATTCTTCTAGTGATGTAACTAAAATATTTTCTTTTTCAACAACTCAACTACTTCTTCAATTGAAGTTTGTCTTAGATCTATATATCCTATTGTAGGTAATAACCCAGGTATTTCTGTTTCATCAAGCCTTAAAGGAAGTATGTACTCTTCATTTTCTTGAAAAGCTTTAGCTTGTGCAGCTTTTCTTTCAACAGTTGTCCACTGTTTCCGAGCATAATACTTAGATATCATCATTAAACAGAACCTTGCTTTTTTTGAATAGACTTCGGTAAGGTGTGAATATAAATCCTTTCCCCATAAAGTTCCTTTTTCGTATTCATCATAAAACACTTTTAACCCTTGTTTAGTTAACGAATATGCAATATCTTTTGCTACGTCCCTATCCTCTCCAGCAAAAGATATTGCTAGATCATAAATATTACTTTTATATAACTCCCCTCGAATATCATCTAGTTTAACCCATAAATGTCTACAATAATAACCTAGTGCATGAGATACTGTATTAAACGGAGTATGAAGCCGTTTTTCTATAAAACTTCCATTTTGCCAAACGGGATAATCTTCATCTTGAAGATCTAAAAGGGCTTCAATTAAATCCGTATCTTGAATTTCCCTACAGTTTTTCTTTTTAACACTCTCAATGAGCAAATCCAAAAGATGAGAACGGGTACATAACTCCCTTTGTGATTTGATAGAATATAGTTCCGATGAGTCGTAATCAAACCCACCATTAGATTCGTCCCTCTCCTTGAGCTTATTGTAAAGCATAGATACGGCTAACTTAGGCTCACCACCATATTTAATAATAATTTGTTGAAATAAAGGAATCTCCTCAATCAAAACCAAAAGATATTCCCCATGAAAAGGATAAACATTATAGCTTCGGCATAAATGTTCTATCTTGGAAAAAATCTTAAATGCATTTGTTGAAAAAAACAAGCCATGATCCTTTACATAGTTTTGTAGGTCCTCTAAAACACTATCAGAGGTTAAATTCAAATATTGTCCCTCCTGAAACTGAAAATTACAGAACATTCTAGATAAATACAAACAGATGTTATTACTCACTATAGGACTTTTATTCAATTTAATTTTTCTATATTCAAAAGAACCGTCTCCTAAAAATAGGCTGTATATTTAAAGAACAAGCCTTATTTCAATATTTTTCACAAAATTCCTTCCGGAAAAATCTAAAAAGAAATAGTATTTCATTTCCTTTCACCAAACCAATCTAATCACAATTAGGTAATAATCCAATACAAATTCTATATTACTATTTAAAAATCATTGAAAGTCCCTTTTTCTTAGTAACTAGTTTCAACACGGAACAACGCAAGAAAACCGCACCTTGATTTGGACCTTCCCGTGATAGCGGCCTCTGCCATCCTGGTTCAATAGACATGTTTAAACCCCCAGGTTATCTGGGGGTTTAAACATGTCTATTGAATAAGGGTTTTGATAATATCGGTTCGACTTACAATGCCAATTATTTTATCATTTTCTACAACCGGGGCACGCTTAATATTGTGCTTTACTATTAGGGAAGCTATCTCATTAACTTTCGTGTCTTGCGAAACGGTTATCACTTTGCTGGTCATAATCTCAGAAGCTGTAAGGGCGGCCAGCTTCTTAATGTCTTCTTCATATTTTTCGCTTCCACCTAAATAAATGAATCCCCCAAGAATGCCAAAGTATTTTGGTATTCTTGGGTCTGATTCTTTATGTAAGAGATCTCCTTCAGTGACAATGCCGACAAGTTTACCATCATCATCAACGACTGGAACACCGGAAATATTATTTTCTGTTAGTATTTGCGCAATCTCCTTGATGCCTGTGTTTGCTTTTACAGTAATTATATTCGTTTTCATGATATCTTTTGCGAGCATATCAAACACCTCCTGTATTCGTAAGCTTACCCCATTTTTTAGCTGGTAATTAGGCTTTGTAACTAAAATAATAGTTACCTTATTAAAAGCTCAACAATCAGTAAATATCTAACAGTTGAGTCTTTTGGCGTGCAAAACCTCTGATTGCCCCCCCTTCAAGAGAACCATCTCTACGATTTTCTGTTTTGTTTATCAACGGAATGCACAAATATCAATACTTCAGCAATGATACTATATAATTCCGGCGGTAATTCTTCTCCAATGGCTACGTGCGCAAGCATTTCGGCTAAAACAGGATCCTCATAGACCGGTACAGATTTTTCTTCGGCTACCCGCAAAATCTGTTCTGCCAGGTGCCCCTGGCCCGCTGCAACAATCTTGGGGGCATTGTCTATTTCCTGATCGTACCGTAGCGCAACCGCTTTCTTCCTTTGCTCTGCCATACCCTTTTGCCCACCTTTTTTCTTTCTCTAAATGGTAATATCTACTGTTTGTAAACTACAATCAGTATCCTCTTTTTTTAATCCGGTAGGCAGTAGGTTGGTTGTAAAGGAACCAACTTGCCAGGCACAGGTATGCAACTGATAACCCAGTTTGACAAAGGAGTCCTGCAGTTTGGGCCAGGCCGTTCTCAATGAATTGGCCACCCATTCCTCGGTAACCTTGCCACCAGCTATAATTTCCTTATTTCTCACCTTAAGCTCTAATAATAGCGGTCCCATGCTAAGGGTATTTAACAACAACGCCAGGCTTAAATGCTTTGGGTCAATGTCTTGACGTTGGCTATTGTCTTTGATTATTTTTAACTGACCCCAGGTTTGACTATCCTCTTGTTTAATAAAGGGGACATTAAAATACAACACATTTTGCTGCCCCTCTGTCTTGTTGAGTGTTTGAAAAACCTGCTGTCCTACCAGTTGTTTTTCCAGGGCGGTCCCTTCTTGAACGAGATTCTTTACTTGAACTGATTCACCGGTTTCCTTAGCTACTTGCTTGATATTTTCGATTAGTTTGCTAAATATCTGCAATAGGGTCGCGGCATCCCGATGATTGAATTTGCTTTCAGGCACCTTTTGATCCAAGCCGGTTGTCTGCGTAAGGCTTTGCTTGAGGTCAGTTAATGAAGGTAGCTCCTTCAAAACTTGTTTTATGCTTTCGTCTCCCGTTGTTTTGCGGAGTTGGCCAACATCGCTGGTTATCAATTCGTCGCTAACAGTCATTACACTTTCTTTACCGTTTATGGTCAAAACTTGACCGCCAGCTTCTCCCGTAACCTTATTTGTTAATAAGGTGGTATTTGCCTCCAATAAAGTAATCGGACCCGGGCTTGCAACGTTCGTGTTGGGTGCCTTAGAATTGCTGAAGGATTTCGTCCCAGTTTCGTAGGCCAAACCAGTTAACTGAGAGCTGAGTAAGTTTTTGAGTTGTTCCGTGGTTTTCGCCAGCCCTTGCTCAGGCTCAAGAGAGATGTTTTTTAGATACTCCTGGATTTTCTGAAGTAGTTCGTACCCTTCCTTGGAAAGCACGGCAGACAATGACCGAGTTTCCGAAGGAGAACCCGAAGTCTGGCCCGGCTCGGCTGTGCCGGTCTCCGCCAATATCGCTACCAGTTTATTGATAAATAACTGTAACTTAGCTTCATTACCCTGTTGAAAGTTAGTTATATCACTGAGATAGGCATGTACCGCGTTGAGCAGCAGTGGCTCGGGCGGCATTCCCAGTTTCATCCCCAGTAAAGCTTTTTCAATATTTTCCGGGGTATCGCCACCTAATTTCTGCACTATTTTTTCGGCCAGTTGTAAGGATACGTCCTTCAGGGGAATTTCTTGATTCAAAAAGCCCTGGATAAGGTTTCTGTGCAAAGGGGTGTCCTTCATTTGCAATTGTGTAAGCAACCTTTGCAGTAATTCCTCCTGATCTATTGCTTCAGGTGTATCAGACATCACCGGCTTGACCAGAAAAACGCCTTCTTGGTTACTTTGCAGTTCCAAAGCCACCTTGGTATTTAGCGGTAAAGGCTCAAAACATTGAATACAAATCTCCTTGCCGCCCACCCGCGCAAGATACCGACTTTCGGACAATTGTTCCAAAATGACCGCTTGGCGCACTTCTCCCTTGGGCCAGCTTAGCCTCCCGGTCTCCCCATTCTCGGTAGGTTTATTGATCATATCGGAAGCTTTATTTGCAGTTAGGTCCATCGGTTTTAATTCCATCATACCCGCCTCATTTTTACAAACCAATTTAAAATTAGTATCGGTCGGAAATAAACGAAGTTTAGCTCCCAGAGGCTCAGGCGTAACTAAATCCTTTGCTTTTCCTCCAACTCTACTTCGAATAAATAATCAATTGGATCTAAGGATACGATCCCGAGGGAGGTAATCGTTACCTCCAGGGGAGTAAAAACTTTCAAGATTTCCCCAAGTACACCGGGTATCGCTTCTGTAGGTGTCTCCAGTGAAAGAGTGCAGTGCGGGTACCATGATTGAGGTTTATAATAATCCCAGCCCTGCTTTTCAAAATCCTTAAACCGCTCATGAAAATGGCGGTGTATTCGGAACAAGTCGTCTGTCAGATTCGGTGTTAAAAATATCGCGCCTTTATTATGCGGGAAAATACCAATCTGGAGAAACTTTAAATGAAAGGAGTAAACATCCCTTAGCAAGGACTTTAATCGCTCCTTGGTTACCTCCAAATCAAGGTCATTATAAATAGCCAAGGTGATATGGGGCCTGCTGTTATGACAGATCAGACACTTGCCCTTTTCTAAGCCTTCTAATTTTCTCCAGATATTCGTTATATGATGTTCAGCCTCTTTATTAAAATATAGATTTATTGCGTATGTCATTAAGTACCTCCTGCTTTATTCCAAATCTTGCTGCAACCTCTGCCCTGTCTTTTATGGTTATCTTAAGCTCTTTCAGTAGTTAGTTAGCAAGGCAACGATTGAGAGAATCGTGCCACAATTCTTTACTTATATCATAAAGATATTGTATAGTACAAGTGTATGTGTTAAACAGGTACTCTGTCTAAATGAAAAGAAGTAAGGAGATATCGTATGGAAAGAATCGTTGGAACTGTCATTAGAGGTCTGCGTGCTCCTATTATTAATAAAGGAGACGATATTTCAGAAATCGTTGTTGACACGGTATTAAAAGCTTCCGAAATAGAAGGCTATCCCATTAATGATCGGGATATTGTTACTGTAACAGAATCGGTTGTAGCCCGTGCTCAGGGAAATTATGCAACTATAGATAACATTGCAAAAGATGTACGTTCAAAGTTTGGCACGGAGACTATCGGGGTCATCTTTCCCATTTTAAGCCGTAACCGCTTTGCTGTTTGTTTACGTGGTATTGCCAAAGGAGCTAAAAAAATTGTTTTAATGCTTAGCTATCCCTCCGATGAAGTTGGCAATCACCTAGTTGATATGGATATGCTTGACGAAAAAGGTGTTAACCCTTGGACAGATGTTTTAACTGAGGCAGAATTCCGTAGCTATTTTGGCTATGAAAAACACCTTTTTACGGGTATTGACTATATAGATTATTATAAATCTTTAATTGAAGAGTATGGTATTGAATGTGAAGTTATTTTCTCTAATAATGCGAAAACCATTTTAAATTATACAAAAAATGTTCTTACCTGTGATATTCATACCCGATTGAGAACAAAAAAAATATTAAAAGAACATGGTGGGGATAAAATTTATAGCCTTGATGATATTTTATCAACCCCGATTGACGGCAGCGGCCATAATGAAGCCTATGGCCTTTTAGGTTCAAATAAAGCAACCGAAGAAAGTGTTAAACTTTTCCCCTGTAATTGTCAACCTGTGGTAGACAGGATCCAAGCTATGCTGAAGGAAAAGACAGGTAAAACGGTAGAAGTCATGATTTATGGTGATGGCGCCTTCAAAGACCCCGTAGGTAAGATTTGGGAACTTGCTGACCCTGTTGTATCACCCGCTTATACAGAAGGACTTAAAGGTACACCAAATGAAGTTAAATTAAAATATCTTGCTGATAATAATTTTGCTGATTTAAAAGGGGAAGAACTTAAAAAAGCTATTTCAGATTATATTATCAATAAAGAGCCGGACCTAACAGGTTCCATGGAATCCCAAGGCACTACCCCCAGACAGCTTACTGATCTGATCGGATCCCTTTCCGACTTAACCTCAGGCAGCGGCGATAAGGGTACCCCGATTATATACATCCAAGGCTATTTTGATAATTATACAAAATAATAGCACACATTGTATTGCCTCGGAATGGACCGAATTTTATTGTTCTCTTACGTTCAGGGGTCTGTCTAGAATGCCGCTGCTACGTAAAAAAGTTATTTTACCAAACGCTTATATATTTATAAAACAATATTGTCCTAGAAAAAACAGCTTGAGGTTTTCCTTAGCTGTTTTTTCTAGTTAGCTGCAGCTATTATTACATGATTGTAGTTTTATAAAATTAAGTGACTTCCTACGATCGCCGGAGTAGTCCCCGAAGAATCAGCTAAGCCATGCCTCTCGTAAAAGCTGAATGGCTTTGGGTATAGCTTCAGCTTCGATCCCACCAAAGCCCACTAGGATCGTCCCATAAGTTTCATCCTCTTTGCCAAACCAAAGTTTAGATGGAGATAAAATATTCACCCCTACCTGAGCTGCCCGTATAATTAATTCTTCTGCTTTCATCGGCCACTTTACTTGGATAAAAAGATGCAAACCCGCACCAATACCTGAGATTGAGATGTTATCTCCGAATTCCTTTCTAAGAGCCTCGATTAAAACATCATGCTTTTCCTTATAGGTTCTAGTGGTTTTCCTCAGATAACTATCCCAATTTCCGTCCTTCATAAATAATTCTAATGTTTTTTGCGTAAGAAAAGGAACAACGGAAGGTAGACCATTAAACATTTCATGGAACCTAGTCATTAATTGTTCCGGTAAAACCAAATATGAAAGCCTTATGGAAGGAAAGAGAAATTTAGAAACACTACCTAAATAGATTACTTGGGCCGGACACAAAGATTGAAGTGAGGGTATCGGTTTTATATTGTAGCGCAAATGACAGCTATAATCATCTTCTATAATGAGGCCATTTTGGCTCATTGCCCATTCAATAAGCTCTAACCGTCTGGAAATAGGCATAATCTTGCCGGTAGGAAATTGATGCGATGGCGAAACATAGACCACTTTGGTATCAATAGCTTTTAATTGCTCTACCTTAAATCCCAAGTTGTCCAACTCAATAGGGTGAATGGAGAAATTATAATTTTGAAAAACCTTATAGGCCCAGAGAAACCCTGGTTCTTCTATAGCAATAGTAGTCATTTGCCTTAAAAGTAGTTGACAAATAAGGCTAATGGAGTATTGCGTTCCCGCTCCGATAATAATTTGATCCATAGAGCATTTTACGCCGCGATAATCGTGCAAATATTTCATGATTTCCTTGCGCAGTCCTGGTTCCCCTGTGATGTTTAAGTAATCAGCAAGCTGGCTTCTATATTCTCTGAGACAATGGTTGGTCAACCTTTGCCATTTAGAGATCAGTTGGTCATTGGGTACAAGGTTGCCATAGCGGAAGTCATAAGTGAAATTTTCCTTCCTTAATTCCTCCGTTTTAGGTTCTTCCGGCTCTAGTTCTTGAACCAGAGGCACTAAAGAAACATCTAAATCCCCAATATAGTAACCACTTTTAGGTTTATTGAGTACATAACCCTCAGCAGCCAATTGTTGATAAGCCATTTCTACGGTATTTCTGCTAATCTGCAAATCTGCTGCGAGCTTACGACTAGAGGGTAGCTTTGTCCCTTGCCTCAAATCCCCAGTTAAAATTTTATCTTTAACCTGCTGATATAGCTGAGCATAGAGTGGTTTGAGATTTTGATTATCTAAAATAAACATAAATGTATCGCGCCCCTTTTGGCAAACTGGACCCATGGACAAAGTCAAATCTGGCTCTTTTCTTAAGTCAGTTTGAATGATGTAATAAACAGTGTAGCAGTTTCCCCAGAGAAATAACACTATCTTTTTAAAAGGAGAAGATATTATGATAAAAACCAGAAATGTCGGCATCTATCTATATGAAGGTGTGGAGTTATTAGATTTCGCAGGTCCCTTTGAGGTATTTACCATGGTAAACCAAGGGGGTCCCGCGGCCTTTAATGTTTACACCGTTAGTGAAAACCAACCAGAAGTTCGCAGTTTTAATGGTCTAGTAGCAAAAGTAGATTATACTTTTAGCGATTCTCCTCAAGCAGATATTTTAGTCATACCAGGAGGAATTAACCCAGCTGGCCAATTAACAAATGAAACGGTTCTGAATTGGATAAAAGAACAATCTGATCAGGCAGAAATAACTTTGTCAGTATGCACGGGAACCTTACTCCTTGCTAAAATAGGACTACTAAAGGGATTATCAGCAACGACTCACCACATGGCTTATGATCGTTTAGTTGAACTAGCACCAGATACGAATATCGAAAAAGGCAAGAGATTTGTCGATAATGGAAAAATTATAACTTCCGCCGGTGTCTCTGCAGGGATTGACTCCTCCCTCTATGTAGTTGCTAGATTATTAGGTCCAGAGGTTGCTGACCGTGCTTCTAAGACGATGGAATATGTAAGTAATGAGTTTACTTTTTAGCTGACAGACGGATCACCCTTCTTAATCTTATAGGCACAGTTCATTGACGCCAAAAACCTGATCCCCTACACCGCCGGGGATCAGGTTTTATTTTTGCCGTTACCGATGAGGCAATTTCACTAAATCACCTAGTTTCAGACGCATCTTGATTAAAGGATTTCTACATACCCTTCGGTTCCGTTTACCCGAATTCTCTGTCCATCCTTAATCAGCTTGGTGGCATTTTCCACACTGACCACTGCCGGCAGGCCATATTCCCGTGCAATAACGGCACCATGGGTCATCAGTCCGCCCACTTCCGTTACCAAGCCTTTGATGGATACAAATAACGGTGTCCAGCTGGGGTCCGTAAATGTCGTGACCAAAATATCGCCGTCTTCGATGTCAGCATCGGCCATCTTTAAAATCACCCGTGCACGCCCCTCGATGATGCCCGTTGAAACTGGTATACCCGCCAAAGCACCCTGGGGGATCTTACCCGTGCTGTATTCACCGGATATTACCTCACCCTCGGACGTCATCAACCGGGGTGGCGTCAGTTTTTCATATAACTGGTAATCCTCTTTTCTCCTGGTTATAAGGCTGTAATCCAGTTGGCCTGTACGAACAACCTCCCGTAGTTCCTCAAAGGATAAATAATAAATATCCTCTTGCTGCCGAATGACCCCCTTTTGCACCAATACAGCAGCCTCTTTTAGCAAGGCTTGTTTATAAAAGAAGTAACGTTGGATGAAAGCATACTTGGGATATTCCCGGTAGCCCATGAAATTGCGCAAAACGCTGATCATTTTCTTTGTCTTTTTAGCCTTTGCTTTACCGTCCGGCAATTGTTCCAAACGACTTAAAAGATCCTGTTCCTTGCGCTCTGCTTCCTGCAGGCCCTGCTTAAATTTAATGCTACTGGCATTAGGGCCAAAATTCTTAATATTACTGAGGATCATGGGCAGGAGGGCGGTGGGCTGTTCATTCCACCGGGTCCTCGTGATATCGATCTCACCGGAACAACGCGAACCGTATTTTTTAAGGTACGCCCGTAGGGACTCACCTACAGCAGCACCGCCTGCCAGTTTGGTCAGTTCCTCAAAAAAGGTTTCATCGGTAGCATGATGAAAATATTCCATCACCGCCGGGTATTGCCGGACGACGTCCGATACATCCAGCAGCGCGAGACCCATTTCGGATGTGATGTTGTTGCTGACGGACTGGGAAAGCGTGTCTGCCGCGTTTTTTTCACTCAGCCACTTTTCCATTTTTTCATTCAGCCAATTGGCTGCATAAACTCCGACTAGAATTGCTGCCATCCCTTGTGAATTATACATGATTTCTTTTAATTGCTTATGATCCTCCACAATAAAAGCAAACAGATCCTCCCCCGATACCCGGGTGATCCTTTGCTCCAATTCCCTGATGGACGCCTCATTATGGGCAATAAGCTTTTGGATCATCGCTACGTCGTTTTGGCGATAAATCTTGATCGCCTCAATCGGCATTGCCCAGGATAGTCCCTCTGCTCCCAGGCGGATATATCGCTTGCCATGCGGTAAGGCTTTCATAAAGTGCTTTCGTTTCATTAAACTCAAGACAGCATTTTTCGTAAGAGGGTCGCTCTTACCCCAAAGTCTTACTACAAACTCTCGCCCAATGGGTGAGGCCAGGTCGTGCGTTATATCTAAAAACAACCGTCCCCCGGCTTTCCGCATGGGAACCTCTTTAGATAAAAGTTGAAAGAAGGATATCCCTAGTGGTTTAATGGCATCAGTCATCATCTGCTGGTGGCCTAATGATGCATAAACACGGTTCTGTCCATCGTTCACATCCGGTAAAGGAAATAAGGTTGTGATAGGACGGCTTTGCACAATATAGAACCTATCTTCAAAGAGACACCATTCAATATCCTGGGGGCCACCAAAAAAAGCCTCGATCTTTCTACCCATAAGCGCAAGCTGTAAAATCTGCTTGTCCGTCAGCGTCTGCCTATTCTGCCGTTCAGGTTCAATCTGCCGTTCCTCGGTCCCGCCTTCTGGTAAGGCATAAATAGCCATTTTCTTGGTGGATATCTTTTTATCAAGTATTTTCCCGTCCCGCACCTTATAAATATCGGCATTTACCAAACCAGAGACCAGGGCCTCACCAAGGCCAAAGCTGGCGTCGATGGACAGCACTTTCCTGTTATAGGTGACAGGATCAGCCGTAAACATAATCCCTGATGCTTGAGGAAAAACCATCCGCTGAATGACAACGGACAAATAGACCTTACGATGGTCAAAACCGTTTTGCATGCGATAGATCACCGCCCGGTCTGTAAACAGGGAAGCCCAACACTTGCTGATATGCCGCAGGATAGCAGCCTTACCGATAATGTTCAAATACGTATCCTGCTGACCTGCAAAGGAAGCTAACGGCAGATCCTCTGCCGTAGCACTGGAACGTACAGCATAGGCATTCTCCTCGCCAAACTTTGCAAGATAGCTAACAATCTCCTCTTCGACATCTTGGGGGATCTTTATGCCCTCGATGACTCTACGGATTTTTTCACTTATTTCACCGATTCTTTCCCGGTCATCCAGCTTTAAATCTGATAATTGAGTCAACAATGCATTACATTCCTCATGACCGCCGATTATTCTTTGATAGGCCTCAGTGGTGATGCAAAATCCCTCCGGTACCCGGATTTCCTCAATTCTTGACAATTCCCCCAAGTTTAAACCTTTACCCCCAACGACCATGAGCTTTGTTTTATCAATGTCCTGGAAACCAAGCATATATAGATTCATCCAGATTTCCTCCCATTTCTGTTACTGTTGAATTCCATATCGAATCATGTTTAGAAAACTGTTCATCTTATCAAGAAAGTCTTGGAAATAATTTTCATCTATATCTTCTTCATCTGTTATAAACGTACTTTCGAAATGGTCCAACGTGATCATGGTCAACTCAAAGGCCTGCCCACGATTTATTCCTTCCTTGAGTGGAACTTTTTCAAATAACGGCCACCACACCTTGTACTTATCGGTAATCATTGGACCGTATTTTTCTTCAATAGCCTCCTTTAGTTCATTCGGCGTTGCATAAAAAACTTCTCTTACCACTTTGTGAAGTGCCCCCTGTCAAGTAGACAGTGGAA
>CAMKDG010000045.1 GCA_946411205.1 uncultured Desulfotomaculum sp.
GTATTGGCAATGGGTGTAAAGGGGAAAGAACCGTTAAAGGGTACGTTTGTGGTGCAACTGAAGGGAACATCCACTGTGCAGTGACGGATATCACCACAAACACCCGCTACATTAGAGCAGCCACGGGTGGCATATTCAATATTTTTTCGTACAAAGCCTTTTAGAAATAGGGTTCCTGTGCTAGCTGGGACAACTCCAGTTAGGGGGGGTTCTTGCATCAACAGGCATTGGGTTACTTTTAAACGCTTTTTAATTTTTTTGATTTCCAGGGCCGGTTCAGGTAGTTTAATAAAAGCATCAACGTTAATTTGAACCTGGAGGGTGGAAAGTACCACCGGAATTTTTACTGTGGCTGGTAAGACAGCGACAGGGGGAGTTGTGGAAGGAAAAGTACTGGGACACATTTCTTGAGTTTGGCCGATTACTTTCACACAAGCGGAGTGAACATGGGATTCACTATTAGACATTTTTATGCCTCCTTTAAGTTTATATTGCATGTTATTCAATCTTTGTTAATGGTGTTACTTTATGCCAGGAAAGAAGGAAAATTTGTTTTTGCAGCAATATATTGACATCTAACCCCCTGGTTCTTGTTCTTGATTTCCAAGGTATTTCGCCGTAGCTTGGTACGACTTTTCAGTTACCACACCAATGTCCTTGTCAATGATGACAGTCTCTTCTATGGCTTCCTGGGGTTTCTCATTCACATGGTTTTCTATAGTCTCTGCTTTGGAGTCCGCCAGTTCAAATAAATCAAAACTTTCGTTGCCACCAAGAGATGTATCATCCGATGTGTCCAAATATCTTATACCCGGTGCGGGGGGGATTTGTACCGATTGTTTTTGCAATAGTTTTACTGTCAAAGTGAGGATCATTTTTTCTTCTATACGAGTAAATAGACGTTCTTCAAAGGGGGCTTCCTGGTTTACTTTTTGTCGATTTAAAAACTCATCATATTGCACAATCTTACTGCTAATCAGTTCGCAATAGGGTAGTTCATTAAAATACTCAACACTTACTTGGTTGTGTTCTGACATATCAGAGGAAAGCAAGTGGTCTTTTTCTGCAAACTGACCATGTAGTTTTTGGGTACGGAAAAATTGAAATTCCGCCATGCTATTGGATACCGGTAGGACTGGGGGGGTATCGTAGGTTACGGTCGTAGTACAGGCAAAGGGAACATCGACAGTACAGTGGTGGATATCGCCGCAAACTCCTGCTTTATTGGAGCAGCCGGATGTGGCGTAGGAAATATTTTTTCGAATGAAGCCCTTAAGGAATAAATCACCAGAACCACTGACAACCCCAGGTTCCAGTAACAATAGGGATTGAATAAGTTTTGTCGAATTTAGAATTTCTTTAATTTCTAAGGCCGGTTGGGGGAGATCAATCCTAGCGTTTATATTTAGCTGTACTTGAAACTGAGCAAGGACTACCGGTATTTTCGTTAAGGCACCGGCGATAATAACCGGAGTATCGGGTGCTAAAGTACTTTCGCAATTGGTTACAGTACTACTGGTAACGCTGACGCAGGGTGGGCAAGCGTGATTGGGGTGGCAGTCTATCCCGATATGACTGATCTCCGTGGCAACCATCGACTGTTTAGCTGCTTTTTCTTCACCTTCTTGAATAGAAACATGAGGTGACGAATCGTTATCGGAGTGACAGTCTACTTGGGGATAAGCATGATCAATGGTAACCGGTGTTGGCTCAGCTTTTTTTTCTTCACCCCCTTGAATAGAAACATGAGGTGACGAATCGTTATCGGAGTGGCAGTCTACTTGGGGATAAGCATGATCAATGATAACCGATGTTGGTTCAGCTTCTTTTTCTTCACCCTCTTGAACAGAAATTTGATGGGGTGAAGGGTTATCAGTGTGGTCATCTACAGCGGGATAAACATCATCAATTACAATCAGTGGCTGTTCAGCTTTCCAATATTCATCAAAGAGATTTTTTTGAACAACCGTCCGAGGTAACAAAGGGTTATCGGGGTGGTCCTCTGCCTCGGGGGGAGCGTCATCAGCCAAGAGCCTGAGCTGTTCAGCTTCTTTTGTTTCATTAAAGGAGTTTTCTTGAACAACCATCCCGGGTGACGCAGAGTTATCAGTGGGGTTCCCTGCCTCGGAGGAACCGTCATCAGCCAAGAGCCTGAGTTGTTCCACTTCTTTTGCTTCATCAAAGGAGCTTTCTTGAATAACCATCTCGGGTGACGAAAAGTTATCGGGGTGCTCCTCTGCCTCGAGGGAAGTGGCATCAGCCAAAAGCAGGGGCTGTTCAGCTTCTTTTGCTTCATCAGAAGAACTTTCTTGAACAACAATTTGAGGTAGAGAAGAATTATTAGAGTGGCTGTTTGCCTTGGTATAAGCATCATCAGTCACGACCGGTGACTGTTTAGTTTCTTCATCAGCTAAACTACTTTCTTGAAAAACATTTACTGAGGGTTCTATATTCGAAAACAGTTCAATTTTTTCAAGGATTTCTTGTTGGCTAATCTCACTATTTTCCGCTGGTAGTTGATCATTTTCTTCTAGCATTCTTTGATCTATTGTTAATGCTGCTTCCTCTGTCTCAAAGGTTTTTTCCATAGAGTGTTGTGGCTGTTCTTCTATCATTTCTAACGTTTCTATAGTATTGTTCTTTAAAGTCTGTTGCTTTACAATTTTTATTTCAGAAAGAAATTCCTGGACAACCTCAACGATTTTGGGTGTTGGGCAAGTTCGATAAACTTGGTCAAACATCGTTTCAACCTCCTTACCTATAGATTTCTTTCATCCTATTCAGTAGGGACTTACTAGGTTATCATAAATAAAAAAAAACTCCGTGAGGGAGTGTTAATTTCCGGCAGACTTGGCAATTAAGGTAGGATCTTGTTGGACAGCAATAATTTACCGTTTTTATAAATGGTTACAGGCAAACCAGGGTTCTTTGCGGTGATCGCAATTATTCGATAGTACAATAGAGCCTTTGTCTAGTATAATAAAGATAAAATGTAGCAGTAGGTGAGAGAATGGCCAAAGGCAATATTAAAAAGAATCTTAGCGATCAAGACATGCTGGCGGGCTATCACGAGGAACTAACCTTTGAGAATACCTGGCTGGAGGAGGACGCTGTTAGCAAACCCAAGATGAAGACGGTGAAAAAGGCAGAGGAAAAGGAAGGCGTTAGCTCTTTCTTTACACCGGAACTCCAAGAACAAGTGGGGAGGGTTTTGCTGGAGTTAAAATTAGATCTGTATAAGCAGGGGATTATCGATTATCGCTTGGAAGTAAGTCGGCAGGGTAACGCGGTAGTTCTCACGGCCGTTAATGCGGTGAGTAAAAAGAAAGACCCAGCAAAAAGTAATGGCAAACGCAGGTAATTTAGGCTGTCGGCCCTTCGGGTTGGCAGCCTAATCTTCTTCTCAAGCTATTTATTGAAAGGGATTTATGCTTGGTTAGCGAAATTACTGATAGTAAGTCAGAGCAAGTTGGCAGACCCAGTCTTGTGATTTTTTAAAGGAGGACACTTAGTGAGCCTGAGATTTATTATCGGCAGGGCTGGTAGCGGCAAGAGCCACACCTGCTTGGAACAAATTCAGGAGAAATTACGGGATAGCCAGGAGGGCACCTCCATCATTCTTTTGGTGCCGGAGCAGGCTACTTTTCAATATGAATATATAGTAGCCACCACGCCTGGTCTGCAAGGTACCATGCGAGCTCAAGTATTGAGCTTTCGACGTTTGGCCTGGCGCGTGTTGCAGGAGGTAGGCGGTGCAGCCCGGGCCCATATCGGAGAATTAGGGAAACGCATGGTGCTGCGGCGCATTCTGGAACAGAGAAAGTTGGAACTGAAAGTATTTCATCGGGCAGCTAGGCAGCCCGGTTTTTCCAATAGTTTGGCCACCACCTTATCAGAATTTAAAGCCTATCGGATTAAACCCGGAGATTTACAAAGGGGAATTACGCAGCTTGAGGCCCAAGGAGAAGGTACTGCCTTGGATAAACTGCAGGATTTGCACCTGTTATATGGTGATTTGGAGAACTTTTTAGCGGAACGGTTTACCGACCCGGATGATTATCTGAATTTGTTGGCCGAAAGATTACATGGTTCTCCGACAGTACAAGGATCAGACGTATACATAGACGGTTTTACCGGCTTTACCCCTCAAGAATACGCAGTCATAGAGGGAATCCTAACCACAGCGCAGAGGGTGCAAATTGCCCTCTGTTTCGACCCGACCCACGTAAAAGTGCCCTGCGGTGAGGAGGAAATGTTTTACCTAACGGTGGAGACCTACAACCGGATCAAAGAGATGGCGGGTTCATTAAGGCTGGAGATGGAACCACCGGTATTGTTAGATACCCCTGTACCACAGCGTTTTCAAGCCTCTTCTGCCCTAGCCCATGTAGAGAAATACTATTTTTATCGTCCCGCGGTAGCCTATGAGGATCAGGCAGGGATAAAACTGGTGGCATGTGCCAACCGTCGGGCGGAAGTGGAAGCGGCAGCCAGAGAGATTATTCGCTTGTCCCGGGATAAAGGGCTACGTTGGCGAGAGATGGTGGTACTGTTACGAGATTTGCAGGAATACCATCATGTGATTATGAATGTGTTTGAGGATTATGACATACCTGTGTTCATTGATCATAAACGGTCGGTGCTCCATCATCCGCTGGTGGAGCTGATTCGCAGCGCCTTGGAAACAGCTGTGGAGAACTGGTCCTACGATCCCGTCTTCCGGTATTTAAAAACCGATCTGATCCCCCTACAGCGAGAGGAAGTGGATCGCCTGGAAAACTATGTCCTGGCCCATGGCATTCGAGGTTCTCGTTGGATTGATGGCCGGGACTGGATCTATCGCAGACAATATACCCTGGAGGAAGACCAGGAATTGTCCAATCAAGAGGACAAAGAACTGGAGCAAATCAATAATATTCGTTATCGTGCCATTACCCACTTAAAAAACTTTACCACGGCTTTGTCTAAGGCCTCAAAGGTGCGGCAGATTACCACCGCATTGTTTGAACTGCTGCAATCTCTTCAGGTATCAGAAACGCTGGAAGGCTGGGCTAAAGAGCGGGAACTGCAGGGATGTTTAAGCGAGGCCCGGGAGTATGCTCAGTTGTGGAATAACGTGTTACTACTGCTGGATGAAATTGTGGAGGCTCTCGGGGAGGAAGAGCTTTCCCTGGACGAATATTGCCGCGTACTGGAGGAGGGGTTGGAAAATCTTAAGCTGGGGATTATACCACCGGGGTTGGATCAAGTGGTGGTGGGTACTCTAGAGCGTTCCCGGAATCCTAACGTCAGGGCTGCCTTGGTACTGGGGATCAGCGACGGAGTATTACCGGCCCGGTCGTCCGATGAAGGCTTAATTAGTGATTATGAGCGGGATACCTTACGGGAAATGGGGCTAATCCTAGCTCCCGGTACCCGCCGCAAACTCTTTGATGAGCAGTTCCATGTCTATACGGCCTTGACCCGCTCCAGTGAAGAACTGTATCTGAGTTATCCCCAAGCCGATGATGAGGGCAAAGGGCTAGCTCCTTCTCAGGTAATTGCCAGAATGAAAGAACTGCTGCCCTGGTTGGCAGAACAAGTGATGCCGGTAGAACCCGCGGGAACTTCCGGGGATCTGGAATTTATTGCCTCTGCCGGACGCAGCCTGTCTTATCTGGCAGCCAAGTTCAGGGAAATGAAGACAGGCCAACCGGTGGACCCGCTTTGGCAAGACGTCTATTCCTGGTTTGTTCGTCAACCAAAGCAGGGGCAACGCTGCGGTAAAATTTTAGCCGGCCTGTATCATATCAACCAGGAACCCCGGTTGGCCAAGGGCTTGGGCCAGCGGCTTTACGGCAGCCGTTTAAAAGCCAGTGTTTCCAGACTGGAGAAGTTTACCGCCTGCCCCTTTGCCCATTACCTTTCTCACGGTTTACGGTTAAAGGAGCGTGGGCAGTTTCAATTGGGAGCACCGGATGTAGGTCAATTTTTCCACGCTACTCTCAAAAACGTTGTGGAACGTATCAAGGAGCAAAACTTGGACTGGGGACAATTGACCCCGGATCAGGCAGTGGCCTTAACCGGAGAAATCGTCGATGAATTGGCTCCTCGGTTGCAAAACGAAATATTACTGAGCACAGCCCGCCACCGTTATCTAATTAGAAAACTGAAAAGAACATTGGCCAGGGCGGTTTCTACCTTAACCGAACATGCCAAAAAGGGGAGCTTCCGTCCGTTGGCAGTGGAATTAGGCTTTGGTGAACAGGGAGAACTGCCACCGCTTAGCATTAACTTGGATGAAAACTGTGCCCTGCAGATGTCCGGGCGCATCGACCGCATTGACTGTGCCTGGGAGGGTGGACAGCCATACCTGACCATTCTAGATTACAAATCCGGATTGGCAGACCTAAAGCTCTCGGATATCTACCACGGTTTAAAACTGCAACTGCTCACGTATTTGGATGTGGCCTTAACGAACGCCAAGCAATTGGTGAACCATTCGGCTTTGCCAGCGGCGATGCTCTATTTTGGGGTAAGGGACCCCTTATTTAGCAGCTCTGGTCCGGTGTCAGAGCAAAAGGCAGCGGAAGAAATGCTCAAACAGTTAAAAATGAAGGGACTACTGCTGGCCGATCAAGCAGTGATCGAGCTCCTGGACAGAGATCTAGCAGGACCCTCTCTATTATTGCCTGTTGGCTATAAAAAGGATGGCACTTTTACCAGTGCTTCCAGGGTGATCTCAGAAGACCAGTTTGTACAATTAAGAAATTACCTGCAGTCTCAATTAAAAACCATTGGTCAACGGATTGTTAGTGGGGAGATTGCCATTAGCCCCTATCAACAAGGACAGGAGAAAGCCTGTCGCTTTTGCGTATTCAGGCCGGTCTGCCAGTTTGATCCTTTGCAGGAGGATAACTTGTTCCGATTGTTGGCTAACCGGGATGAAGAGACCTTGTGGTCGCTGATCGGGGAAAGTCTGGGTGATAACCATGAGTGATAAAAAATGGACGGATGAACAATGGCTGGCCATCACCAAGCGAGATACCAATTTATTGGTAGCTGCGGCGGCTGGTGCCGGCAAGACAGCGGTTTTGGTGGAGCGAATTATTCAACGCATGATGGACCCGGATCGTCCGGTTGATGTGGACCAATTATTAATTGTCACCTTTACCAATGCGGCGGCGGCAGAAATGCGGGAGCGTATTGGTCAGGCCTTGGGCAAGGCTTTGAATGAAAATCCTCACTCCAAACGGCTGGCGAAACAACTTACCATGCTAAATAGGGCTTCCATTACTACCTTGCACTCCTTTTGTTTGGACCTGGTGCGCCGGTATTTTTATCTGCTGGACCTGGACCCGGCCTTTCGGGTGGCCGACGACATCGAGGCGGAGCTCTTACGGTTGGAAGTATTGGAGGCCCTCTTTGAGGAGCGGTATCACCGGGAAGAAACCGGCTTGTTCACCGCCCTGGTGGATGTTTATGGTGGTCAGCGGGATGATAGCAAATTACAGGATATGGTCCTGGGACTTTACCGCTTTGCTGGCAGTCATCCTGCTCCGAAGGCTTGGCTGGAACAGGTGGCGGAAAATTTCTCGATCCCCGAGGAATTGGGCCTGGATCAATTGCCCTGGATTAAGCAGGTTAAGGAAATCCTGGCGGGGGAAATGAGCAGTGTGCTGAGTCTTTTAAAACAATCGGCCTGGCTGGCTAAACAGCCTGGGGGTCCGGCACCTTACAGTACGACGTTGGAGATGAATATCGTTGATCTGGAAATTCGACAGAATTGCCGGCAGGTTGGCTGGGATGAACTGTATCACGCCTTTAACTCCATGGACTGGGGCAAATTGAAAGCCTGTCGGGGTAGTGACTTTGATGACGGGCTAAAGAAGAAAGCCAAGTCCCTGCGGGATAAAGCTGTCAAGAAATTTGAAGATATGAAGAAAACCTATTTTAGTGCGGAGCCAGAGATAATTCTGGCAGACTTACGTTCCTTGCACCCATTAATGAAAGAGTTGATCAATCTTACCCAGGAATTTATGGACCGCTATCAAAAGAAAAAGCAGTCCAAAGGACTGGTGGATTTTGCCGACCTGGAGCACTTTTGCTTGGCGATCCTGCTGCAGCAAGATGAAGCAGGCCAGGGGGTACCCTCTGCTGTTGCCCGGGAGCTAAAACAAAAATTTGCCGAGGTGCTGGTGGATGAATATCAGGATATCAATGCCGTACAAGAAACCGTGTTGCAATTGGTTTCTCAACAAGATAATCGTTTCATGGTTGGTGATGTAAAACAAAGCATCTACCGTTTCCGATTAGCAGAGCCAGGACTTTTTCTGGGGAAATATCTGCGCTATGGCGTGTCTGATAACACCGAAGGCTGTCTGATCGAACTTAGTAAAAACTTTCGTAGCCGCCTGTCGGTGGTACAGGCTGTAAACTTTGTTTTCCGGCAGATGATGACTACGTCCGCGGCAGAAATCGATTACAATGAGGCAGCCGAGCTAAAATGTGGTGCCAGTTATCCGGAGGAGGCAGGGGTTAGCACTGCCGAAGGGGCAGTGGAGCTGCATATTCTGGATCGTAAGGAACTTGCCAGAGAGGATGTGTCTGCTGCCGAGGGTTCAGAGGAAACGGACCCCCTGGGGCGGGAAGACGAGCAAGAGGTTTTGAATAAGGACCAAACGGAGGCCAGACTGGTGGGGCGGCGTATTTTGGAATTGGTTCAAGGGAAAGGTTCTACTAGCCCTCCTCTGATCGTGTGGGATAATCAACTAAAACAGTACCGGTCCGTGACCTACCGGGACATTGTTATTTTATTACGTGCCACCTCTGGCAGGGCCAACACCTTTTCCGAGGAATTGAGAGCCTTAGGCATTCCTTCCTATGCGGAATTAGGGACAGGCTACTTTGAGGCGGTGGAAGTGGAGACTTTTCTATCCCTGTTAAAGATCATTGACAATCCCCGGCAGGATGTGCCGCTGGTGGGTGTTCTAAGATCACCGCTGGTGGGTTTGACAGCCGAGCAGTTAGGAGAAATCAGAGTACATTGTAAAGACGGAGATTTTTATGATGCTGTTCTAACAGCGGCCCAGGCCGCAGATGAAACAGCCCACACAGTAACGGATTTTTTGCAGCGGCTGGAGGGCTGGCGTTCCCAGGCCAGACGGGGTCCCTTAGCGGATTTAATTTGGTTGTTGTACCGGGAAACCGGTTACTACGATTATGTAGGGGGGATGGTCGGAGGTACCCAGCGGCAAGCTAACCTAAGAGTCCTTTATCACCGGGCCAGGCAGTTTGAAGCCACTGCCTTTCGGGGGTTATTTCGCTTCCTGCGCTTTTTGGAGCGGCTGAAGAGATCCAGTAAGGATTTTGGTGCCGCCCGGGCTCTTAGCGAAAATGAAGATGTAGTGCGAATTATGAGTATTCACAAGAGTAAGGGTCTGGAATTTCCGGTGGTATTTGTGGCGGGACTGGGTAATAAATTTAACCTGCGTGATTTAGCCAAGGATATGCTGATGCATAAAGAACTTGGCCTAGGTCCTCAGATTATTAATATGACAACCAAGGTTTCTTATCCTAGTTTACCTAAGTTACTGTTGCGGCAGCAAATACGGAAAGAATCTGTGGCCGAGGAAATGAGGGTTCTTTATGTGGCCCTAACCAGGGCCAGGGAAAAGCTGGTATTGGTGGGTTCGGTGGCGGATTTGGCCAAGTCCTTGGAAAAATGGGCTACCCCTGCGGGCCAAACCGGTTGGCCCCTGCCCACAGCTGAACTGACATCAGCCAACCATTATCTGGATTGGCTTGGGCCGGCAGTGATGCGGCATCAGGACGGTCAGCATCTGCTGTGTCTCACAGGGTCCGATGTACAGCCCTTTCCAGAGGTGGCCGCGGACCCCTCGCGTTGGCAAGTTACCTGCACCCATAGTTCAGAAATGCAAAGCCTGACCCTGGACAACCCTGACCAGATAGCAGCATTGCTGGAAAAAGTGAAGAGCTTATCGCCCCTGGAGTCCTGCGGTCAGCAAGAAGAAATAGAGCGGCGTCTGGGCTGGAGCTACCCCTTTGCCGAGGTTGCAGCAAAGCCTGCCAAAACCAGCGTAACCGAAGTAAAGCGGCGTTTTGCTGAATTGGCCTGGCAGGAAGACGGAGTTAGCTTTCGGCCTCAGCTTACGAACAGACCCAGGTTTTTGCAGCAAGATCAGGGTCTAAGTTCTGCGGAAAAGGGTTCTGCCATTCACCTGGTGATGCAGCACCTGACGCTTGGTTCGATCCCTACCGTGGAAGATGTGGCTTGGCTGCTCCGCCAGTTGATGGAGAGGGAAATTCTCACGGAGGAACAAGCTGCCGTTATTGAACCCCAGTGGATCACCGCCTTCTTCCAGAGTTCCCTGGGGCAGCGGGTGCTGCAAGGAAGGGATGTAAAGCGGGAACTGCCCTTTAGCCTCGCCCTGTCAGCAGAGGAAATCTATCCAGAGCTGTCTGCCCAGGGGAAGGGTGAGTTTGTTTTGTTACAGGGTGTTATTGACTGCCTGGTGGACGAGGGAGACGGCTTGTTGTTAGTTGATTATAAATCCGATGCAGTGAGGCCTGGGGATACGGCACCGGCAGAACGCTATCGGCAGCAAATCAACCTTTACACCAGAGCAGTTGAAGAGATTCTAGGAAAAAAGGTGAAGGAAAGGGCTATTTACCTGTTTGCCAACGGGGAGACAGTGTATTTATAGGAATATGATGCAGAACGATAGCAGAAATGTAATCTTGAAGGCAGCCTATTTATCGCAGTTGATCATCCTATTTTGTGGCCTGGCTGCCCTGTGGTTTTTTTATGTACGACAGGGCACCGCGTGGCAGGCTATTTACCAGATGGACAAATTTTGGCTGGTTTTTGGCTATGGCAGCCTAACCGCGGCAGTCTTAGTAGTTATGCAGGTTCTCTTGGTAACCTTGGTACCCCCTCGGTTTTTAGTGGATGATGGCACCAATCGGCTGTTATATTCCTTTTCTTATCCCAACATCCTGTTATTAATGGGGTTCGGAGCCTTTGCTGAGGAAACGTTGTTTCGGGCTGCTCTACAACCTAAGTTGGGCATTTTTCTAACCAGCGCCTTGTTTGCATTGATTCATACCCGCTACGTAAAAAAGTGGGTTCTACTGCTGGTTACTTTGATTATGAGTAGCGTGTTGGGTTGGCTCTACGATAAAACTCAAATTATTTGGACCCCCATTTGGGCTCATTTCTTGATCAATGTGACGATGATTTCCTTTGGCAAGAAAGGCTGGTTTGTACCGCAGGAGGAACCGGCTAAAGAGGGAGAATAAGCTGATGAGCATGGTTCGTAGCCCATGCTCATTGCTTTGTAAGACCATATTTTACATCTTAATTGAATGGATCACACCAACTGCTGATTTTTAATATACTCTTGGATTATTTCTATAGAAATTGTTATTTTCATAAATGTTGTCGTGTTTACTTATTGATTCATTCCGGGAATACGGTAAAATTAGGGAGAGTAGAATGAATGGGGGGATGAAACATAATGCGACAGCTCAAAATTTTAGCTACATTTGCAGTGCTGGTTGTGTCCTTAACCTTTGCCAATCTGGCTGCAGCGTCTCAGGTCATTGTAAATGGAAAACCTTTGCCTGTTTCGGCCGTTATTGAAAACGGAACAACCCTAGTGCCGATTCGCAGCATTTTTGAATCGCTGCAGGCCGAGGTTACCTGGGATCAAATTAGGCAAACCGTAACTGCGGTGAAGGATAATCTTACGCTGCAGCTTCAGATAGGCTCGCTGGTAGCCTTACGTAACGGACAACCCGTTCCTTTACAGGTGCCCGGTAAAATTATTGAAAATAGCACCCTGGTACCCCTGCGCTTTGTTTCCGAATCCCTGGGAGCAGAGGTAAGGTGGGATGAACTCAGCAAAACCGTAGTGATTCAATCAAAGGATTTGGCAAATCAGGAAATCACCATACAAACCGCTCCCGAAAATGCAGATCCACTCTACAATAAAATATTGCAGGCTTTGCTGAAAGCTGAAGAGAGCATTACCTTTGACACCATGAACCGAAACCAATATGGCAGTACCGAAAAAGTAATCGCAATGGCTGAAAAAGTCCTGCAGGATCATCCTTATTTAAATTATACAGAATCCCTCGAAGTACGCATTAATTCCGGTAATTCACTGCATATAGAGGTGGCTGTTCATTATAATTTTCCCGTCCGGGATGTACGGAAAATGAACCAGGCTGTCGATGAGAAAGCAAGAGAGATTATCAAGCGTGTGATCAAGCCCGGCATGACCGAACTGGAAAAGGAAAAGGCGCTGCATGACTATGTAGTGCTTAATACCAAATTTGATTACGAAAACTATCAAAAAGGCACCATTGCTAAAGAATCTTACACCGCCTACGGTGTGCTGGTCAAGGGAGTAGGGGTATGCCAGGGATATGCCTCGGCGATGTGTAAGCTACTGCCTATGGTGGGAATTGAGTGTCGCATGATGATCGGCACCAGCCAGACAGCTAAGGGTGCAGAACCCCACGGCTGGAATTTGGTTAAAATCGAAGACCAATGGTACCACCTGGATGTCAACTGGGACGACCCAATACCCGATCAGCCGGGTGCCATACGATATACGTATTTTAATCTGAGTGATCAGGAGATCAAAAAAGATCACAGTTGGAGTGAGGAGAACAACCGGTTACTTAAAATGGATCGCTAACGAAAAGGGGAGTGTCGCAAAACTACTTTTTATGTAGTAAGCGGCACTCCTTTTTGCTGTAGACAACGGACGACCAAAGGTCGCCCCTACTTTTGACAGACAGCGGCAGCGATGGCTGCCCCTGTGCCCGAACCATCCTTGACCAGTACCAGGGAAATATGCCGGGCCTTTTCTTGAAAAATATCTGCCAGAGCCTGTTGCATAGTTGTTTGATACAGGGGCATCTTTTCGAATAAAGATCCATCCACAGCAATAACATGCGGGTGGCTCAGTTCCGGGTCGATGTGCTGCAATACACCAGCATAAGTAGCCGTGATTAATCTGGCTGAGCGGGTAGTCACCAGCCGGGCTATTGTTTTTAGGGCACTGCATTCTTCTAAAGTAGGCTCGGGGATGCAACAATTTTTTTGTAACCAAGATCTAATGACAGCTAACTGCGGCGTGTTATCCTCCAGAAAGCTTGCCAAATCACGGGTTTTTAAGGAGTAGGGTTGATGGAACACTTGCTTTCCGAAATTGGCAAAGAGTAGGCCTTGTTGCCATAAGTCAAATAAAAGTAAGCGGGCAATTTCTCCTAAATAATGCCCGGCTACCGCCTTCTCCAAGGCTTGTTGACCGGGTTTTTCGCTACTTTGGTCTAAGAGCTTGTCATAGGGAGACAAAAAGAATTTATTAAAATTGCCGGATTCCATATTGATGATCATGGGCTTGTCAGTGGTAGGTTCCTGGGGTTCCAAGTAGCAGGTATTATGACCGGTACCGCAAATAGAGCCAATGGTGGCTCGAGGATTTCGGTAAGAAGCCGTTAACAATGTGCCAGTGGTGTCATTAATGATGGCCACAGGAATCACTTGGTGCAGGTTCGCCCGTTGTAGTGCTGCCTCCAGTAAGGCAGTAATCTCCTGACCTTCCATGCCCGCAGTTTTAATCTCCTTGGTCCAGCTAAGCAAGTTGGCCCGGTTAACGGAAAGTTGCCGGCAGGGAAAAGAAAAGGTATGACCCAAGGGGTAAGATTGATTGGTTTCTACCAATTTGCCGATTTGAGCGGCAATAAAATCAAATAATTCTTCCGCTGTGGCAGTAGGGGAAGTATAGTCGTAGTTAGCCGTAGGATTTTTCAAAGGAAATAGCAACTTCTTTTTAAGCCGTGTTTTGCCTACACCCAGCAATTCAACAACCTGGATACGAATATTAGTTCCACCAAAGTCGATGGTGATGTAAGAGCCTTTTTCTTGACCTGTGGGAATTGGCAGAAAGGATCGGAGCATCTTAAGGTAGCCTCCTCCGGCGAGGCCCTTTGTCATTTCCTTTTGAAACTGATCAGCAATTTCCAATAGCTCTGCTGCAGAGGGTAGGAATTGCTTGGCTATAGTTTGGATTTTTTTCACCAGTGAATCATTCATCTAAAGCAGCTCCTATTTTGTCTCTCAAAGAGAACTTTCTGACTCATTATACCTTGAAAATATTTTTTAAATTAATTTCAGATAATTTTACCAGTTGTAATTCCTTGAAACATTGATATAAAAGTGATATCATATAAATATTATTATAATATATTTTAGGAGGTATTCAGATGACAGAAACTCAGGCGTTCAAAATGAATGGGTTCCTTGCTTTACTGCTCCTCTTAGTATTACTTGCCGGGTCCGTCTACTTATTTATTAATTTACAGTTTATTGTCGCTGCATTCATGATCTTTGTCGTGGTCATCCTTGCCAGTGGTATGCTGATTGTACAGCCAAACCAGGCAAAGGCCGTAACTTTTTTTGGTCGCTATCTGGGCAGTGTTCGAGAGGCAGGCATTTGGTTTACAGTTCCTTTCTCTACGAATAAAAAAGTCTCCTTACGAGTACGTAATTTTAACAGTGCTAAGTTAAAGGTCAATGATGTTGAAGGCAACCCAATAGAAATTGCGGCGGTAGTGGTTTTTAAAGTAGTGGATTCAGCCAAGGCTTTATTTGAGGTTGACAACTACGAACAGTTTGTGGAAATACAAAGTGAAACCGCTCTGCGGCATGTGGCAACTAAATATCCCTACGATAACTTCGAAGATGTCGGTTATTCACTGCGGGGAAATACCGAAGAAATTGCGGCGGAACTGGCCAAAGAATTGCAATCCCGCTTGATCGTGGCTGGTGTAGAAGTCATAGAAGCCCGCCTCACACACTTAGCCTATGCCACAGAAATTGCCAGTGCTATGCTCCAGCGGCAGCAGGCATCTGCCATTATTGCAGCTCGCCAAAAGATTGTTGAGGGTGCTGTGGGTATGGCTCAGATGGCCATTGAAAAACTTAGGCAGGATGGTACCGTTGAACTGGACGAAGAGCGCAAAATAACGATGATTAATAATTTAATGGTGGCAATTGTATCTGAGAAGGCTGCCCAGCCTGTTATCAATGCAGGAAGCCTGTATTAGTAGGTGATGCATTATGTCATCAAAAAAAAGTTTTCCTTTACGAATAGACCCTAAGCTATATCAACAGTTAGAAAAATGGGCGGCGGATGAATTCCGCAGTGTTAATGCCCAGATAGAATTTCTCCTCCGGGAGTCAGTACGGAAAGCCGGCAGACTGCCCAAGGGAGAAGCAAAAGCTGCCACTAATAGAGAAGACCATTCATAGACAGACTATGGGTGATTGGACGACCACAAAGGGCTTATTATGTGTGAACAGGTAAAATCTTACCGAGATTAGAAAACCAGACTAAAATGTAAGAAATGTAAAGCCTAGAAAACCTTGAAAAATAAGGTTTCTAGGCTTTACTCTTTTTAAGAAGCAAGATTTATTCAGGCCAAGCTGCCTGAGGGGATTTATTAAATTTGGCATCCCAGATTACATGGAATTTTATATCGTTTTCTTGGTCAACTTCGCCGGTTATTTTCTTATTGGAAATCATGATGTCAAAGGGCACTTTAACATAGTTGTCAAACAATAGTTTACCGGCATCTTCTTTACGAAAAGCGATGGGCAAACGAACTCCATTTTGCCATTTGACAAGCAGCAGGTACATATCCAATTCCGGGTCATAAGCCCAGTTGGGTGGGAAATATTCACCACTGGCTGCTGCCAAGGGTTCTGCCCAAGCAGGATGTACCAGTACCATGGTGGTACGAGCAAATTCCTTACCGTTTTCTTCATAGTTAAGATCCGCCCAAGCCCCAAAATCCGGGCTGTAGGCATCTCCACCATATTCTTTAATAATATCAAATTTTTCTTGTTCTGACATAAAAAAACCCTCCTATTGAACCCTTTATAATAATTGTCCTTTGGACATTATTCCCATCTTAAAACAATTCAATCTGTGCTGGTTTATTTTTTGCCTTTTCTTCCAATACTCCTTTCAGATCGGGACTTCCTTCCCGCATCCACATTTTAAGACCTTGGGATTGCAGAATGGTGTCAGGACTTTTGCCGGCAGTCATACCCATAAAGTTACCATCCAACTGCCAGATATACAAAAAGGCCTTTGAGGAAGAGAAGCTGTATTGGATCTTGGCGATGCACCACTGACTTTTATATTTCCAGTAGATGTATTGTTGATCCAATGACTTAATATCCAAAAAAATCCCCCCTTGAAACCTGACATCTATACCAAATTCTCCATAAATGACTAATATCCTGTTTGGTTTATTACATTTTAGTTACGGAGCAGGGGATGGTTTGTAGGGAGGAGAACATAATTAGTAAACTAATGTTATAAAAAACAATAACAGCTAAAACGTAAACCAACATTTAAAAGGCTTTAGGCTTATGGCCTAAGGACAAAGACATAAGTAAAAATAGAACAATGGAGGGACATAAAATGACTATAGAACGGAATATACAAGCTGACCGTTGGGGAGTTAATGTGGAAAGCTTAGCGAAATTCTGGGTGGATGCTGAAAAACTCTCTATTATTCAGGATTTAATGTTTTCCGGCATTAATGTGATGTTAACCGGGGACCCTGGTACGGGGAAAACCGATCTAACCAAGAGGTTGGCCCAGGCGCATAACCTACCCTTCCACAGAGTCAATGTGGGAGCCATCCGCACTCCCAGGGACTGGTTTGGGCATTGGGAATTTATTGGTGGGCAAACAGTGTTTATTCCATCAGAGTTTGTGGCAGCCATTCAGCGCCCGGGGATTGTGGCTTTGGATGAATTTAACCGGGTTACCCCAGACATTCATAACTCCATCTATACCATCCTGGACCACAACCGTGAAGTCTACATTGAAGAAACGAAGCAACATATTTCGGTCCATCCTAAATGTATCTTTATTGCCACGGAAAACAGGGGGCGTAGCCATACCGGAACCTTTATGGAAGATACCGCTGTGGGAGACCGCTTTGAAACCATTCAATTGGAGTTGCCTCCGGTGGAAACCATGGCTCACCTATTAGAAGAGGTCTATGGAGCAACTGCAGACCAAGCATTGTTATTATCAAGAATTACCCATAAACTTAACATCTTGTACCATGAAGAGAGTCTTAGTCGCCCCAGTGGCTTCCGCCCAGCCATATCTGCCACTGCCTTATTAAAGAGAGGACAATCCTTAAATACTGCTTTGAAATACACCTTTGTCAACCGGTTCTCACCCGAAGGGGGCGTGGACAGTGAACAAACCACTGTGCTCCAAGTCATTCAAGCTTACCTTAAGTGAGAAGTGATATATTAGGCGAATGGTGGTGATCTTGTGGTTATACCAAATCAAGTGGAAACTTGGAGAAATAAAAGCTTGTCCGACTTTTGGCTGACCGGCAGGGGCTTGGAACAAAACAAAAACGGCAGGGGTCAGCCCTATGCCTTGTTTAGTCACAAATTATTAGCTTCAGAAGACACAGATGCCCAGGCTATGGCCATGACTGCCATCCTGGGAGCGGTGTCCAGAGTCATCGATATTGTCCATGGACGCAATAAATTCACGGTTAACTTTAGTTCCAAGGAAGCAAGAACCCACTTTGCTGCCAAGCAAATTGCTCTTAGTGCGGAACCATTACTGGAGCCTCCCCAAGGCTATTTAATGCCGGATATCGTGGATGTGCTCACAGGCATGGCCCTTCATGAAGCAGCTCACGCCCAATTCAGTAAACCGGAATACTATACGGAAATGCCAGGCAATCCCTTCATGGCGGTAATCCGCAATGTCGTGGAAGATGTCTATGTGGAGCGCTTAACCAGTCTATATTATCCGGGCTATGCCGGGTACTTTTGGAAATATCGTCGCTACGAATTTGATCTACAGCCAGAGAAATGGGCCCATAAACCAAAGAAAGATTTAATGGACAATGAGTTGAATCTGCGTGCCAGCGATTTTTTACTGGTGATGCGGTCCACCAGGGATTATGTTTCCAGTGTAGCCCGGGTGAATAAGGTAGCTGAGTTGTTGAAAAAGACGATTTACATTGATAACCCAGTCCGACTGGAAAAATTAAATACGAGAAATGTTTCTAAGAAAATTTATGACGAATTATATGGTAACATGATTCAGCAGGATATAGCCTATTCCCTGCCCAGTTCTTTGCTGGATTATAACAATCGTGGTAATCACCAGGCGGAACCCGGCAGTACCAACAAAGATAATAAAACCAATATACCCAGCGACCTTCAGAATTTGATTCAGAATATGCGGCAGGAACAATTACAAGTTGCCAATATGGGAGAATTAATGGAAGCGGGGCTGAACCCGGATTATCCTCCGCCACCGCCACCCATGGTGGTTTTCCGCCGGCCTCTCATCGATGAAGGAGCAGCCGAGCGGTATGAGCAGTCCCGCAGTGTCGTAAAACCCTTTGTGATTCGGTTGCGCAACCGTCTAAGCTGGGCGAATACTCGCCAGGTCATTAACCAATATCAACTGCCCAGTGGTGAATTGGATGAGGATAGTCTGTATCAGGCAAGCTATTCCAATAAAATATTTCGTCGCACAGAAATCATTAATACCCGAACCCGTAACCTGGATATTGGCTTGCTGGTAGATACCAGTGCCTCCATGGTTTACCCTGCGGGAGAGGGGCTATCAAGGATAGAATTAGCCCGCAACCTGGCAACTTTATTTGTCGAAGCACTGGAGCCGGTAGATTCAGTGCGAACCTGGGTATTTGGCTTTAATTTAAAGGGCGCGGTGAATATGACAGAATTATATTCACCACAGCTTATGAACAAAGCCCGGCTGGGAATGACCGGTGCCGAGGGCACCACACCGGAAGGTACGGCCTTAAAATATGCTGCCCTGCGCTTACTTTCAGAGGGGCGCGCCTTGGTCCAGAAGGTGCTGATTGTGATTGCCGATGGCAATCCGAACCCCGGACCGGAGACCAAATTAGTTAAGGAACAGGTACGGCGATTAAAGTCCCAGGGTTGTAAAATCATCAATATCTTGGTGGGGGATCGACCGCTGGAGTACGGCTATCAATACACCATCCCTTGGACTGACTATTATACCGTTACCACTGAATTTGGTAGGCTACTAAAAAAGTTAGTGGAAGAAGAGTAAATAAAATAGTTTGGTCCACCTTTTGGTATTTCCAGAGAAGTGTCGCAAAAATCAATGGTTTTGCGACACTTCTTTATTTCCGGCTATTCTTTTTTGCCGTATATAGAGCAGTATCACTTTATTTATAAAGATAGCATCCCCTACTATTGATTCCCGGGAAAGGGTCTGATGGTAACGATAGGATACAGCAGATTTTTTATGCAAACGTAAAATTTTTTGTCAACATTCATTAGGAGTCAAGTTGTTTGATAACGAAATATTATATTGTCAAGGATTTTTGTTAAAATAAAGTTAAATTTTTTTCGAATGGTTTCTAATACCATTTTTCATAGTTGTTTCTAATTATTTGTCCTTAAAAGAGCTGCAAATTAGTTCTTAACAGGTAATGACAAAGAAAATTTGTCAAACGGCGTGTAAATTAGCTGCAATCAAAATAATGTAATGAAAACATGCTTTATGGTAAAATTTTTTTTGTTATAAGTGTAAAAAAGTACTTGAAATTAAAAAAACCTTTTGATAGCATAACCGAAAAGATAATGACAAAGAATATATACTTTATACACAATTTATGATTAGAGATCAAAAAAAACCTGCTTCCATGAAGCAGGGGAATGCAATAATAAATTTGGAATACTGGTGTTAGGGGGGTGAAGGTTGTGTTTTTTCGCAAGATAACTACCAAGAAAAACGGCAAAGAGTATGTTTACGTAAAACTAATCGAAAACTACCGCCAGGATGGTAAAGTAAAACAGCGGGTTATTGCTAATTTTGGCAGTGTGGAAAACCTTTCTTCAGACCGGATAAGTTACTTAATTGCCAGTCTTAAAAAATTGCACAAAGAAATTCAGCCCCAACTAGGTGATGTACGAATTACAACCAACACCACTTCAACGATCAAAGCTATACGAAGTGTGTTACGTCAGTCACCAATCAATCAGGCAATAAAAGAGATATTTGATCAAAAGGATTATGAATTGGTAGAGGCGATCATTCTGAAATCCATCGCTGCCTCGGAAACCAATCAACCCATTCAAGAGGCTTGTAAGAACCTAGGTTTTGAGGCAGGAACTAGCCTACAGTATTATAACACCTTAAAAAGATTGGGTGAGGATAGCAACCGGTTTTCGCTATTAAAAGCAGGGCTGAAGCACTACCAGGAAAATGAAAACATTCACAAATCAATCGTTATTTACACCTTACAGAGCACCTTCGAAGGAAATTCCTTTGATTACGATCTAACAGGAAATATGTTTTTAACCCAGAGCTTCCAAAAACCAATAACCCTTTTGCTAGCCTGTTCAACCGAGGGAGTTCCTGTAGATTACCAATATACAGAACATGATGGGGAAGTAATTAAAAAGTTATCCCTACTCGTTGACAGACTTAAAAGTGAATTTCAAGGAAATATTGTTGTTCTAGATGAACATAACTATTTTCCTGCAACCGTGAGCGATTGCCTAATAGCAAAACCAATGTCGGAAGCAACAGTAACCAAAAACTACGAGGAACCGTTCAATGTGGTTACTTATAAGCAGGTTAGCCCAGGGAAAATAAAGGAACTAAAGGCCAAATTGGCAAAGGTTTCGGCAGGCTTAGAAAATTTAAAGGCCGATATTCTGTTGGGCAAGTTAACAAAAGAAAGTCATGTTACTAAAAAAGCAGAAAATGTCATTAAAAGTAATCAATGTGATGACCTGGTGCTATATAGCTACGAGGAAACGACTCATTCATTTCACTATGAAATAGATCAGGCTGCACTCAAGGAAAAGCAAGAGTCCGTCATCATGACTCCGTGGATTATAGAAGACCAAAGCAGAGATTCCTTTGCAAAGATACAGGAAGTTCATAGAAAAACAGATCAGTTTGATGTGTTAACTGATCAGCTAAAGATTCCACCCATTAATATTTATGTAGACTATCATTATTCGCCAGAAGTTATCTCAGGCCATATCCAGCTTGAGATTCTCAAAACCCAACTTCTTGGCGCAATGAACAATCTGCTTAAAGGGGGTGAGCTATAGAAATAAAATTTTGTCAATATAAATTTCTTCCTTTTCAATTTTGATTGTAGCACCTTTATCGTGAATATTCAATATATCGAGTCATAAAATTAGCTTATTTTTGTCATTACCATGACAAAAAAATTCTTGAGTACCTTTCAGACATGATTAAAAGGGGGTTACCCAGATGCGAGTAGTATATGAAGCCTTAATGTCTGCATCCAGGGCCCATGCCAAATGGGAACTGGAAATGTCCAATAACATTATGAAAAACAGAAAACACTTATTTATTTTAGCTCTTATGATGCTTCCTCTGATTATTCCTGCCATTGGTCATGCAGCAGATTTGCCCCACTTTATTGGTGGAAAAAGTGCCTATGGACCTTCCCACTATAACCCGACGATGTTTTATGGTTCCATGGCGGTAGGTGTTTGCGCTGGTTTAATTACTGGCTGTATCGGTGCCGGTGGTGGTTTTGTTATCACTCCCGCTTTGATGAGCTTAGGAGTGAAAGGGATTCTAGCCGTTGGTACTGACCAATTTCATATTTTTGCCAAAGCTATTATGGGTACTGTTATTCACAAGAAATTAGGTAACGTTAATGTTGCTTTAGCTATTGCCTTCCTAGTTGGTTCCGGTATTGGGGTAACGGCCGGCGGTACCCTAAACCGTGCTATGTTTAATGCTAACCCGGTTATGAGTGACTTTATGATTAGTGCGATCTATGTTGTTATGCTGGGCTTCCTTGGTTTCTATTCAATGTATGATTTTATCAAGAGCAGACATCAAACAGGTGGGGACGCTCATGGTGGTCCTGCGGGTATGACCAAATTGGCTCAGAAACTGCAGGGTGTTAAGTTAGCCCCTATGGTTACCTTTGATGAAGACTTGACTCCTGGCGGACGTAAAATTTCTGGCTGGTTCGTAGCCATCTGTGGTGCAGTGGTTGGTTTCGCAGCTGCCATTATGGGTGTGGGCGGTGGCTTCCTAACCTTTCCCATGTTCGTATACGGTCTGGGTGTGTCTTCCTTCACCACAGTAGGTACTGACATTCTGCAAATTATCTTTACTGCTGGTTACAGTTCCATTGCCCAATATGCTATTTATGGTTATATCTTCTATACATTGGCTATGGGCATGCTGGTTGGCTCCCTACTAGGTATCCAAATTGGCGCGGCTACCACCAAAGTGGTATCCGGTATTTATATTAGAGCTTTCTATGCTATTGCGATCCTGGCAGGTTTTGTGAACAGAGCTTTTGCTCTGCCAGAAAAAATGGCTCAAATGGGTTATATTCAGATGAATGCTGCCACAGGTAAGCTGCTAGCGGATATTGGTGCCTGGGTATTCTTTGGGCTGGTGCTCATGTTTGCTGGTTGGATTATCATGAGCTTTATTCGGGGTATCCCCACGCTACGGGCTGAATCTGCCAAGGGTGAAGTAGCTGGCGGGAAAGGAGTGAGCCATTAATGATTAGAGATAGTAAAGCGTTCATTATCGGGCTGATTATGATGGTTTCCTTTATGGGCATCTATGCTTACATGATGACTCCCTCCTTTGGTAATGGCCGAAACGGGCTGGAATTTGCCGATGATATGTTTAATTCCATTTCCAAAGGTTCAGTACAGGATGTTGTTCAGGGTGAAATTAAAAAGTCGGAACAGTGGAACGGTAACAATGTTGAGGTGACTTTAAAAGCTAAGGATGAAGAACAGGCCGATAGATGGTCTAAAGTTATTCAAGCCGTTGATGGTTCCGAAGTAAATGTAAATCAAGCAACAGTGATGGTCAAGGCCGATCTGGGAAAAATTCTGTCCAACATTTCCGAAGACTGTATCAATATGTATGATAACAAAGGGGATGTTATACAACAAAAATATGGTACTGATCCCCGGGATGCCACCAATAGATGGTACAATATTTCTAAAGCTATGGTCAAAGACTTAGAGAAACAAGAGAAGTTTAAGGAATCCATTGCTATTCAACAATTCCAGCAAAAAGTAATTGAACCTGCTTATAACTACTACGGTGTTGATGCCGAAAAAGCGGGTAACAACGCTGGCATTATGACCTTCATGATGGTGTTCTACCTCATTTACACCATGTGGTATGGTTTTGCCATCTACTTCCTGTGTCAGGGATTAGGCATCACCATGAGTAAATCTGGCAAAAAACAAGAAGCATAATAGATCCTGTTTGAATAGAAAAGTGAAAAGCGAAGCACCCTCTCTGTGAGGGTGTTTTTGCGTTTATGTGGCAGTATACGGGTAATAAGGCTGACGTCGAAAACTCTCGTGTCCTTGAGGGTATTGGCGTCAGCCAAGTTTTTCTGATGTGAGATAGATGAGATGTTTATTTGTCAATAGTATTTTGGAAAATGTTATTAATTATTTGATTTTTAATTTTTATCTATGATTGTGTTCAGGTGGTGAGGTGAAAAATCTTTGTAAGTTATTGATTTTCAAATGACAAAAGTATGTTGTCATTTAAGCTATAGTTGCTGTCAACCGGATATTAGTAATGAAGAACAAATACATGCTACGGAAAAATTTTATTTTTGTGCAAAAAAGTACTTGCAATCAAAAAACCTATTTGCTAGTATTTGCGCATAACTCAGAGACAAAAATCAGCTCATTTAAAAATAACCAAATAACTAATTTAATAAAAACGATAGAAAAAATATAGACATAGAGTTTGAGGTGAGGATATGTTTTTTCGTAAGATTACCACCAGAAAAAACGGTAAAGAATATGTTTACGTTAAGTTAATTGAAAATTACCGAACTAACGGTAAGATAAAACAACGAGTAGTGGCAAACTTCGGCAGCCTGGAAAACCTTTCGCCTCACAGAATTACTGATTTGATTACCAGTCTACGAAGACTTTATCAAGAAATTGAAGTCTTACAGGATAAGAAACTGGTGGTTGAAGACTTACTAGATCAAGTATCCGAAATAAGTAAAGAAATAAGAGATCAGAAAGTGCTCGAACCATTCCGGCAGGTGTTTCAGGATGAACAATATCAGATCTTAGAAGCATTAATCATAAAATCTTTAGTTGCTTCCGAAATGAATAGCCCAATAGAGGAAATTTGCCAACAATTGGGGTTGGTAAATGCCGACAGCATTCAATTTTATAATATCGTAAAGATGTTGGGTGAGGATACTACTAGACCGCAGGTGATTAAAGCAAGTCTTGCTAATGTTTTAGAAAATGAGAAAGGTAACAAAATAATTTATATTTACCCGCTCAAGAGCACCTTTAAGGGAAGAACCTTTCGTCTTGACCCAACGGGTAATCCTTATTCGAGCGAGAATTACCAAAAAGAGTTTCTGCTGTGGTTGGCTTATGATCAACAGGGTGTACCCTTAGATTTCACTTGGTTTGAGAAAAAGGAGCAGTTAGCTGAACAGTTAAACCATTTAGTGCAGCGTCTAGAAACTTTATCAGGTAGTCAGGTGATTGTTCTGGATCGGGATGGTATTCTAACGGGAATAGAGGTACCGTATCCGGTAGCTTGGTTAACGAAGCAAATGCCAAGGGGAGAGGAAGGGGCTTCTACCGAAGATCAAGACCACATCTTTCAGGCCATTCAGATACAGCCTGAGAGTGAACTCAAGATAAAAGAAATGAAAGCTAACCTTGCTAAGGTTGCAGCGGGTATGGAAAATATTAAAGCAGATATTTTGTTAGGAAAATTAAGTAAAGAATATGCCATTAAAAAAAGAGCCGAAGCAGTCATACGAACCCATAATTGTCAGGACATGGTAACTTGTTTTTTTAATGACACGAATCAAACCCTCCATTATTACATCAAAGATACGATTGTAGAACAAAAATCTACATCCCTGGTAACTACTTCTTGGGTAGTACCAAAGGGAAAACTCCAACATAACATCACAATTCCTAATATCACAATAAAAGCCGACCAGTTTCAAAGCATCACTGATCAGCTCAACATACCACCTATCAATTTATACGCAGATTACCATTACTCAAGGGAAGTAATCTCTGGTCATATAGTACTGGAGATTATCAAGAAACAAATAGCCATGGTAGCCAAATTACCACAGCAAGGAGGTGATACCCAAGAATAATTTTGTCAATATAAATTTCTTCTCCAAAGATATTTTAACACTACATCATCTATTATTCAAGGGGAACCATTAGGAATTGATTAAATTTTTTGTCATTACTTTTAAGGCATTATTTTTTAAGCACCTTTTATATTCAAATCAGGCTGATGAGGGGGTTACCTGAATGAGAGGATTATACGAGGCTCTGATGAGCGCCTCGAGGGCCCATGCGAGATGGGAAATTGAAATGTCCAATAATATTGTCCGAAACAGAAAACACTTACTCATTTTATTAGTAATGTGCCTACCCTTTATTATCCCGGCCATTGGCCATGCAGCTGCCCTGCCGGACTTTTTAGGTGGAAAAAGTGCTTTTGGACCATCTCACTTTACTCCGGTCATGTTTTACGGTTCCATGGCTGTTGGTGTCTGTGCAGGTCTGATCACTGGTTGTATCGGTGCTGGTGGCGGTTTTGTAATCACACCCGCCCTAATGAGCTTAGGTGTAAAAGGGATTCTGGCGGTTGGTACCGATCAATTCCACATCTTTGCTAAGGCTATTATGGGAACTGTAATTCACAGGAAATTAGGGAACGTAAACGTCTCTCTGGCCATTGCCTTCCTGGTTGGTTCCGGTATCGGTGTAACCGGTGGCGGCTCCCTGAACCGGGCCCTGTTCAACGCTAACCCGGTGATGAGTGACTTTATGATTAGTACGGTTTACGTGGTTATCTTAGGCTTCCTAGGCTTCTACTCTATGTATGACTTCTTTAAAACCAGAGGTCAGGTCAATAAAGGAGATGCACACGGTGGGCCGATTGGCTTAACCCCCCTAGCCATCAAATTGCAAAAAATTAATCTAGCCCCGATGATCAAGTTTGACGAAGACGTCACCCCTGGCGGACGTAAAATATCCGGTTGGTTTGTAGCCCTCTGTGGCGCGGTTACTGGCTTCCTGGCAGCCATCATGGGTGTAGGCGGCGGTTTCGTAACCTTCCCGATGTTCGTCTACGGTCTCGGCGTATCTTCCTTCACCACCGTGGGTACTGATATTCTGCAGATTATCTTTACCGCTGGTTACAGTTCCATTGCTCAGTATGCCATCTATGGTTATATTTTCTACACCTTGGCCATGGGTATGCTGGTAGGATCTCTGTTAGGAATTCAAATTGGTGCAGCTACTACCAAAGTAGTTCCCGGTATTTACATCAGAGCTTTTTACGCTATCGCCATTATGGCTGGTTTTGTCAACAGAGCCTTCGCTCTGCCGGAGAAAATGGGTCAAATGGGGTATATCAGCATTAGTAAAGAAACCGGTACTTTACTCAATAATATTGGTACCTGGGTTTTCTTCGGACTGGTGATACTCTTTGCAGGCTGGATTATCCTCAGTTTCATCAGAGGTATACCAACCCTGCGGGCTGAAAGTGCTAAGAGCGATGTGCCCGGTGGGAAAGGAGTGAGCCATTAATGATAAGAGATAGCAAAGCCTTTATAATTGGGCTAGTTATGTTGATATCTTTCATGGGAATCTATGCCTATATGATGACCCCTTCCTTCGGTAATGGCAGAAATGGTTTGGAATATGCCGATGATATGTTTAACTCCATCTCTAAAGGTTCTGCCCAGGAG
>CAMKDG010000046.1 GCA_946411205.1 uncultured Desulfotomaculum sp.
TGGTGTCAAGGTTTTTATTTTTTCCACTGTCTACTTGACAGGGGGCACTTCAGAAAAAACCTGGGGTTGTCCGTTATTTTAGTTTAACCATGCATCATCTCTTCAACCTCTAGCTTCTTGCCCCGTCCCATTAAATTCAATACAGCCTCCCGGGGGGAGAGGTTTTCAAACAATACCTTATACGTTTGATCAGTGATAGGCATTTCCACGCCCTGTCTCTTGGCCAACTGGTACGCCACTTTGGTGGTTCTTACTCCTTCTACCACCATTTGCACACTCTCCACAGCTTGCTGGAGGGTTTTACCACGTCCGATCTCGATACCGCAGCGTCGATTACGGCTATGCATGCTGGTACAGGTCACGATTAAGTCTCCCACCCCGGCTAAGCCCGCAAAGGTCAGAAGATTAGCGCCCATACTATATCCCAGACGAGTTATTTCTGCCAGACCCCGAGTCATCATGGCAGCTTTGGTATTGTCTCCAAACTCCAACCCATCAGCGATACCAGTGCCCAGTGCAATAATATTTTTTAAAGCCCCACCTAATTCTACCCCAATGATATCGGGGTTTGTATAAACCCGAAAATCCTGAGACATAAATAAATCCTGAACATACTCAGCAGTGGCCATGTCCTGAGAAGCTGCCACCAAGGCAGTAGGAATATTGCGGCCTACTTCTTCAGCGTGGCTGGGACCCGAAAGAACCGTATAGCGTCCAAGGGCTGCTGTCCCAGCTTCTTCAGCAAAAACTTCGGAGAGTCTTAGTAAGGAGCTTTCTTCTAAACCTTTAGCCACATTAATGATGACTGTATCATTCTTTAAATAAGGTAGCGAACTCTTAAGCAATTCTCGAAAACTGTGAGAAGGCACACCAAAGACCACTGCTACAGCACCCTGAAGAACCCTTTCTAAATCTGTCTCGGCAGTTATGCCAGAGTTAAGGGTAATCCCCGGCAAATACCTGCTGTTCTCTCCTTCATTGATAAGCTGAGCTAATTCTTTTCTGCGGGACCAGAGAACCACAGAATGGTCATTTTGTGCCAATACCTGAGCTAGAGCAGTTGCCCAACTACCCGCCCCCACAATTGCAACTTTGGCCATTCCTATTCCCCCTATATTATGATTTCTTTTGACCTATTCTAAATTCTGTGCCGTTTAGTAAGCGTTTAATATTAGAGGCGTGTTTCCAAACAGCAAAGCCTGCTGCCAGTAAGGAAAAAACAAGGATTGAAGGCTGACGATCAAAAAGAGCCACCCAAATGGGCAGGGAAATCGCTGCTAGGATAGAGCCTAAGGAAACATAACGACTAAGAGCCACCGTAGTACCCCAGACCAGCAAAGCTAATAGCAGGGGGACCGGCGTAATGGCCAGCACCGCCCCGGCACCGGTGGCAATAATCTTACCACCTTTAAACCCCAACCACAGAGGGAAGCTATGTCCCGCCATAACGGCTAAGGCGGCACCTAATACAACTAAATCATTAGTTCCTAGCTGTTTAGCAAGCATAACCGCTGTTACACCCTTTAAAGCATCTAGCAGTAAAACAACGATGCCCGGTCCTTTACCTAGCGTCCGCCAAACATTGGTAGCACCAATGTTTCCACTGCCATGTTTGCGTATATCAATGCCTTTCCAGAAACGTGCCAGCAAAAAACCAAAGGGAATTGAACCGATTAAATAACCACTTACGATAATCAATACATTCATTGCAATCAACAAGTTTACTCCCCCGAATCTACAGAGAAATAGGAAACCCCGGTCTATTCATCTCTGGCTTCCCTCTGACGCAGGAAAATCCTAATGGGTGTACCTTCAAAACCATAGGTTTGGCGAATTTTATTTTCCAGGTATCTCCGATAGGAAAAATGCATTAATTCAGGATCATTAACAAAGAGAATAAAGGTAGGGGGCTTGACCCCACCCTGGGTGGCATAGAATATCTTTAACCGCCGGTGCTTATCTGCGGGCGGTGGAGTGGCTTGCACAGCATCACGTATCAGGTTATTTAGATCTGCCGTAGCAACTCTTTTACTGGCTTCCTCCGCTACAAAATCCACCAGCTCTAAAATTTTTGGTAAACGTTGTTTGGTCAAAGCAGAAACAAAAATTGTCGGTGCGTAGGGTAAAAAGGCCAACTCCTCTTTAAACTTCTTTTCAAATTTGTTCATAGTCTTATCATCTTTTTTGATAAGATCCCATTTGTTCATAACTAAAATAATGGCTTTCCCTTTATCGTGGGCATAACCAACAATTTTTTTATCCTGTTCAGCAATTTCCTCGGTGGCATCAAAAACCATCAAAACCACATCAGAGCGATCCACCGCCCGCAATGCCCGCACCACACTATATCTTTCAGCGGGTAAATCAATACGGTTGCGTCGTCTCATACCGGCCGTGTCCACAATGACATAATTTTTACCACTTCGCTCAAAGGGAGAATCAATGGCATCCCTGGTAGTGCCAGGAATATTGCTGACAATAACTCTCTCTTCACCTAAAATGGCATTTACCATAGAAGATTTACCTACGTTAGGACGGCCAATCACAGCAATGCGAATGGTATCCGGCGGATAGGGATCTTCCTCTGGTTGTGGCAAAATATCTACCAAGGTATCTAATAAGTCACCGGTATTTAAGCCTTCGGCTGCAGAAACAGGGATGGGCTCCCCTAAACCTAATTGATAAAATTCGTAGTAGGGAATTTTATCAAAGTGCTCCACTTTATTCGCTACAAGTAATACCGGTTTGTCTGTTCTGCGCAGGGTTTTGGCTACCTCTTCATCAATGATGGTGATCCCTTGTCGGGCATCCACCACAAACAAAATAGCATCGGCTTCGGCAATAGCCATTTCAGCCTGTTTTCTAATTTGCGAAGTAATAATATCTTCGGCAAAATCCAAGCCACCGGTATCCACCAGGGTAAATTCACGTCCTTGCCATTCGGCATCTTGATACAGCCGGTCCCGGGTAACACCAGGCATATCTTCAACGATGGCAATACGGCCACCTGCAATTCGGTTAAACAAGCTTGATTTTCCCACATTGGGACGGCCCACAATAGCAATAATCGGTTTCGCCAAAGGGTTTTCCCCCTTCTCTCTGTCTTAGTTACTATAATACTACAAAGTTTCACCAGTTTCTTTAGGCTTTAGTCCCCAGCAGCACTTCCACCAAATTCTCGGGGCCATCCACCACTTCCACCGGGGTCTGAATCTTATTAGCCACATCTGAAACGGTTAGATCATCTAGGAACACTTCTTCCCCATCACGCAGCATTACGGAGGGTAAGATTACTGCATCACCAAGATTTTTATTTTTTAAAGCCTTAATAATATCCCCTCCGGTCAAAAGCCCGGTGACAGTTACGCTCTCGCCGAAGAATTGATTTTTTACCACTTCCAGGTCAACCTGTAAATCCTTAATTTGGTTGAGTCTGTCTACTACCTGTTGTAGAATAGCCGCACCGGAGGTCCCTGTTACCAGGGTAACTCTGTGGTTGCAGGATATTCTCTGGGGCAGATCATCCCTGATTGAATCCCATTCATCTAAAAATAATCGTGCTAAGCCAACACCATTTTCAGTTTGGGGGAAATCACCATAATTTTCGGTAGGTGGAATCGGTTTTCCTGCCATTACATAAAATTCATCTGAAGCATAGACAAAGGAATCACCCCACTGCTCCAAAAACTCTTGTTGATAACCTTCCACCAGATTAATAATTTGCCCTGCCTCTGACGGGGTGAACGTTCTTAGGTTATAAAGTCCTTGTCTATACTTGGTAACCCCTACCGGCACCACCGCCATAGACTGAACCTCGGGCCACAGGCCTGCCAGGTCTTCGATGGTCCTTTTTAGCTCTGCACCATCGTTAATATCCGGGCATAATACCACTTGGGTATGCATTTCAATACCTGCTTTAGCTAACGTACGTAGTTGATCCATGATGTTGCCGGCAAAACGATTGTTTAACATACGGGCACGTAATTCGGGATTGGTGGTATGTACGGAAATAAATAGGGGCCCCATCCTTTGATCAATAATCCTCTGTAATTCTGCTTCTTTTACATTGGTAAGAGTAACAAAATTACCCTGCCAAAAAGAAAGACGATAATCATCGTCCTTAATATAAAGAGTATCTCGCATCTTGGGAGCCATCTGATCCACAAAACAAAAGAGACAGCGATTGTGACACCGCCTGGTGGCACCAAAGGAATGCTCCCCAAAGTCCAACCCCAGGCCTTCCTCATACTCTTTCTCAATCTCCAGTTCCCATACCTCTCCGGCTTGGGTTGTTACTTTGACCAACAGTTCTTCTGCAGCACAGAGAAAGCGATAATCCAAAATATCTCGTACCGGCTGCTCATTGATCGATAGCAGTCTATCACCAGATTTAACACCCAGTTCCTCGGCAATGCTTTGTTCTTCTACACCAGTTATTAATAATCCGTCGTCAGTCATGTAAAATCTCCCCGTGGACGTACTTCATAAATTATCCACCATCTGCCAATCTTAGTCAAGAACTACCGTTGTACAATCAAAAAGGTGCCGTTGCCTAGGTCGTGAATGGTACTTTGCAAAATGTTGGCAATATGACGAGACAATTTATCTCGGTCCTCCTCATCCTGAGCTACAATGATGGGGAGATCACCTGTTATATATTCGGTGTTCAGAGTTACTGCTGCAACAATGGTTCCTTTAGACAAAGTAGCGCCTCCTTCTTAGGAGTTAATCCGACGCATAACGACCAATTTTTGATTTGAGGGGTCGGGATGCAGCGCTTTCCAATACCGGTGCTTGTTTTACCGCTGCAATCAGTGCTTTGATATCCGGTTCGTTAGGAACTATGTAAAAACCCACTGCCCCGGTATCTGGGTCCTTTCTCAACATGGGGGTATACTCCGGTGAATCGACATCCTTTTTGGTACCTAAAATGGTTGCTGAGGTGTGTGCAATAGCTAATCGTTGACCAATATCATGAATGGTAGCCCGAGCATCATCATTTTTAGGTTTTATCAGAACCCCCAGACCCTGTTCCAAAATTTTCTCTCGGGTTGATTTTAGGCCCACCGACATAATATTGATATGATTCACATAGAGGATAGTGTCTTTAAAGGTTAGTTGGGCAGGTATTACTTCACAAATATTGCCAATGTTTTCACCCGCTTTTAACCGCAAACTCAGTAAGATAAGGATTACACCAGACACCATCCCTGCTATCCCACCCAAAAATTGAGTAATCAAGGAAGTCATAAAGGCTGTGCCCATGACTAGGAAATTTCTTGCCTCAAAAGTCCGGGCGATCCCCTCGATATAGTCTTTGCCGCGCTGCACCAATTCACTTTCTTCCAAACTCTCCAGGGTTTGCCTTTCCATGCTGCGGATATCGCGAAATTGTTGAGCTGCCAAAGCCAGAAAGGTGAAGGCTGCATAGTCAGGCTCTAACAACGCTGGTACCGCAATGGCACCTAAGGCTGCCGCTATAAACCCCAGGGACAAATGCGTGACAAACCCGTGAGGATAACCAGGATACTGTCGGTAATCTATCCGCAGTAGGGCTAACCGTGTAATAAAACCAGTAATAATTCCTGTCAGTGACACCAATAGATATGGTTCCATGTAATCACTCCTCAAGATGATCAAACCGTGAAGATCGAGAAACTGCCGCCTCCCTAAGAAGGCGGCAGCCCATTTTTAATCCTCTGTCACGTCATCCCTATGGTCTATAGCGGCACGGTCGGCCTGATCCTTGGAGCTTCCCCCGGTGCCTTTGTTGGCCTTCTTCTTGCCACCAGCCATTTTCTTGACTGGCCCCAGATAATTGCTAAATTCTTTACCAAAGGAGTTAAGACGATCTCCCACACCCTTCAGGCTGCCCGTGCTGATCAGTAGGAACCCGCCGCCTAATACTAGGGTTAGACCCAGTATCCAGCCGACAGCTTTCCAACCGCCGCTGTTTTCAGCTCCGCCGCCGCCTGCACCTGTGATAGCTTTTTCACCTTTCGTTTGCGGAGCAGCCTCTGTGGGCCCTCCTTCAATCCCCAGCACAGTGGGTACGGCATCGGCAAATAGGGTGATTCCCCTTTCTGCCTGCCCCTTTGTGTTGGTGTGGGTACCCGCTTCGATTAATAAAGCCGTAGGCATTAAATCCTGGTTATAATTGCCTTTGGCCATGAAGATCTCTTTAACAATACCAGGATGAACCTTGTTGGCATAGGCCATCATTTTTTTGGCAAAACTTAAGTTTGCTTGCATATTCGGGTTTTGACGGCCCACTACCAACCTTAATTTGGTTACATTGGTATCCGCGATTTTGGCTGAATAATAATCGGGATCAGGTATACCATCCCGGTGGACATCAATTAAAGCAATCGGATTTTCCTTCATTAACTTAGTGACAGTACGCCTTGATCTTTGATAAGCTGTATTATCATGTGGATCATGGGGCGTCCGATCATATAAAATAGTGCCCCCACTTTTTTCCTTAAGTTGAGTTGAAAAAGTCTGGCCTACATCATAAATGCCACCTTTAAAGGGTTTACTTTCACTTCCATCGGAAGGTACATAAGACTCATCAGTATGTGTATGATAGATTCCTACCGCTCCGCTTTTTCTGGTGGCAGCCGCCATGGCTAGGCGCTCATCGGTGAGGTATTCATTCCAGGCCAGTAGTTCTTTATCCATGCCCAGGGACTTAACAACAGCCCGATCTTTTTCTAGCTTGGTAATTCGAAAGTGTTTGCCATCTGAATTTATGATCTCATCACCCACGGATATACCCTGACAAGCCTGGCTGATAACATTTCCTTTATTATCAACAATCTTCACAGCACTACCTACCTGATGATCCAAACCCTGTCCCGATAAAATAGAAGCTGGATTCCAAGCTGGCAGTACCGCATCGACAAGGCTTACCCGATTGATAATGCCAATTCCCACCAACATTAGACAGATGCTCAGGATGATCTTAAATCTTTTTATCTTCAAGTCGGTCAACCCCCTCCCTTGTCTCGCTGGTATTCTTTCCTGTCTCTTCGTCTCTCTTCGTGCTTTCTTTTTTGCGGCCAAATTCAGGCTTTCTTAAGCCTGCTAGTAAAGCATCGGGTTTTCCCTCCGACGCCGGGCCACCCTGTAATCTCTCACGGGTTTCACCAATCAAATCAGCTAAGATAACTGCTAAAATACCTGAAATAACCACAGTATCAAAGGCCCCGGCCCCTCCGACACTTTTAAGAGCATTGGTGGCGTTATTTTGTAGAAAGTAAATATAATTAGCAACATCCCATAAAATAACCCCTAAGGTAGCACCGATAAAGGCACTTCTCCGGGAACGTCCGGCTACATAGGCAATAATGGCTGCTACGATGGGAAAAACATAAAGAGGATCTATGTAATTAAGTCCTCCCGCCGGTTCAGTGATACCGGTCATGACACGAGTACTCAAAAACCAGATTACACCGAAGGTTACTACAGAGGCTACTAACGCTCTGACCACTTCCTTGCCCGTGCCCGCCTTGACCAGCAGGTAAATGGCCAAGACCACTGGTACTAAAGCCCCACCAACATTGATTTCCAAAGGAACTCTAGCACCCGGAATCGGAATATTAATAAAACTACCGACAATAATAGCCAGTATGACGGCTAAAGCTCCCTTGTCTGTTAATCGCATCCGGTCCAACGCTCTCTGGGCGACACCAAAGAAGATTAGTAAGGATACGACAATTAAAACAATAAGTCCCAATGGAAAACGATCCATTAACTTGCCCCCCTTATTTTGATCAAAGTTTTATCTAAAAATAGATTTCCCTGCGTTGGTCAAAATATGCAAAGGGGGAAAAACTGTCATCCGCTTTCCACCGTCAGCCCGCCTAATAAAGTGACGTCGAAAAGGCGACTTGGATACACGAAAATCTCTAAGAACAAGAGTACCCTACGCACATAAACAGAAAAAAGCACAAGCTAGGAAGCTTGCGCTAATTTTTTGATAGCAGAATCATATATTGATTCAGTGGGCAACGCTAAAAGTCACTTGAACACTCCCACTCCCTAGAGCATCTACCAATCCGGTTACATCCTCAACATAGCCAAGCTTTGTATAGCTGTACGAAGTGGGGAAACTTTCATAGAACAGCACCAAACAATCGGAGCCATAGAGCATCAAATCGCCGGTCTTAATATTTTCTAACCGTTCGCTGTTGGCAGGCAATTTTTCTGAAAAAAAGTAGAATTTTTCGTTCCCATTCAGTTCATCCATGTTCAAAATCAGGGGCATTTTATCCAGCAATGCCCGTGTGGAATCATTGTCAGATAGGATTACCGTAAAGTTTTTATTACCAACCTGTATATTTACAGTCGGCATGGTGATACCTTCTTTTGCTCTTTCCGATGGCTTCAATTCTTTCGAAATAGGAGCAGGCGATGGGGATGGTGGCGGAGTGAAAGAAGGTTCCGCGGTACTCACAGGAGACGCAGTACAACCAACCAGAGCAATCATACACACAAGGGAAAGCAATATAGGTATTATTTTCTGCATTAAAGTGCCTTTCCTAGCTCGTAGGCTTCCCGAAGGGCAGACTTTCCTTCGATGTCCCCGACATCTGTTACACTGATGCCGCGCACAACACCTTTCAGACTCGTTTTCCCAAAACAATCAATCCAGCCCTGCAAGCCCTTGATTGCACCATCCATTGCACTTTCCTCGCCATCTGCCGCAGTGGCCAGTAGATAAATGTCCCGGAAAGCATAATCAGAGGGAAACAGAGGATTGGAGCGATCTAACATGGTTTTCATCTGACCGCTCATTTCGTAAAAATAAATCGGTGTGGCAAAGGCAATAACTTCGGCAGTCAACATTTTCTGTGCGATGACATCAGCATCGTCATGAATGACACAGCGCATGGTCTTTTGGCAGGCCAGACAACCTTTGCAAAAACCAATAGTTTTATCATGCAGGCTAACGATTTCTGCGCTGTGTCCTGCCTCCTGCACGCCCTTGGCAAACTCCTTGGCCAAGGCTTCAGAATTGCCCCCCTTGCGGGGGCTGGTGGAAATAATCAAAACTTTTTTACTCACTATTTTTCCTCCTTGGAACGATCAATTTCTTTGATGAATTTTGCCGGGACACCGCCTGCAATGGTGTTTGCCGGAACATCCTTTGTCACCACCGCACCGGCGGCGATAATGGCTCCGTCTCCAATGGTTACACCGGGGAGGATCGTCGCATTGGAGCCAATCCACACATTCTCACCAAGCACAATAGGGGCCGGGTGCATAGTGCCACGGTTCTCTGGTGTAGGATCATGGTTAAGCGTAGCCAGAACCACATTATGACCAATCAGCGCACCATTCCCAATGGTAATGCCGCCCTGATCCTGAAACTTACAGCCGGAATTGATGAATATATTTTTACCTAGGGTGATATTTTTTCCGCAGTCGGTGTAGAAGGGCGGAAACATGGCAAAGCCTTCATCTACGGACTTGCCGGTCAGCTGAGACATCAAGGCACGGATTTCCTCCGGCGTGTGATAGGTGTTGTTCAACTCTGCGGTAATCCGCAGAGCTTCTTGACTCACCCTGTGCATAAAGAGGTGGGCTTCCGATCCGCCAGTAACCGAAAGTCCACGGTTTAGATGGTCTAAAAATTCATTTAGATTCATTTGTTACCCTCCAATGGTAATCAACGATACGATTTTCTAAAAACCTCTACGCAATCCTCATGAGTCATTTCACAGGGGTTGGCCGCAAATAGTCCGCCCATCGCTTCACGGGCATTGACAGCCAACTTATCAAACTCACCGGGAGTAATACCGTAGTCGCTCATCTGCAAATCGGCCACACTGCAGTCCTCCTGCAACTTAGTCAATGCGGTGAGGAAATCCTCCGGTTTCCCTGCGTCCTTCATGCCTAATGCTTGTGCCATGTGGACAAAACGATCATCGCAGGCGTGCTTTTCGATGAAAAATCCGTGGAATGCTTTGGAAATCATAATCAGCCCTGCACCGTGAGGCAGTTCGGGATGATAGGCAGACATGGCGTGCTCCAAAGAATGTTCTGCCGTTGTCACGCTAACGGTCATCACTACACCAGAAAGGGTGTTCGCAAAAGCCATCCCTTCCCGTGCTTCCATATCACTGCCGTCCTTGACCGCACGAACAAGATATTTTCCCACATTCTCAATCGCTGTCAGAGCGTACATATCGCTCATAGCGCTGGCAAAGGTGGAAATATAGCTCTCGGTAGCGTGGAACAGTACGTCAAATCCTTGGTAAGCAGTAAACTTTGGCGGCACTGATACCATTAGTTCGGGGTCAATGATGGACAGTACGGGGAATGTGGAATCATACCCGCCAACGCCAATTTTTTCATTGGTTTCCTCGTTGGTCACAACACCCCACTGGTCAGCCTCGCTACCAGTTCCCGCAGTCGTCGTAATACAGACGATAGGAAGGGGGGCATGCTGGAGGGGGTGGCTCTTACCTGTTTTTCCTCCTACATAATCCCATAAATCACCATCGTTGGTTGCCATCATGGCAATGGCTTTGGCTGCATCCATCACACTGCCGCCACCCAAGGCCACGATAAAATCACAACCGTTATCACGGGCAAATTTTGCGCCCTCCATAACCTCCGTCTTGGTTGGGTTTGCCCCAATCCCGCTGAACACAGCAGCGTGGGCACCTGCTTTTTTAAGCTGCTCCAATGTGCGGTCAAGCGCGCCGTTCTCACGGACAGATTTGCCATTGGAGATTGCAAGAATAGCCTTTTTACCAGGCATTTTTTGTTGGTGTAATTCATCAAGCCTACCATTACCAAATACAAAACGTGTCGGTACATACATATTGAAGCTCATCACTTTTCCTCCTTAAATTGCATCGTTGTTTTACTATATCTCCAGTGCTTCGGAGTGACTTGCAAGAATCTCCTTGCCTTATCAGGATGGCGTTGACATATAAAATAGCAAGGTTTATATTGATTCTAGAACCTGAAGTTAGGTTTAGGTCAATAGCTTTTATTAAATATTTTATTTTTGCAAAGGAGAAGAAATTATGTCCTATTCTATCGGTGAAGTGGCGAACATCACTGGTATTACCATCTCAACCTTGCGCTATTATGACCGTGAGGGTATGTTTCCAAACATGGAACGCAGCAATGGTGGCATTCGTATGTTCTCTGATACGGAGATCGAAACCCTTCATATCATCGAATGCTTAAAGAATTCCGGGCTATCTATTAAAGACATAAAACAATTTTTGAATTGGTGCCAGGAAGGCGACAGTTCCCTGCAAAAACGGCGAGATATGTTTTATGAGCGTCTTGAAGTTGTAGACAAGCAAATGAAAGAATTGCAGAACACGATGAATACCATCAAGTTTAAATGTTGGTACTACGATACAGCACTGGCTGCTGGTACTGAAGAAACACCAAAAAATATGCCGGAGGAAGAAATACCGGAGGAAATCCGAAAATATAGCTATAAATGTGATTAATTTAGAATGTAGCTGTTTTCAATCTTATCTTCTGCATAAGCCAATCCACAGGGTTCCGCTAAACGGTAAACAGATTTTGACGGAAGTAGCACCATGAAATGCGGGAAACTGCTCAGCAAATTTAATCAGCAGAACTAAAACGTGTTGACATAACATAGCACAACAATAAAACGGCGAGGATTTTCCTCACCGTTTAACGCCTTCTGTTGCAGAAACAGATTCTACGCAAACATATTTATTTTTTCTTCCGAACCGGTGTCCAAACTTCGCTGTATGCGTAATCCTTTTTATGCTCATCCATTTTTGAAAAGGAAAAAGTAGGCAGGTTCATGACCTCATAATCAGAAGTGGGCAGCCATTCGGAATAGACTCGTGCCATGGTATTTTGTAGAGTGAAGGGAAACGGCCCCTCATTCGGAAAAACTGCCCAGACGCAGGCTTCTACCGGAACTTTCACCAATCGATCGCTTACATCCTCTTTTGTGGTCAGCACGCCAATTAGATGGGTCAGTTCACCTTCTTCTTTCAAAAAGCCGGCGTCTGCTTCATAAGAGGCGTTGACGATTTGATGAGGCTCCATGTTTTGCAGCGCGTGCATTTCTTCTCTTTGTTCTTTGGTAATGCTCATTGCAAGATCTACAATCGCATTGTTGACACCCTCAAATTGCATGGGAACTCGCTTGCTTACACCAACCAGATAAAACGCCGGTTTTTCTTCGATTCTACATTCCATCGTATTACCCCCTTTGATTGTGATAACAAACGAAAGTTTGGGGAAGGGCTTGCTGATTCTTTTTTTGACTACATCCGAGGGCAAAAAGCCGCTCCATTTTTTGAATGCCCGGGCAAAGCCATCTATTGACCAGTAGCCATATTTATAAGCAATGTCCGTGACTTTTTCTCCCATCAGCAAATCTTTATTGGCTTCCGACAGCCTCCTGCTTTTTATATACTCACTCAATGTCATTCCCGCAAGATAAAAGAATACCGTCCTAAAATGATAATCTGAGATTCCGACATATTTAGATATTTTTTCTAGATACAGTTCGTCAGTCAAATGTTCTTCGATATACTCAATGGCTCGGTTAAGTTCCTGTAGCATAGCCTTCCCTCCCTTCGCTTCTACATCATATCAAAGCTGCTTTGGCAATACTCGACTTTTGCATGTAAAAAACATCGAATTCCCCTAGAGGCAAACTATCTTAATTGTGAGCTTTTTTCATTTAAGCATACTACTTCTTAAAGAACAAGCACCGACCCACCTACAAAGGTGGCACCGGTGCTTGTTATCCTATGTTACCGCCCTTTTTATGCGGGCTGTTGTTTTAATTCTTCCGTATCGTTTGGGGTATGGTTTATTGAAGGTCCTTCAATTGATCACCAATGATGTCACCCAACGTAATTTTTTCTTCAGGAGTTTGCACAACCTCTGCTTCTACTGCCGGTGCTTCCTGCTTGCTGGGGCGTGCCTCACGAGCAGGACGTCCTTCACTATTTACTTCTCGGATAGACAGGCGAATGCGTTTTTCAGTTTTATCGATACTGAGCACTTTAACCTTTACTTCTTCGCCTTCTTTAACCACATCTTCGGGCTTTTCAACATGGTGATCAGCCAAATGAGAGATGTGTACCAACCCTTCAATGCCTGGCTCTAATTGAACAAAGGCACCAAAGGGAGCTAACCGAACAACCTTAGCCGAGAATATATTTTCTACCGGATATTTTTCTTCAATGGTATCCCAAGGATTCGGTAATACTTGCTTTAAACCCAGAGAAATCTTTTCATTCTCCCGATCCACCTTAAGAACAGCAACTTCCAGTTCATCGCCTACTTTAACCACTTCCTGTGGGTGGTTAATGCGATGCCAACTCATTTCAGAGATGTGTAGTAAGCCATCCAGCCCGCCTAGATCTACGAAAGCACCAAAATTAGTTAAACGACGAACAGTCCCTTTAACAACTTGCCCTTCCTGCAAAGTAGCCAGCAGTTCTTCCCGTTTACGGGCATTTTGTTCTTCTAAAACAACCTTGCGGGATACAACTACCTTCTTACGGGCTTTAACCATTTCAATAATTCTCACTTCTACTTCCTGGTTCAGAAATTTGGCTAAATCATCAATATAACCTCGTTCCACCAGGGAAGCAGGCATAAAAGCACGCACCCCTACATCCACCAGTAAGCCACCTTTTACTACTTCACGAATAGTACCTTTAATAATAGTACCATTTTCCATTGCTTGTTCTAAACTATCCCAGGCTTTTTCAGCATCAGCCCGTGTCTTGGATAAGAGGATCTTCCCTTCATTATCTTCGGCTTTAATTACAACACACTCTATTTCATCCCCTAATTTTACTAAATCATGGGGATTGTCTACACCATAAAAGGCCAATTCCTTACGGGGTATTACGCCTTCAGACTTCGCCCCGATATCCACCAGCACTTCATCGTTGCTCACTTGAACCACAACACCCTTAACCAGTTCACCTGTCCTAGGGGATTTTACCTCCATTGCTTGGTCCATTGCTTCATCGCCATTAGTCATTTGATCCAGTTCACTCATCCTTCTTTTTACCTCCTCTATAATTGCGTCAGGTGTTGAAGCGCCCGCAGTTAGCCCAACCTTCCGGCATTCCCTAAACCATTCCTGTCGCAGTTCCTCTGCAGACTCTATATGATAAGTGGGAGTTCCGGTCTCTTCGCATAGTTTGGCTAATTTTTTGGTATTGGCACTTTTCTTACCTCCAACCACCACCACCACATCCACTTCTTGAGCCAACTCCCAGGCGGCTTGCTGGCGCTCGCCGGTGGCATGACAAATGGTGTTACGAGCATCCACTTCGACTCCTTGTTTCTGAAAGGCTTCCACCAATCGTTGGTAGTTGGCCAGTGGCTGGGTTGTTTGTGCCACCACCCCTACCCGAGGATGTTCCACCCGACTTATTTCATCAGCACTTTCTACCACGATACCTTTTCCTTTAGTCCAGCCCAAGATCCCCTGAACTTCAGGATGCCCGGGGTCACCAAGAATATATACAGGAATACCTTCTTCTGTCATTTCACAGGCATATTTCTGAGCTCTGGCTACAAAGGGACAGGTTGCATCCAGAAGCTTAATTTTCTTTTGCTCGGATTTTTCCAGTACTTCCGGTCCTACTCCATGGGAGCGAATAATTACGGTGCCACCCTCGGCCTGATCAAGATCACTTACTTCTTGAATCCCCTGCTGGGCCAGGTCTCTGACAACCTGCGGGTTATGGATGAGAGGGCCTAGCGTATAGATGGGCCCAGCATTATTGGCAGCCTCCGTTAAGGCTAAGTCGAGAGCACGCTTGACACCATAGCAAAAACCTGCCTTATTGGCTACCTTAACTTGCAAAACAGCCCCTCCCCCTCCACTACTTCATTAATTCTGCGATCTCTTTCATTACCTGAAGGCTTAGAGCCTCCAGTTCCTCTTTCCCAGGACGGCTACCCCATAATTCGGGTAGGTAAATGGGCTCTCCCACCACCACAGTCACTTGACCAAATAACCCCCTGGTACCTTTAAGGGCCATGGGTAAAATAGGTGCATTCGCCTTGATCGCCAACATAGCGGCTCCAATTTGGGGCCTTTGAAGTTCCCCACTCTTACTTCGGGTTCCTTCCGGGAAGATGCCAATCATCTGACCTTCTTGAAGTAATTCTAAAGCCTTGCGAATCGCATTGCGGTCGGACTTTTCCCGATTTACTGGAAAAGCCCCCAATAATCGAATAATATAAGCCAGAATAGGATTCTGGAATAATTCTTGTTTCGCCATAAAGTGAATACGTCTGGTTAAAGCACAACCCACTACCACTGGGTCCAGATTGCTGGTGTGATTACTAACCACCACCACCCCACCCGTATCAGGTAAACGATCAATCCCGATCACTTGCCACCTGCGCCAGATAGGCAGTAAACAGCGAATAATCGCCCGGATAACTGTGTAAAACATGGTTTCCCCCTACTTCCCCTGTTCAATTAATGCAATAATGGTAGTAACCACCTCTTCAACGGTCATCCCCGAACTGTCAATGGTAATAGCATCCTGGGCAGGCACCAAGGGCGACACCGCTCGGTTGCTATCCATATAATCTCTCTCTTCAATTTCCTTGGTCAGTTTTTTTATATCAATCGTATACCCTTTATCTACTAATTCTTTAGCTCGTCGGCAGGCTCGCTCCTCTGCAGAAGCTGTGAGAAAAAACTTCGCATCGGCATCGGGCAATACCACCGTGCCAATGTCTCGCCCATCCATCACTACGCCAAATTCTTCGGCCATCTGTCTTTGCTGTTTCACCATAACATCCCGAACACCGATACATTTTGCCACTGTGGATACCTGCCCAGTCACTTCCGGTGAGCGGATTTCTTCGGTTACATCTTCTCCATCCAGCAGTACCCTTTGCTGCAATCCTGCCACTAACTGAATGGTTGTTTCTTTAGCCAACTGAGTTAGGCTTATCTGATCCTGTAGATCTAATTTTTCCCGTAAAGCCTTTAAAGTAATAGCACGATACATAGCACCTGTGTCTATGTAGATAAGTTTTAACCTTTGAGCCACTAACTTAGCCACCGTACTCTTGCCAGCTCCGGCCGGTCCGTCAATGGCAATACTCCTTCTATCCAGCAAACCATAACCTCCAATAGTTAAGCCTAGACAATGTCTTATAGGTCTTTCGACATTGGACTAAAAATACCTTTTTTTGCAATTAAAAAGCCGCTAGAGAAGTCTCTAGCGGTTATTATTCTACCGTTAAGCTTTTTAATGCATCTCCGAAGCCCGGGAAACTAACGTCAATACACTCGGCATCTTCAATGATCGTTTGGCTGCGGGCAGACAAACCGGCCACTGCCATGGCCATGGCTATGCGATGATCTCCGTAGCTGCAGCAGTTGGCTCCGGTTAAAGGGGTTCCCCCCTGGATCACCAGGCCATCAGGCAATTCTTCAATCACCACTCCGAATTTCCGGAGTTCCGTCGCCACTGCAGCAATGCGGTTACTTTCCTTCACCTTTAGTTCAGCAGCATCTTTGATGACTGTCGTCCCCTGGGCATAGGCAGCCGCCACTGCTAAAATCGGTATTTCATCGATTAACCTAGGTATCAGTGTGCCAGATATTTGAGTACCCCGCAGTTCTCCACCACAAATTTGGATGTCAGCCACTGGTTCTTCGCCCTGATAACGCTGATTAATAATCTGCAACTGAGCGCCCATTTGTTGCAGCACCTCCAAGATCCCATCTCGAGTAGGGTTAATCCCCACCCCCTGAATGGTTACCTCGGACCCAGGAATAATAGCGGCAGCAACCATAAAAAAGGCTGCGGAGGAAATATCCCCTGGCACAGTAAGTCGAACACCAGTCAAGCTGGGACGACCTTGCACCGAAACTGTTTGGTCAGACATCTTCACCTCTGCACCAAAATGCCTTAGCATTCTCTCGGTATGATCCCGACTGATCGCTGGTTCACGAACAGAGGTTTCTCCTTCTGCAAATAAACCCGCCAAAAGTACTGCCGATTTCATTTGCGCACTGGCTACCGGCGAAATAAATTCAATCGGTTTTAGTCTCCCGCCCCGTACAGCCAGAGGCAGCAGGTTATTATCCTGACGTCCTAAAAATATCGCACCCATTTGGGTCAAAGGGGTGGTGACTCTGGCCATCGGACGTTTAATCAGGGAGTCATCCCCGGTGAGTATACTACAAAAGGGTTGACCGGCTAAAATCCCCAACAGCAAACGGGTCGTTGTACCAGAGTTGCCTGCATCCAGTATCTTCACCGGTTCCTTTAGACCGTCTAAGCCTACCCCATGAATGGTGAGTTTACCGTCCACCGGCCCTTCTATCTGCACTCCCATTTCTTTAAAGCATTGTACCGTAGCCAAGCAATCTTCACCCATTAGAAAATTATCCACCACGGTGGCGCCTTTAGCTAAGGCCCCCAACATAACCGCCCGGTGCGAAATAGATTTATCGCCAGGGCAGGTCATTTGGCCTTTTAGTTGTTTAACCGGATTAATAATCAGCTTCATTTTTCACCCCACCCCCACGTACATTAGTCATTAGCCATTGGCCTGTAAAAACCAAGGCTAATGGCTAACTAACTCTCTTTATTTTCTCAAACAGTATTTTCGATTCTCCGGCAGAGTGCTTCTTACGTTTTGCGCCCGGGTCAAGGAACCCACCAACAACTCCGAATCAAACTGGAGAATACCCTGCTCTATTCGATTAAGTTGCACGCGAAATTTTTCAATAGCTTCCAGCACTTGGGAGCGGTTGGTCAACAGAATATCCCGCCACATCATGGGATTAGAAGCTGCAATTCTGGTAGTATCTCGAAAACCCCCGGCGGCTAGATCCAATAAAAGCTGTTCCTTCTTGGTATCAGCAGCCACGGTATTAACCAATGCAGCTGCTAGTAGATGGGGCAGGTGACTAATGATCGCTACTGCCTGGTCATGCTCCTGATAGGCCAATTCCAGCGGCTTGGCTCCTAAGCCCTCGATAAGTTGCTTTAACCTAGTTAAGGCTGCCCTATCAGTTCTTTCTGTAGGGGTTAAGAGATAAGAGGCTCCTTCAAACAAATCCTCCCGGGCACCCGCCACCCCCGCAACTTCCAAGCCTGCCATGGGATGGCCACCTATAAAATGTATTCCTGCCGGTAACATGGCCTCTGCCCGTTCCACCAAACGCCCCTTGACACTTCCCACATCTGTCACAATAGTGCCCGGACGTAAGTAAGGCAGTGCCATCTCCAAAACGCCCAAGGCCACACCAATGGGGGTCGCTAAAATTAGTAGTTCGGCCCCAGCTAATGCTTCGGCAAGGGTTGCTCCGCGATGCACAGCGCCTACCCGAATCGCCAGGTCAAGATTATCCTCATTGGCTTCCACACCAACCACTTCTTTGGCCAAATTGCGTTTGCATAAGGCTAAACCAAGGGAGCCACCGATGAGTCCAACACCGGCAATAACGATTTTATTGAACACTTATCCCATCCTTCTCCCCACCGCATCTGCTATTTTCCCTAAGTCCTTCATCAGGGCCTGGAAATTCTCCGGTGTCAGCGATTGGGGGCCATCACACAGAGCTTCTGATGGGTTGGGATGGACCTCGATTAACAAGCCGTCAGCCCCGGCGGTCACTGCGGCGGCGGCCATGGGGGGCACAAATTTCCATTTGCCTAAGGCATGGCTGGGATCGACGATCACCGGTAGGTGTGATAGGTGTTTCACCACTGGAATTGCTGACAAATCCAGAGTGTTCCGGGTGTAGTTTTCATAGGTACGAATGCCCCGCTCACATAAAATTACATTGTAATTGCCACCCGCCATAATGTATTCAGCGGCCATCAACCATTCTTCAATGGTTGCCGAAGACCCCCGCTTTAAAAGCACTGGCTTATCCACCTTGGCCACTTCCCGCAGCAGGAAGAAATTTTGCATATTGCGAGTACCAATTTGCAAAATATCCGCATATTCAGCCACCATCGGTAAAGTATTAGCATCCATCACTTCCGTAACAATTTTTAGGCCTGTTCTTTCCCGGGCTTCAGCCAAATACTTTAATCCTTGCTCTTCTAAACCTTGAAAGGCATAGGGAGAGGTACGCGGTTTAAAAGCCCCGCCCCTTAATAAGGTGGCGCCTGCGGCTTTAACAATATCGGCTGCTTCAAACAATTGCTCGCGGCTCTCTACCGCACAAGGGCCAGCCATAATATGAATTTGTTCTCCACCAATGGTAATGTCATCTATCTGAATAATCGTGTCCTGCTCTTTAAAGGCTCTGCTGGCAAGTTTATAGGGCTGCAGAATGGGGACAATTCTTTCCACCCCCTGCATGGCCTCCAGAGCTAAATCTCCCATTCTGGTTTTATCTCCAATGGCACCAATAATGGTCTGTTCCACTCCCTGGGAAAGATGGATTTGGAAGCCTGCCTTATCCAATCGGTTTACTACCGCTTTAATTTTATCTTCATCTGCTCTCGGCTGCATAATCACAATCATAATAATCCTCCTTCTGCCCACGCTTTGGGCCCCTACCATACTAATATACCCTAAAAGAAGTCACTTACAAAACACAAAAAACACCCAATAAACGAGTGTCATTTTAGCCAATTAGACATAGGTATCCCTCCTCTACCATACTACCATCCTACAAATAAAAACCATTCTACAAAAAATATGTTATCATTCCTTGGACAAAATGGCAATTAGAGAAAAATGTGCTACAATAAAAATAACAGTAATCTGAAAGGAGCGAATCTATGCTATTATCTGATAAAGTTGCCTCCTGTTTAGGAAGTGGTTCCTATATTAGGAAAATGTTTGAGGAAGGTGACCGCCTAGCAAGGATTCACGGTGCGGATAAAATATTTGATTTTACCATTGGCAATCCTTCGGTGGAACCCCCGGAAAAATTCAGAGAAGCATTAAAACAGTTAGCCTTACATCCCCTGCCCGGGATGCATCGCTATATGAGCAACGCCGGTTACCCGGAAACTCGGTCTGCCGTGGCAGAAGTGCTGTCTGAACAATCTGGCCTGTCCTTGACAGCCGATCATGTGGTAATGACAGTAGGGGCCGGCGGCGGCTTAAATGTTATTTTGAAGGCTATTTTAAATCCCGGGGATGAGGTTATTGCTCTGTCTCCTTACTTTGTGGAGTATGGCTTTTATGCAGACAACCATGGTGGTGTACTAAAAGTCGTCCCCACCGACGAACAATTCTTACCGGATCTACCTGCCATTGAGGCGTCCATTAATGCCAAAACCCGAGCAATTATCATCAACTCTCCCAACAATCCTACTGGTGTCATTTACTCAGAAGATGTCTTAACCAAACTCGGACAACTAGTAGAGAAAAAATCTCAAGAACTAGGGCGTCCTATCTTTGTCTTGTCGGACGAGCCCTACGCCAAAATTGTCTATGATGGTGGTGAGGTTCCCTCTGTTTTCAAGTTCATCACCAACGCTCTGATGGTTACCTCTCACAGTAAAGATTTGGCTTTGCCTGGTGAACGAATTGGCTATATTGCAGTTAACCCCCGTATCGAAGGGGTTGAAGTTCTCGTCAATGGCCTGATCTTCTGCAACCGTACCCTGGGCTTTGTTAATGCACCCGCCCTGATGCAACGCTTAGTAGCCGGTCTGCAGCGAGAAACTGTAAATATTGCAGAATATCAAGAAAAGCGGGATGTGCTGTACAATCACCTAACTTCCCTCGGTTTTGAGTTAATTAAACCTGCCGGAGCCTTTTACCTATTTCCCAAATCTCCCCTGCCGGATGATCTGGAGTTTATTGAAAGAGCCTTGAAATACAATATCCTATTGGTGCCGGGCGGTGGCTTTGGAGCTCCTGGCCACTTCCGAATTGCCTATTGTATTAATCTGGCGATTATCCAAAGATCGCTGCCTGCCTGGACTGCCTTAGCCCAGGATTTGGGTATGATAAAATGAGTAAGATCAAAACCAGGCCGAAAATATCGTGCCTGGTTTTGATGATGGTAATCGAAAACTAAAAGGCCGAGGTTTCCCTCGGCCTCTAAAATTAGCCAACTAAATCCGGTCTTAATCTAACTGCTTCCCGCAGATATACATGGTTTATTTCCTGTTGCGATTTATTGGTGTTGACCTGAACCAATACGCGGATGCATTTTGCTAAAGCACCTTTAACCGGCAGTTCCAACGCACAAAACAGCGGGACCTGATCCCAGCCAATAGCTCTTGCCGCCTTTGCCGGAAATTCGGCATTTAGATCCTCCGTTGCGGTAAAAAAAACACTGCCTATATCTTCTAACACTAATTGATTGCGTTCTATAATGGTCCGCAATAACTCTTGGGTTGCTTCCATAATTTCTTTACTGTCATTCTGTTCTACCGTAATGGCTCCCCGAATGCCTCTAACAAAGGCCATCCCCCAAAAACCTCCCCGTTCTACAGACTGGACACCGCTCTATGTCCTAAACCAATCGCCACTTCGTCTAAATGCAATAGCCCCACTCCAAAGAACACGGCTACACTGATGTGATCATTCTGTCGGGCTATGCCTATCTTACCACCTACATTTAAACCAACTGCCTTGGGCATAACCATGGAAAGGGCTTCTCGAGTAGCACCAGCCACTGCCCCTTCATCGGCGTGCACTTCTTTGATAACGCCTTCCCTTTTAGCTGCCACAACAGCTCTTTCGATAATACGGTTTACTGATGAAATAAAATCCCCACCATAGTCTACTGCAGCAGTACGAATTCCGTCATATAAGAACTTGGATTTATATTCCTTTTCTTGTTCCCGGGTTTCAGTCATGGCCATCTCAATAGCCACCCTGGCTACTTTTCTACTTCCGTGGAGAACCAAGCAAAAAACCTCCTAAATGATCAAAAATAAACCCTATTTTATTATATCATTTGCAAAAACATACAAAGGCTTGATAAAGTCCACACCAGGCTACCTGCTCACATGTAGTTTTCAACTGCAACCTCTGTTTAATTCTCTGACCGTTCTACTTTACCAATGGTAATAATTGTTTTTTGACCGGTGAAATCCATTCCCTTGGCAGGTTTTAGAATTGCTTTGGAACTATCTACTATCTTTACGACGACGGGATGTTCATAAAATGTGCAATCCACTTCTATAGTGTCCTCCTCGGACACAGCTAGGGTAACATAAGGGTGGGTAAAATCCCCCTGATATTGGCCGTTTATCAGTATTTTAGCCTTCGGTAGGGTAGAAAAATTAACTAATTGCAGAATAATGGTTTCCTTTTGGTCAGTAACAGGACCTATTACCTGCTCAGCATCAGACCCGACCCTATGAATGACTTGACTCAGAGGTGACCCCGCCAACATGGTCTGGTAAAAGAACAGAAATACTGCTGCTGAAATAATAACTGCTAACAACAGTTTTTCCGCAATTTTTTTGTAGCTATATTGTCCATTTTTCATACCACCGCCTCCTATCCAAAAAACTATGCGGCAGTATGTTAAATTATACCATTTGTTAGCGGTTATTCATCCTTCGTTCCAATAGGCTGCGATAAACTCTCATTTCCTCTGCCACTCTAAATAACAGCCTCTCTACATCATATCTACTGAGGGACATGTTGGGTGGATCGATAATCTCAATCTTGCGAAAATCGTCTCTCGCAATAAAACGTACAACATCCTCTAAGGTTTCTGCCCGCAATAGAAGAATCACCGGGGCATAGGCCACCTCTGAATCGGTAATTTCATCATGCACCATGTAGACTTCTGTGCTCATATCGATATCTTCCACTTGAATGCCCTGGATGGGAACATTCCTAAACACAGCTACCTGCTGTTCCCTAAGATCTTCGGCAGCTTTGTCGCTGGGTTTCCCCCCAAACAAAAAACGTCCAGTTTTGCCGACTCCTTTAAAATCCATGCGCACTTTAACCTTTAAGGGCTTGTACATAATATCCTCGTTAACTATACTCAAACCTAAAACCTCCCTACCGGTGCCTAACTCTAGAACAATTCTCTCCGGCGGGAAAAAATCCTGCTAAGTCTTACCAACGTATCTTCTGAGATCCACAAATGGGACAGGTATCAAAATATTGATCTGGCTCCTCAAAGGCCGCCTGGGCATCATCCAAACTAGCTCCCTGACATTCCATGGTTACTAAAGTACCCTGTTCATCAAAATTTCCCAGTAAACCATAGGGTGTGGCGTTAGCAGTATCTGCACTGGGGGGAAATTTAGAACAGGCCAGACTACTATCATTGCCACAGGCAATACAATAAGGCATAGCATACCCTCCGTTTTTGTATGGCTTACCCTATAATATTGCCATCGCTAAGGTATGTTTATGCCTCTTTCGTGATACCCGCAGCATTATTTACCATTGCTGGATCATCTGGTTTTTGTTTGGCCGAATTTATTTCTGGTATTTCGACCTTCTGTTTTTCTAGCCTCTGGTCTTTTTCCGATGGCCTTTTTCCCTTGGCCATTTCTACTCTCTGGTTTTTTATCCTCAGCTTTATTTCCTTCGGTTCTTCTTCCTTTTGGACCTCTACCTTCATATTTCTTGTTTTCAGATTTTCTACCTACCGGTGTTTTATCGAAGGTAGGTCCTTTCTTTCGGCTGGCAATTTGAACTACAGTGGGATCTATTTTCCTTCCTACCAGTGCCAGTAAGGATGTTAATTCAGTAAAATTAAGCGGTCTAAAATCACCCGATTTTAACTCCCCTAATTCCAACGGGCCTAGGCGAATTCTTCTCAGTCTAAGTACGGGTTGTCCAATAGCTTCACACATCCGTCTCACCTGGCGGTTGCGCCCTTCATGAATGGAAATTTCCAGCAAAGCCCGGCCGTCCAAAATATCCACCAGTTTTACATCCGCCGGGGCAGTCATCCCGTCCTCCAGTTGTAAACCTTTGGCCATTTCTTCCAGCTTATCTGGCTGCGGTATGCCTTCGACCCTGGCACGATACGTTTTCTTAACCTTGTGCTTGGGGTGAGTGAGGGCTTGGGTAAGCTCACCATCATTGGTTAATAGCAGCAGACCCTCGGAGTCGTAATCCAATCGACCCACCGGGTAAACCCTCTCCTGCACACCCTCCAGCAAATCCAATACTGTCTTGCGCCCTCGCTCATCTTGCAGGGTGGTAACATAACCGCGGGGCTTATTTAAAAGATAATATACTTTACTTTCTACCGGAGGAAGGGGTTTACCATCCACCTCTATTTTATCTCGAGGGACTTCTACCTTGGTCCCTAGTTCTTTAACAACTTTTCCATTGACCTTTACCCTGCCGCCGCTGATTAATTCCTCCGCATGTCGCCGAGAAGCCACACCAGCCATGGCCAATACTTTTTGTAACCTTATTTCCATCAATTAAAATCTCCTTATTTGTCACAAGTCCCTGTCAATATCATTCCCGTCCCTAGCGGCACTAAAACATGAGCTTACAAATGATTATGGAAGCGATTAATGTAGTAAAATCTGCCGCCAAGCCGGAAACCACGGCATAGCGGTATTTCCGAATGCCTACAGACCCAAAATAAAGCGTTAACACATAAAAGGTGGTATCACTGCTACCCTGCATGGTGGAAACCAGCCGGCCGATAAAGCTGTCTGGTCCATGAGTTTTGATTACTTCTGTAGCAATTCCTAAGGCGGCTCCGCCGGATAATGGCCGCATAACTGCATGGGGTAAAATATCCGCGGGGATACCAATCACACTGAGTACCGGAGACAGCCAGGAAGCCAGCAACTCCATAGCTCCCGAGGCTCGAAAAATGCTAACTGCCACCAGCATGGCAGTAAGAAAGGGGATGGTCTTAATAGCCGTAGAAAAACCGGTTTCTGCACCTTCGACAAAGGTTTCAAAGACCGGTACCTTTCTGATAAAGGCTAGCAGAGGAATTACCAAAAGCATCACCGGTATGGCCCACCGGGAAATCTGATTAATTAATTCATACACAGTGCCATCACCACCTATTCCGGTACAGGCCACGCAGTAGCCTATCCGCCAAAACAGCTACCAACATCCCACAGCAAGTAGCAAATACGGTGGTTCCCACAATTTCGGTGGGATTCTGGCTACCATACAACACACGGATGCCGATAATGGTAGTGGGTATTAAGGTAATACAACCTGTATTAATCGCCAGAAAAGTACACATAGCATCAGAAGCTGTATCTGATTGATGCTTATTTAACTTTTGTAATTCCTGCATAGCAATCAAGCCCATTGGTGTGGCTGCATTACCCAGGCCAAGAATATTGGCACTAAGATTCATTACGATAGCTCCCATAGCCGGGTGCTCTTTGGGAACACTGGGAAATAAAAAGGCGGTAACCGGCCTTACCAGTTTAGCCAACGCCTGCACCAATCCGGCAGCCTCTGCCAATTTCATAATGCCCAGCCAAAAGGTAATAATGGCAATCAAGCTGAGGGATGTTTTTACAGCCACCTGCGCCCCATCTAAGGCAGCCTTGGTCACTACTTCTATGTTCCCCTGGGCGCCAGCTACCAGTATACCAAAAACCATCATAAATAACCAAACATAGTTTACCAAAATATCCCCCCCTTGTCCTCTTACTCCAGTATTATGAGGGGGGTTGGCCAATTAGAACTGGATGTCCACCGGTAGGTAAATGCAAAAGGAGGTACCTTCTCCCAGCCGGCTTTTAACCTCCATGCGCCCGTGGTGCCGATCAATAATAGCGTAGGAGATAGACAAGCCAAGACCCGTACCTGTGTCCTTGGTAGTATAAAAGGGCGTACCCAGTTTATCCAAATCTTCTTGGGAAATGCCTGGGCCGTCATCAATGACACGTAGGCATACTTCTTTATCTCTTGATAGATATTCTGTAACTATGGTAATGGTACCGGAAACTGTCGTAGCTTGTAGCGCATTTTGGCATAAGTTTAATAGCACTTGTTTAATTTGACCTATATCAATAACAATGGGCGGTAACTCTTGCAAGTGAGTGATTATCTTAACCCCGCGCAAAAATGCCTGGGATTCAAAGATGCGGATAAATTGAATGACTACGTCATTTAAAGAACACTGCTGCATTTGAGGAGGTTTTGGTCTGGCTAATTGAAGAAAATTGCTAATAAAACCATCTGCTTGATCAATTTCTTGAATCA